>NZ_JBEXIJ010000026.1:0-95149 GCF_040608495.1 Micromonospora sp. NPDC005174 | reverse complement strand
CTCGTCCCGGTCCAGGGTCGTCACCGCAGCTTCACCTCGATCACCCGCCGAAGGCTACCCGGCCACCATCGGGGCCCCACCCCCCGGGGCACCCCCGCACCCATCACCTCGCCGATCTTGCAGTTTCTGTTGGTGAGATGGGCCGGAATGCCCCTTGTGTCGGAGCAGAAAGTGCAAGATCGGCGAGGTGGGGTGGGGCCCCGATGGTGGCCGGGTAGCCTTCGGCGGGTGATCGAGGTGAAGCTGCGGTGACGACCCTGGACCGGGACGAGAGCCACGTCCCCACGGTGCTGCGCGAGCCGGTCGCCGCAGGTCGGCCGCTGCCGCTGCGCGTGGCCGCGCCCATGGCCGTCGTCGCCGGGCTGGCCCTGCTGCTGGCGTTCCCTCCCTACGGGGTGTGGCCGCTCGCGCCCGTCGGCGTCGCGTTGCTGGCCGCCGCCGCGCACCGGCGACGGATGCGCGCCGGCGCGGGCCTGGGTTTCCTCACCGGGGTGGCGCTGTTCGCGCCGATGCTGGCCTGGACGAACCTGCACACCGGCTACCTGCCGTGGGTGCTGCTGTCCCTGCTGCAGGCCGGCTACGTGGCGCTGCTCGGCGCTGCCACCGCCTGGGTGTCCCCGCTGGCCGACCGTGGCCGCTGGGAGTGGCCGGCGCTGACCGGGCTGCTGTGGGTGGGGCAGGAGGCGCTGCGCGACCGCACCCCGTTCGGCGGGTTCCCGTGGGGGCGTCTCGCGTTCAGCCAGGACGACTCGCCGCTGCTGCGCCTGGCCGCCCTCGGCGGCGCGCCGCTGGTCACCTTCGCGGTGGCCCTCACCGGTGGTCTGCTCGTCGCCGCCGTCTGGCGGGGCTGGGCGGCCCACCACGAGGCCCGGCCCGAGTGGTGGCTGCCGGCTGCCGTACCGGCCGCTGTCGTCGTGGCGGTGGGCGCGGTGAGCCTGCTGGTGCCCGTCGCCGCGGCGGGCGGCGGCAACGCCGTCACCGTGGCGATCGTGCAGGGCAACGTGCCGCGCCTCGGCCTGGACTTCAACGCCCAACGGCAGGCCGTGCTGAACAACCACGTGGACGCCACCCTGGAGCTGGCCGCGCGGGTCGCCGCCGGCGCCGAACGGCAACCCGACCTGGTGGTGTGGCCGGAGAACTCCAGCGACATCGACCCGTTGCGCAACCCCACCGCCGGTGCCCGCATCTCCCAGGCCGCCGACGCGATCCGCGCGCCCATCCTGGTCGGCGCGGTGCTGCTCGGGCCCGGCCCCGGACAGGTCCGCAACGCGGGCATGCTGTGGCAGCCCGGCACCGGCGCCGACATGGCGCAGCTCTACGCGAAACGCCATCCGGTGCCGTTCGCCGAGTACGTGCCGCTGCGGGACATCGCGCGCCGGGTCAGCGACAAGGTCGACCTGATCCGCAGCGACTTCGTGGCCGGCAGCACCCCGGGCGTGGTACGCGCCGGCCCGGCGGTCCTCGGCGACGTGATCTGTTTCGAGGTCGCCTACGACGAGGTGGTCCGCGACACTGTCACCGGCGGCGCGCAGCTGCTGGTGGTGCAGACCAACAACGCCACCTTCAACGAGGCGGAGGCCCGCCAGCAGCTGGCCATGGTGCGACTGCGGGCCGTCGAGCACGGTCGGCCGGCGCTGATGGCCTCCACGGTCGGGGTGTCCGGGTTCGTCGCCCCCGACGGGCGGGTAAGCGATGCCACCGGGTTCAACACCCGGGAGGTCGTGGTGCGGCAGCTACGGCTCGACAGCGGGCGTACGCTCGCCACCCGCCTCGGCTGGTGGCCGGAGGTGGCCCTCGCCGGGCTGGCGGTGGCCGCCCTGGCCGGCGCGGGCGTGCTGCGCCGCCGCCAGCGGGTCGTGCCCGCATAGCAGCAGCCGGTACGCCGGCGGGAGCGGAGGAACCGTGATCCAGGCGACCGACACCATCCGGCGTCCGGACGAGGTGCCCGGCGTGGGCCGCGTCCTCGTGGTGATCCCCACCTACAACGAGGCCGACAACATCGCGGCGATCGTGGGTCGGGTCCGCCGGGCCGCCCCCGCCGTGCGGATCCTCATCGCCGACGACAACAGCCCCGACGGCACCGGCGCGATCGCCGACGCGCTCGCCGACGGCGACCCGCAGGTGCAGGTGCTGCACCGCCGGGGCAAGGAGGGCCTCGGCGCGGCGTACCTCGCGGGGTTCGGGTGGGCGCGTGAGCGCGGCTACCACGCGGTGGTGGAGATGGACGCGGACGGCTCGCACGCCCCGGAGGACCTGCCGGCGCTGCTGGACGCCGCCCGCGACGCCGACGTGGTGATCGGGTCGCGGTGGACCAGCGGTGCGCAGGTGGTGAACTGGCCGCTGCGGCGGCTGCTGCTGTCGCGCTGCGGCAACCTGTACGCGCGTCTCGCGCTGGGCATGCCCGTCTCGGACGCCACCGGCGGCTACCGGGTGTACCGGACCAGCGCCCTGGACGCCATCGACCTGGGGTCGGTGACCTCGCAGGGCTACTCGTTCCAGGTGGAGCTGTCGCGGCTGGCGCACCAGGCGGGGGTGCGGATCGTGGAGGTGCCGATCACGTTCGCCGAGCGGGAGCGCGGCGACAGCAAGATGAGCCCGCGCATCGTCGCCGAGGCGCTGTGGCGGATCACCACGTGGGGTGTGCGGGACCGGCGGCAGGCGGTACGTCGCAGCCTGAACGGCACCCCCACCGGTCAGGTGCGGTGGCCGTGAGCGCGGCCGTGTCATGCTGGATGTGCGGTTCGTGTCGTGCCGCGGGATGGCGATGAGGTGAGATGCGCCGAGGACTGAGGTTCGTGCCGCTGGCCCTGCTGCTGACGGTGGTGCTGGAGCTTGCGGTGTTCGTCGTCGTGGGCCGGGCGGTGGGGTTCGGCGCCGCGGTGCTGCTGGTGTTCGCCGCGTCCCTGCTTGGGCTGGTGCTGCTGCGCCGCGAGGGAATGCGCGCCTGGCGCGGGTTCCGCGCGGCCGCGCAGGCGGGGCAGCCACCGGGACGACAGGTGACCGACGGGCTCGTCGGGCTGGCGGGTGCGTTGCTGCTGGCGATACCCGGCCTGGTCAGCGGCCTGGTCGGGTTGTTGCTGATGGTGCCCCCGGTGCGCCGTCTGGCCCGCGCCGGGGTGCAACGCACCGCCGAGCGGCGGGTGTCGTCGATGGTCGCCGGTGACCTGTTCGGGCCGCGTACGGTCCGGGTGCGTCAGGGTGCCCCGCAGCCGACACCGCGTCCGCAACCGGAGCAGCCGGTGGTCGTCGACGGTGGCCGGGCGATCGAGGGTGAGATCGTCGAGCCGGGTCGCAACTGATCCACCCACACGACGGCGCCCCCGGGGTTTCCCGGGGGCGCCGTGTCGTGCGGGTGCGGCTCAGGCGCGGCCGCGGCGGGTGCGGACCTCCTGGAGCCGCTCGGCGAGGATGTCCTCGAGCTCGGCGATCGAGCGCCGCTCCAGCAGCATGTCCCAGTGGGTACGCGGCGGCTTGGCCTTCTTCTGCTCCGGCTCATTGCCGTCGACGAGTCGGGCGACGCTGCCGTCGAACTTGCATTCCCAGGTCGTCGGGACCTCGGCGTCGACGGCGAACGGCACCTCGAACTGGTGGCCCTTGGCGCACAGGTACTCGCGGGTCTGACGCGGCGCGAGCTCCGTGTTGCGGTCGGATTCGTAGCTGACCGCGCCCAGCCGGCTTCCGCGCAGCATACGCTCGCCCATGATCGACTCCCTCGTTCGTGGTGCTGGTCTTCTGGGTGTAACGGCGCGTTCCCGTCGCCCCATTCCCGCCCGAGGGCGTGAGGCGTCCACGGGCGGGCCGGAACCAAGGGTAGCCGGCCGGGACCGGGACGCCACGGCGGTGGCGTGTCGTGACTGCCACCGGGGATGTTAACGGCCCGGATGTGGTCAAGGTTGCGGCGGTGTCGCACCCGGGTCGGAAGCGTGCGGCGGTGTCGCACCCGGGTCGGCAGCGCCCGCCGCGGCGGGGGCGGCGGCGCCGAGGCGGGCCAGCGCCAGCGCCAGATCGCTGACCTGGTCACCGAGCTGCGCCACCCGCCGCTGGGCGACGTCCCGGTCGGCCTCGGCGGCGTCGAGTCGTACCGTCAGGGTGGCGAGCCGGCCCTCGGCGGTGGCCGCAGCCTGCCGGGCGGCGGTGAGGTCGGCGGTGAGAGCGTCGCGTTGCGTGGTCGCGGCGGTCACCTCCGCGCGCAGCCGGGCGGCCAGCTCGGCGGCCTCCTGCCGGGCGTCGTCGGCCTCGGCGGCGGCGACCTGGGCCCGGTCCCGGGCGCGTTCGGCCTGCTCCCGGGCCCGGGCGGAGTCCGCCGCCTCGGCGCGGGTGCGCGCGGCGTCGGCGCGGGCCTGGTCGATCTGACGCCGCACGTCCTGCGCCTCGGCCTGCCACCGCGCGGCCCGCTCGCCCGCCTCGGCGGCGTCCCGGCTGGCCCGCTCGGCGTCGGCGCGCGCCGCGTCCCGCTCGACGGTCAGGTCGGCCGCGCGCTGCCGTTCGGTGTCGCGTTCCGCCCGCAGGTCACGCACCTCGGCGCGGGCCTGGTCGCGGTCGCGTTCGGCCTGCGTGCGCAGCGCCTCGGCGGCGCTGACGTCGTGGCGGGCCTGGTCGCGGGCGGCCTCGGCCCGCTGGGCGCGCTCGTCGGCCGCGTCGGCGCGATCTGCGGCTGCCGCGGCGCGCCGCGCGGCGTCGTCGGCCTCGGCCCGGGCGGCGCGGGCCTGCTCGCGGGCGCGTGCCGCGTCGGCCGACGCGGTCTCGGCGTCGTCGCGGGCCTCGTCGCGTTCGGTCTGCGCGGCCGCGATCTCGGTGGCGGCCTCCGCGCGGACCTGCGCGAGCTGCCGCTGCACGCCCACCGGGGACAGTTCGGCGTGCAGGGCCTCGGTCAACGTCTCGACGACCTGGTCGAGGCGGTCCACCGCCTCCCACGTGCGGGCCACCTGCCCGGGCAGGCCGGGGGCGTTGCGGTGGCGCATCCGGCTGTTGCGCGAGGCGCGCTGGCAGGCGCCGTCGTTGTCGCGGCAGTAGCGAAAGGGCCGGCCCGCGCCGACACGCTGCGGCACCGGCCGTCCACAGTGGGCGCACGGGCGGGTCTCGGTGGGGGTGAGCGGGGCGTCCATCGAGGGCGAAGTCTAGTGCCGGCCGCTCAGGTCGCCGCCCGGGCCGTCGCGTCCAGGGTGTAGCGGCGCTGCAGCAGCAGCGCGGCGAGCATCGCCACCGCCGGCAGCAGCCCGAAGCCGTAGCGGACCGCCGCGAGCGCCGCGTCCGGCTGCGTCGGTGACTCACCGGCGCTCGACGCCACGAAACCACTCACTGCCAGGCAGAGGGCGTACGC
Source organism: Micromonospora sp. NPDC005174 (assembly GCF_040608495.1). Lineage (NCBI taxonomy): Bacteria > Bacillati > Actinomycetota > Actinomycetes > Micromonosporales > Micromonosporaceae > Micromonospora > Micromonospora sp. NPDC005174. The sequence continues at coordinate 89,829 of NZ_JBEXIJ010000026.1, read as the reverse complement.
GTAGGGGCCCAGGGCCGCGCCGGTGGCCTCGGTGGCCGTCCACACGCCGGTGTAGGTGCCCGCCCCGGTGGTGTCCCCGGCTGCGCGGATGACGTCGGGCAGCATCGAGAACGGCAGCAGTTGCATGCCGGCGAACGCGACCCCGAGCACCGCCACCGCGCCGACGAGCACCGGCAGGCCGGCGGGGCGGCCCACCGCCAGCACGAGCGACCCGACCGCGAACGCGCCCTGCGCGCCGAGCAGCGCCCGCTGCTTGCCGACGCGGCGGGCCAGCACCAGCCAGGCGGGCGTGACCAGCAGCGCCGGTGCGACGAACGCGGCCACCAGCACCGTGGTCATGCCGGGTGCGCGCAGCTCGTACTCCGCGTAGTAGGGCACCGCGGCCAGGACGAGGTGGGTGGTGGTGGACATGGCCAGGTACGCGGCGACCAGCCAGCGGAACTGCCCGTCGCGCAGGGCGGTGCGCAGCGCCCGCCACCCGCCGTGTCCCGGCGCGGTGGTGCTCGGCGCGGCGCCGCGCAGCCGGGCGATGCCGGCCACGCCGACGAGCATGGCGGCCAGCATCCCGATGGCCAGGACCACGCCCATGCGCTGGTAGCCGCCCCGGGTCGCGGCGTCGCCGCCGGTCAGCAGCGGGGCCAGCAGCCCGGAGGCCAGGATGCCGAGGGTCAGCACGACCATCCGGAACGCCATCAGCCGGGTGCGTTCGTCGTAGCCGATGCGAAGGTCGGCAGGTGTGGCCAGGTAGGGCACCTGGTAGGCGGCGAAGAGCAGGTTGCCGGCGACGAAGGCCACCGCCACCCACGCCGCGGCGGGCCCGCCGGTCAGGCCGCCGGGCACCGCGAACAGCGCCGCGAACGCGACCGGCAGGGCGCAGCCGAGCAGCAGCAGCCGTCGCCGGTCGCCCCGGCGGGCCCGCTCGACGTCGGCGCGATGCCCGACCCACGGGTGCAGCAGCACGTCGGCGATCTTCGGCAGCAGGAGCGCCAGACCGGCCAACCACGGCCCGACGGCCAGCATGTCGGTGAGGAAGTAGAGCAGCAGCAGGCCGGGCACGGTCACCCAGACACCCATGCCGAGCGACCCGGCGGCGAACCCGGCCAGGGGACCACGGGGCAGTGCCGCGTCGGTGGCGGCCGCGGGCCGCCGGTCGAGCCCGGTCATCGCCGCATCCTCTCGACAATCCAACAGTTGCTGGATTCTAGGGGCACAATGGCGGCCATGACCATGCCCCGACGCGGCCCGGGCCGGCCCCGGCGCGACGAGACCCGGCCGACCCGCGAGGTGGTGCTCACCGCCGCGACCGCGCTGTTCGCCGAGCGTGGCTTCGACGCCGTCGGGCTGCGGGAGGTCGCCGCCGCCGCCGGGGTCGACGTCGCCACGGTCGCCCACCACACGGGTACGAAGGCAGCCCTCTACGAGGCGTGTTTCGCGCGCGTGTTCGCCGTCGAGCGGCAGGTCCTCACCGAGGCCGCCGAGCGAGCCCGCGCAGCTCTCGACGCGGGCCCGGACGCGGCCCGACGGGCGTTGCACGACCTGGTCGACGTGTTCGTGGACTTCCTCCAGGACCACCCGGAGACCACCGCGCTGTGGCTGCGACGCTGGTTGGAGCCGCAGCGGCACGCCGAGTTGGACCAGCGCTACGCCGAGCCGCTCTACCGGCTGGTGGCGGAGCTGTTGACCGCCGCCGCGGCGGCCGGCGCGCTGGCCGAGCCGACCCCGCACATCACTGTGCGCAGCCTGGTCTGGGCCACCCACGGACACGTCGTGGCGTTGGCCGGGGGCGCGCCGGCCGCCCGGGAGCGCCGCGAGTTCCGGGCCTTCGTGCACCGCTTCCTGACCGCGCTGTACGGACCGACCGGCTCTTGACGGGCCGCCGCCGCCCAACGATTATCCATCGGACGTTGGATTATGTGGGGGCGACGATGCGGGCAGGACCCAGGGTTGCGGTGATCGGCGCCGGCGCGGCCGGCCTCGCCGCCGTCAAGGCACTGCGCGACGCCGACGTCGCCGTGGTCTGCTTCGAGGCCACCGACCAGGTCGGCGGCCTCTGGGTGTACGGGGCTCCGGACTCGCCCGCGTACCGGACGCTGCACCTGAACACCAGCCGTGGCCGTACCGAGTTCGCCGACCATCCGATGCCCGCCGACTGGCCCGACTACCCGGACCACACGCGGGTCGCCGGCTACCTGGCCGACTACGCCGACCGGTTCGGGCTGCGCGACGCGATCCGCCTGCGGCACACCGTCGAGCGGGTCACCCGGCGATCCGACGGCGGGTGGACTGTCGTCGCCACCGGGCCGGAGGGACCGGTCGAGGTCACCGTCGAGGCCGTCGTCGTCGCCAACGGTCACAACCGGGTGCCCCGGCTGCCCGACCCGCCGTACCCCGGCACCAGCACCGCCGAGCAGATCCACAGCCACGACTACCGTGGCCCCGAGCAGTTGGCCGGCCGACGCGTCCTGGTCGTCGGCGGCGGCAACTCGGCGATGGACATCGCGGTGGACGCCTCGTACGTCGCCGAGCGGACCCTGCTGTCGTTGCGCCGGGGCGTCTGGGTGGTGCCCAAGTACCTGCTGGGTCGCCCCTCGGACACCCTCAACGGCGCGCTGGCCCGCCGGCTTCCGTGGCGGCTGCGCCAACGCATCAGCCAGACGATGCTCGCCACCGCCGTCGGCAACCCCGCCAGCTACGGCCTGCCCGCGCCGACGCACGGCTTCCTGCAGGACCATCCGACGCTCTCGGACGGCCTGCTGTCCCGGCTGACCCACGGCGACGTCGAGGCCCGCCCCGGCGTCGCCGCCCTGGACGGCGACCGGGTCGAGTTCACCGACGGTCGCGCCGACCAGGTCGACCTCATCATCTGGTGCACCGGCTACCGGGTGGAGATCGGGTTCCTGCCGCCCGAGCTGCTGGGCGGCGGGGCCGACACCCTCGCGCTGTATCGGCACGTGTTCCACCCCGAGGCCCCCGGGCTGACGTTCGTGGGGCTGATGCAGTCCACCGGCTCGGCGTTCCCGCTGGTCGAGGCACAGGCCAAGCTGATCGCCGCGCAGCTCGCCGGCCGGTACGCCCTGCCCGACCAGGCGCGGCAGCGGGCCGCCTGCCGGGCCGAGCTACGGGCGGCGACGGCCCGCTGGGGTCACCGCCGCCCGGCGATGCGGGTGGACTTCGACGCGTACCTGACCGAGCTGACCCGGGAGCTGAACGCCGGAGCCCGGCGGTGACGAGCCTGACCGGTCGGCGGGTCCTCCTCACCGGGGCGAGCGGCACCTTCGGTCGGCACCTCGGCGTGGCGCTGCGCGCCGGTGGCGCCCGGGTGGTGGGGCTCGACCTGCACGCCCGCGACGACAACGAACTGCCGGTGCTCGGCTGTGACCTGACCGACACGGCGGCCGTCCCCGCCGCCGTGCGAGAGGCCGTCGCACGGCTCGGAGGGCTCGACCTGCTGATCAACAACGCCGGGGTGGGTGGTCCCGCCCCGGCCGAGCTGCCGCCCGACGAGGTGGTCCGCCAGCAGTTGGAGGTGAACCTGCTGGCCGCGTGGCGGACCACCGCCGCCGCGCTGCCGGCACTGGTCGCCGCACGCGGGCGGGTGATCTTCGTGGCGAGCCGGATGGCAGTGCTGCCGCTGCCCCTCGCCGCCGCGTACGGGGTCAGCAAGCGGGCCCTCGTCGCGTACGCCGACGCGCTGCGCCACGAGGTGGGCACCCACGTCGGGGTGAGTGTCGTCTACCCCAGCATGGTCGCCTCACCGATCCACGACAGCACCGCCGAGGCGGGCCTGTCCCTGCGAGGAGTGTCCCGCCCCGAGCCCGTCGAGGGTGTCGTCGCGGCGATCCTGCGCGCCGCCACCGCCCGACGGGCGCCCCGGGACGTGGCGACCACCCGACGCGGCCGGCTGGAGCTGGCCGTCGGCCGGCATGCGCCCGCGCTGGCCGACCGGCTGGTACGCCGTACCCTCGCCGCGCGCCTCGCCGCCGGTGACCTGGACGCCGCGCCGCTGGCCGCCGGGATGCTGCGCCGGCACCGTGACCCCGGCTGAGCGGGAATTGTCGACGGCCCGGCCGCGCTGATCCGTTACAGCACGTGTCGCCCGCCGGCGGCGGCGTCAGCGTGGTCAGGGAAGGTGCCGCAGCGTGACCGAGGCGTGGGACGCAGCCGTGGAGGCGCAGATCCGGGGGGCCGTGCAACGCGGCGAGTTCGACAACCTGGCCGGCATGGGCAAGCCGATCCCCGGGCGCGGCATGCCGTACGACGAGTCGTGGTGGATCAAGAGTTTCCTGGAGCGCGAGAAGCTGCCCAGCGACCTGCTGCTGCCCACTGCGCTGCAACTGCGCCGACGCGTCGAGCAGGTCCCCGACGAGGTCCGCGACCTGCCCACCGAGCAGTCCGTGCGGGCCTTCGTGGGGCAGCTCAACGGGCAGATCGTCGCCTGGCTGCGCAACCCCGACGGTCCCCGGGTGGCGGTCCGGCCGGTGAACGCCGACGAGGTGGTGCATCGCTGGCGCGCCGAACGGACGCGTCCCGAGGCCACCACCATCACCGAGCCGGGCACCGCCGTCGCCCCGGCGCGTCGAGCCCGCCGGAGTTGGTGGCTGCGCTGGCGTCGCCGGCGCTGACCTCGGCCCCACCGAACAGATCCGTACGGTCCCGAACACCTCGTGCCGGTTCCGTGCCCGGCGGCGTCGCTACGGTCGGGACCGGGTGACCTGACGGCAGGCACGGGATACGGGGGCGACGTGGGCGAGCGCGCCGCGACGTACGCCGAGGTGTTCGCGGTACGCGAGTACCGCCACCTGTTCGCCGCGTACGTGTTGTCCCTGGCCGGAGACCAGCTCACGGCCGTCACCGTGGCGTACCTCGTCTACCGGGGGACCGGATCGGCGGCGCTGGCTGCCGCCGCGTACGCCAGTTCCTACCTGGCCTGGCTCGTCGGGGGCCCGCTGCTGTCCGGATTCGCCGACCGGTTTCCCCGGCGGCGCGTCCTGATCGTCTGTGACCTCGCCCGCGCGGCCCTGGTCCCGGTGGCGGCGCTGCCGGCGCTTCCCGCGCCCGCCCTGGTGGCGATGCTCTTCGCGGTCAACCTGATGCGGCCGCCGTTCGTGGCCGCGCGGGCGGCGTTGCTGCCCGACGTGCTCGACGGCGACCGGTACGCGGTGGCCAACGGCGTGGACAACATCTGCGCCCAGGTCGTGCAGGTGGTCGGTTTCGCCGTCGGCGGGAGTCTGGTGGCGCTGCTGTCACTGCGCGGCGCGCTGCTGGTGGACGCCGCCACGTTCCTCGTCTCCGCCCTGCTGATCGCCCTCGGCGTACGGGCACGCCCGGCGCCCCGGACGCCGCCGAACCCTGCCCGCCGTGGTCGCGCGGACGGCCTGCGGCTGATCGTCGCCGACCCCCGGCTGCGCGCCTACGTGCTCGTCCTGTGGACGGCCAGCGCCTTCACCTACGCCGCCGAGGGGCTGATGGTTCCGCTGGCCCGGCAGTACGGCGGCGACGCCGCCACCGTGGGGCTGTTGCTGGCCGCCGCGCCGGCGGGCATGGCGCTCGGCGGAGTCGCCCTCACCCGGCTCTGCCCGCCGGCGGCCCGCCCACGGCTGATCCTGCCCCTGGCCGCGCTGTCCGCCGGTGTGCTCACGGCGGCGTGGACCGTCCCGCCGCTGTGGGTGGTGCTGGTGCTGTTGGCGCTGGCCGGGGCCGCGAGCGCCTTCGCCGTGCCGCTGAACGCCCTGTTCGGCCGGGCGGTGCCGGCGGTGTACCGGGGACGCGCGTTCGGGGTCGCCATCACCGGCCTCAGTGGCCTGCAGGGGACGGCGATGGTCCTGGCGGGTCTGGCCGCCGACCGTTGGCCGGCCACCACGGTGATCGGGTGCAGCGGAGCGTCGGGGGCGGTGGCGGTCCTCGCTCTCGGTCCACTGTGGCGGCGTGCCACCCGCTCAGGGCCGTTCGGGCACACCGTCGAACAGGGCCGAACGACTCCGAACGTCGAAAGCCCTACCGCCGAGGTGGGCGGTCGTCGACGCTGAGGTCGTCGGGCGAGTACGGGGTCGCCCTGAGGGGAGAGGAGAAGCGCATGCGCGGCGTTCGCAAGCGTGGCATCAGCTGGACCTGACCGAGACGGTGCACGCCGTCGGCAACCCTTTCGGGCACCGACGGCGTTTCCCAGGACAGGCGCGGGCGACGCGGTGCTCGACGGTCCCTCGGCCACCGCGTCGCCCGCCCGCCGTCACGATGGGTCAGTCCAGCGCGGCGCGCCAATTCCAGGACGTGCGCCGTTCCCGCCCCGGCAGCTCGCCCCGGCCGGTCATCCACAGCAGCACGTCGGGCGCGTCGCCGGGCGGGGCGTCCGGGAACAGTCGCCGCAGCACCAGCGCGCTCAGCCGTTGCGGCGGCTGCCACGGCACGCCGAGGCCGGTGGTGATGTCGTAGGTGTGCAGGACCGTCTCGGCAACCCCCATGGCCGCGAAGCCAGCCGGGTCGCAGGGACCGAAGTGCCAGGCCCGCGCCGTCGGTGCGGCGGCGTCGACGGCGACCGCGAGCAGCCCCGCGCAGGCACGTACCACCTCGAGCACCCGCGCAGGGTTCGTCGTGGGGCGGACCCGCAGGTCGTACGGGAGGTAGGCGTCCGTCGCGAGGCCGGTGACCTGACCGGCGTACGCGAGCAGGTCGTGCGCGACGTGCGCCGCGGTGGTCCAGCAGCTCCACGTCAACGTGCCGGCGGGTACCGACCAGTCGCGGTCGCGGTGCGGCGTGAGCACCCTGATCATCTCGTCGGCCGCGTCGCGCACGTCGGCGCTGGTCACCGGGGACAATGGTCGCTCCTTCGCTCAGCACCGTGACAGTCGATGCGTGCAAGAATCCATCCTCGCGCACGGGGAGGCGAACGGGATGTTGCCCAACCTGGTGGTGGACACGACGGTACTGCCGCCGCCGGAACGGTTCGAGTACTGGTACGCCCTGCTCGCCCAGGAGACGGCGCCCGTGCACATCACCAGCGCACGGCTGGACGACTTCGTCGCGTACGCCCAGGCCATCGACCTCGGCCGGATCCGGTTGGCCTCGCTGCGGTACCCGTCGCTGCACGCCGCCCGGCCCGCCGGACTGGTCCGCCGAACCGAGACGGACATCTACCAGCTCACGCTGCCACTGACGGGTCGCAGCGTCCTGGTCCAGGACCGCACCGAGACGACGCTCGTCGCCGCCAGGCACTTCACCCTGCTGGACACCGCGCGCCCGCACATCGCCCGGCACCTGGCGGACAGCCCCGGCCTCGCCACCACGATCACCGTGCAGATCCCCTACGCGGCGCTGCCGTTGCCGCCGGACCGACTCCATCGTCTGCTGGCCACGCCGATGCCGGCCCACCTCGGCGTCGGCGGACTGCTGGTCCAGCATCTACGCGGCATCGCGGCGCACCCGAGCAGTACGAGCCCAACCAGGCCGAGATGCTGGGCGGCGTGGCGCTGGACCTGCTCACCGCCACGCTCGCCCAACGCCTCGACATCGAGGGCATCCTGTCGCCGGAGACACGGCACACCGCCCTACGTGCCCGCGTCGTCGACTTCGTCGACCGTCACCTCGACAACGCCGAACTCAGCCCCCGTACCGTCGCCGCCGCCCACCACATCTCGCTGCGGTCGCTGCACCGCCTGTTCGAAGGCGAGGCGACCACGCCCGCCGAACTCATCCGGGCCAAGCGTCTGGAGCGGTGCCGACGGGATCTGTGCAACCCGCTGTACGCGCGGCAGCCGGTCCACCTCATCGCCGCCCGGTGGGGTTTCGCGGACAAGGCCCACTTCAGCCGCCTCTTTCGTGCTCGCTACGGTCGGTCGCCGCAGGCGTACCGGGCGGCCGTCGCAGCGGGGGAGTGACGACCCGCCCGCCGTGCGCGGAGCGGACCGCTACCGCCGCCGGTGGTCGGTCGGGTCGTCCGCGACGAAGTCGCCGACGGCGGCGCGGATCATCTCGCCGTACGGGTCGTCCGGTAGCTGTGCCAGGTGCGCGCGGGCCCGTGCGAGGTACTCGCGGGCCGAATCGGGGTTGCCGAGTCGCCGGTGGCAGTCGGCGAGGTTGAGGTACAGCGAGGGCAGGAACGCCCGTACCTCCAGCGAGGGCAGGTGCCGCTGGGCACGTTCGTCGGTCAGCTCGGACACGGCGGCCAGGGCGCGTTCGTCCCAGCGCAGTTCCGCGTCGAGGGTGTCCTGAAGGTCGGCGAGGTGGTGGGCCAGGGTGCAGCGGTGCAGGGCGTCACCGCCGGGACCGATCTCGTCCCAGAGCGCGGTGAGCAGCTCACGAGCCTCGGCGGCTGCCCCGGTCTGGCCGAGCTGCACCGCCTCGACGATCCGGGTCATGGTCGGGTCGGGTGCGGACGTGTCGTTCATGGCGGCGATGCTCGGTCCTCGACCGGGTCGAGGGTCAACTGACGACCAGGCCAGTCCTTAGCAGTCCGGAAATTTCAGAGATCAGTATTAATCTTGCGTTCGACTGTCCAGTTTTCGTAGGCTGCCCTGGTGATCGAGCAACCCCTCGTTGAGGCGAGAAATCTGGCCAAGGTCTATCCGCCGCGTGGGTCCACAGCGGAGTTCCGCGCGGTCGACGGCATCGATTTCGCACTCCAGCGGGGAGAGTCGTTCGGGCTTCTCGGTCCCAACGGCGCCGGCAAGTCCACCACCATGCGGATGATCGCCGCGACGTCGCCGATCAGCGGCGGCAGCCTGCGCGTCCTCGGCATGGACCCGATGACGCAGGGGCCACAGATCCGCGCCCGCCTGGGCGTCGTCACCCAGGACGACCACCTCGACAACGAGCTCACCGTCCGGGAGAACCTGCACATCTACGGGCGGTACTTCGGGCTCGCGCGGGCCGTCATCCGCGAGCGGGCGACCCGGCTGCTGGACTTCGCCCAGCTCCGGGAGAAGGCCGGCGATCAGGTGGAGACGCTGTCGGGTGGCATGCGGCGGCGGTTGACGATCGCCCGCGCACTGATCAACGAACCCGACATCCTGCTGCTCGACGAACCGACCACCGGCCTCGACCCGCAGGCCCGACACATCCTGTGGGACCGGCTCTTCCAGCTCAAGCAGGAGGGCGTAACGCTCATCCTCACCACCCACTACATGGACGAGGCCGAGCAGCTCTGTGACCGCCTCATCGTCGTCGACCACGGTCGGATCGTCGCGCAGGGCTCCCCACGGGACCTGATCACCAGATACGCCACCCGGGAGGTCCTCGAACTCCGCTTCCGCCTCGACGAACGGGAAACCGCCGCCGAAAAGCTACGGACATCGGTGTTGGCCACCGGCGGCTCGGCTGCCGACGGGCGCGTCGAACTGCTCGCGGACCGGGCGCTCGTCTACTGCGCCGACGGCGAGGCCGCCCTCGCCACCGTGCACGCCCTGTCGCTCACCCCGCTCACCGCCCTGGTCCGCCGCGCGACGTTGGAGGACGTGTTCCTCACGCTCACCGGCCGATCGCTCATCGAGTAGCTGAAGGAACCACTGGTGCTGCACGCATTCGGATACTGGCTCACCCGCTACCGGCGCACCTGGCGCGGCACGATCGTGATCAACGTGCTGAACCCGTTGCTGTTCCTCATCGGCATCGGCGCCGGCCTGGGCGCCCTCGTCGACGACAACGCGCCAGCCCAGATCGCCGGCGTCTCCTACGCGGCGTTCTTCGCACCGGGCATGCTGGCCGCCGCGGCGATGCAGAACGCATTCCTCGAGGCGTCCTGGGGAGTCGCCCGCGCCGCCGGCTTCGGGGCCTACCGGGGCGCCACGCCGACACCGATCGAGCCGGAGCAGCTCGCCGCCGGGCACCTGCTCTTCATCGCCGTACGGCTGCTCATCACCAGCGGCGCCTTCATCGCCGTAATGGCCGCGTTCGGGTTGGTCGAGGGCCGGTGGGCCCTCGGAACCCTGCTCGGCGCGACGCTGACCGGGCTCGCGTTCGGGGCGCCGGCGGCGGCGTGGGCGGTCGGCGTACGCACGCTGCGCCACATCGACACGGTGTTCCGGTTCGTCATCATGCCGCTCTACATGTTCTCCGGCACCTTCTTCGCCGTCTCGCAGCTGCCCGAGTGGATCCGGCCGGTGTCCTACCTGCTGCCGCTGTGGCACGGGGTGGAGCTGTGCCGCACGGTGAGCCTCGGCACGGCCACGATCGCCGGCAGCTCCGTCCACATCGTCTATCTGCTGGCGCTCACGATCGGCGGCTTCCTGGCCGCCCGCGTCACCTACCGCCGCCGGCTGCACCCGTGACGGCCGCCGTCCAGAGCTTCGTGGAGACACCATGACCAGCGTCGTCGTACCCGCCTGGACCCGCCGTCGAGCGCTCGCGCTGATCGAACGCAACTTCATGATCTACCGCCGGTCGATCACCCCGCTGCTCAACGCGCTCGTCGAACCGCTCCTGTACCTGCTGTCGATCGGGGTCGGCGTCGGGCTGCTCGTCGGCACGGTCCCCGGGGTCGAGGTGCCGTACGCCGCCTACGTGGCCCCCGCGATCCTGGCCACCACCGCGATGAACACGGCGTTCAACCTGACCAGCATCGGGGTCTTCACCCGGATGAGGGTCGAGAGGACCTACGAGGCGATCCTGCCGACGCCGCTCTCGGTCACCGACATCGCCGTCGGCGAGGTCACCAGCGCGATGATCAACGCGTTGCTGACGTCGATCGGCTTCCTGGTCATCATGGCGATCGGAGGGCTGGTCACCTCGGCCTGGGTGCTGCTGGCCCTGCCGGCCTCGCTGCTGATCGCGTACGCGTTCGCGGCGGGCGGGCTGGCCGTCACGACGTACCTGCGGGATTTCCCCGACTTCCAGTACATCCAGCTGTTCATGCTGCCGATGTACCTGTTCGCGACGACGTTCTATCCCCTGTCGGTCTATCCGGAGGCGGTCCGGCCCCTCATCCAGGCCCTGCCGCTCTACCACAGCATCGAGCTCGTCCGGGAGCCGGCGCTGGGCCACCTCAGCTGGCACCTGCTGATCGCGGCGCTCTACCTCGTCGCGTTCGGCTCGATCGCGATGTGGGTGGCCACGCGCCGGATGACCCACGCCATGCTGCGGTGAACGGCATAAAGGCTGGACCTGCGGCCGCTGGGCTTGTACCTTGCAGTCGACCGAGACACCGCCCGAGGAGGTGAGACCCATGAACGCTGGTTCGTTGTGGGTGCTCCCCCTACCGTCACGGTCGGGCGACTGACGCAGGTGTCGCCGGGAGCGCCTTCTCACCACGGCACTCTCGAAAGGCCCATCCTGTGTCCTCCGCACACCTCGATCCCTCCCGGCATCCCGTCGACGTGATCATCGTCGGCTGCGGGCCGACCGGCGCGATGCTCGCCGCCGAACTCCGCCTGCACGACGTGCGGGTCCTCGTCGTCGAGAAGGAGACCGAGCCACCGTCCGCCGTCCGCATCGTCGGCCTGCACATCCGCAGCCTCGAGGTGCTGGCGATGCGCGGCCTGTTGGACCGCATGCTCGCGCACGGCAGGCGACGTCCGGCCGCCGGCTTCTTCGCCGCCATCGACAAACCCGCGCCCTCAGGGCTCGACTCCCCGTACGCCTACCTGCTGGGCATCCGGCAGCCGGTCATCGAACGTCTGCTCGCGGAACATGCCACCGATCTGGGCGCGCAGGTCCGGCGCGGCCGGGCGGTCACCGGTCTCGCGCAGGACGACGAGGGTGTGACCGTCGAACTGTCCGACGGGGAACAGTTGCGCGCCAGGTACCTCGTCGGCTGCGACGGTGCCCGCAGCGCGGTGCGCAAGCTCCTCGGCGTCGGCTTCCCCGGCGAGCCGTCGCGGAGCGAGACGCTGATGGGCGAGATGGAGGCGGGCGTCTCACCGGAGGAAATCGCCGCCACCGTCGCCGCGGTCGGCGGAACGCAGCACCGATTCTGGGTCCGACCCGTCGGTGTCGGCCTCTACAGCATCGTCGTCCCCGCCGCGGGCCTCAGCGACCGCGCGGTACCACCCACCATCGAGGACTTCCGGCAACAGCTGCGAGCCGTCGTCGGAACCGACTTCGGCGTGCACTCCCCGCGCTGGGTGTCCCGCTTCGGCGACGCCACCCGGCTGGCCGAACGGTATCGGGTCGGGCGGGTCCTGCTGGCCGGCGACGCGGCACACATCCACCCACCCATCGGTGGGCAGGGCCTCAACCTGGGACTGCAGGACGCGGTCAACCTCGGCTGGAAACTGGCCGCACAGATCCGCGGGTGGGCACCGGACACCCTGCTGGACACCTACCAGGCCGAACGCCGTCCGGTCGCCGCCGACGTGCTGGACAACACCCGCGCCCAGACACAACTGCTGGCCGACGAACCGGGCGCGCGGGCCGTACGCCGGCTGCTCACCGAGCTGATGGACTTCGACGAGGTGAACCGCCATCTCCTGGAGAAGATCGCCGGCACCGCCATCCGCTACGACGTGGGCGAGGGCCCCGATCTGCTCGGCCGCCGCTTGCCCGACGTCGACCTGCGACAGGGCAACCTCTACGGTCTGCTGCACCGCGGGCGTGGCCTGCTGCTGGACCGCACCGGTCGATTGACTGTCGACGGCTGGAAGGACCGGGTCGATCATCTCGAGGACGCCGGAGCGGCGGTCGACGTCCCGTGCCTCCTGCTGCGTCCCGACGGCTACGTCGCCTGGATCGGCGACGAGCAGCGGAACCTCGACGACCATCTCGCCCGGTGGTTCGGCAGTTCCATGCCGTGAGGACGAGTCACGCTCATGACCCTTATTCAAGTTGACGCTTTATAAAGCTTTTGCTTGGATAAGGGTCATGAGCGTGACCCTCGACGACCAGCAGCTCGATGCGCTGTTCACGGCACTGAGCGATCGGACCAGGCGCGACATCGTGACTCGGCTGACCACCGGCCAGGCGACGGTCAAGGAGCTGGCCGAGCCGTACGCGATGAGCATGCAGGCCGTGTCGCAGCACATCCGTGTGCTCGAGCGGGCCGGCCTGATCAGTCAGGGGCGGCACCGGCAGAGCCGGCCGTGTCGCCTCGAACCTGCGGCGCTGGAGGCCGCGCTGTCCTGGATCGAGCAGAGCCGCCAGGCCTGGGCGGATCGCCTGGACCGCCTGGAGACGCATCTCGCCCACCTGCAGGAAGGCTGAAGTCCGTGGGTGACGGCGAACTCGTCTACCGGAGGGTCTTCCGCGCGCCGCGCGAACTTGTGTGGCGGTGCCTCACCGAGCCCGACGAACTCGCGCAGTTCTGGGGACCGCGCGGCATGGTGACACCGGTCGAGGGCATCGTCGTCGACCTCCGGCCGGGGGGTCGGTTCGAGACCCTGATGATCGGAGACCAGGGCAGCTACCGGATGGTCGCCACGTTCACCGAGATCGTTGCGCCCGAGCTGCTCGCCTGGGTCGAGCCGGCGACCGGGATGCACACGACCAGCACGTTTCACGACCTCGGCGATGGCGAAACCGCGGTCGTCATCCACCAGCGGCACGTGCCCGAGACGATGCGTACGCCCGCTGCCCGCGCCGGTTTCACCACCTCACTCGACAAGCTCGCGGAACGCCTCGCGCAGCTCACGCGAAAGGATCAGTCATGACGGACCCGCAGCCCTGGGTCGCGTTGACCTACCGAGGACTCGCCGACCTCCTCGCGACCGCGGCCATCGACATCTGGGACGCGCCCACGTTGTGCGAGAACTGGCTGGTGCGGCACGTCGTCGCGCACGTCACGATGCCGGCGCGGCTGACGCCCGTGGAGTTCGCCACCGAGATGGCCGCAGCCGGCGGTGACTTCACGGTGCTCTCCAACAGCATGGCCACGCGCGGCGCGGCGCTGCCCCGCACCGACCTCCTCGATCAACTCCGATCGCCGACACTGCACGCCTGGCAGCCGCCGGGCGGCGGTGCCGCGGGCGCGCTGAGTCACGCCGTCATCCACTCCCTGGACGTGACGATCGCTCTCGACCGGCCCACGGTCGCACCGGCAGGCGCGGTCCGCAGCGTCCTGGACACTCTCACCAACGCAAGCGGCGCCATCTTCGGAATAGACCTGGCCGGTGTCCGACTCGAAGCGACCGACACGGATCGGCGCTGGGGGAGCGGTGAGGTCGTCCGTGGTGACAGTGGCTCTCTGGTGGCGCTGCTGAGCGGTCGAACGCTGCCCGACGGCCGGAGCCTGCCCCGGGGCTGACGCCACGATATCGAACCATGACCGACCGCGAAGTTGTGTGTCCTGTCCGGGTAATTACGCAGGTGGCGACGGCGCTCCACGATGGTGCCAGGATGTCGATCTGGACGTTCGGTGCGTCGATCGGCTTCGGTTCTCGGGTTCGAGACGGTGACGCCAACTCGGTCGCCACAGAACGAGAGTGCGCCTACCACCGGCGAGGAGAGACGTGACCCCGGATATTCAGGCGGTGCTGGCCATCGGCGCCACGACGCTGGTGACCGCCGCCGCTACGGACGTGTGGAACGGGTTGGCTCGCCCGGGGTTCATCCGGCTGTTCGGACGCGGTCGCGCCGACCAGGAGGCGAAGGCCGCGCGTCGGCTCGACGCGCTGGCGGCCACCGTGGAGCAGGCACCGCCGGACAAGCAGGTCGAGGTCCGGGCCCAGCAGCAGCCGCAATGGCTGACCCGGTTGCAGGATCTCGTCGAAGACGACCCGACCGTCATCGACGACCTGCAGGCTCTTGTCACCGAGCTCACCGCTCGGCTACCCGCCGAGCAGAAGGTGCAGATCCAGAACATTGTGGCCCGTGACCACGGACTGGCGTTCGGCGTCCAGAACGGCAACATCATCTACCACGAGGCGCCACCGTTGACGGAAGCGTGAGCGGGAGTCGATGGATCGCGTGGTCACGGCAGATGGACCAGAACCCTCGTTCCAGCAGGTCACGTCGGTCGGCGGGTTCGCCTACGGCGTGATCAACGCCGACATCCATGTCTTCGCCAACGGCGAACCGCTCTACCTGCTGGCCAACTGGCAGCCGGAACCGGACGCCGACGTGGACTGGCTGCGGCAGATGCCCAGCCGCATGCTCAACGCCCGTCGCGCCGTGGTGCCGTTCACCGGCCGCGATCAAGAATTCGCCGACCTGCGGCAGTGGCGCGACAGCGGACCGCCGCAGCTGAGCGTGCGCTGGCTGCACGGGCCCGGCGGGCAGGGCAAGACCCGTCTCGCCGCCCAACTCGCCGCCGAGTCGCTCACCGCCGGCTGGAGAGTGGTTGCCGCGTTCCACGGCCCCGACGCCGACCGGCCCGAGCCCGGCAGCCACGACCTCGCCCTGACCGGGACCGCGGGGCTGCTTCTCGTGGTTGACTACGCCGACCGGTGGCTGTTGAGCAACCTCACCTGGCTGCTCAAGAACGCCCTCCTTCACCAGGTCGGCGTCCCCACCCGAGTTCTCATGATCGGCCGCAGCCTGGACACGTGGCCGGCGATCAGCGCCATCCTCGACAACTATCGGGGCTACACGAGCGCCCAGCGGCTCCCCGACCTGCCCACCGATCACGCCCGACCCACCATGTTCACCGCGGCCCGCGATCGGTTCGCCGCCATTTACCGGCATCCCCGCCCTACCACGATCCTGCCCTCGGTCCAGCTCGACAGTCCCGAGTTCGGGCTCACCCTCGCCGTACACATGGCCGCCCTGGTCGCCGTCGACGCCGCTGTCAGCGGCGAGCGGCCTCCCGAAGGCATGGACGCCCTGACCCGGTACCTGCTCAATCGGGAACAACTGCACTGGCGACGGCTCTACCACGACGGCATCACGGGAACAGGGAGCGACTATCGGACCCCGGGCGACGTGATGAACCACGCCGTCTTCACCGCTGCCCTCACCGGCGCACTCGACCGCACCGCCGGCGCCGAGCTTCTCGAACACCTCGGTATCGGACCAGATGTCGAACAGGTCCTCCGCGACCACACGGTCTGCTATCCACCCGCCGAACCCAACCAGCCAACCGTCCTGGAACCCCTCTACCCGGACCGGCTCACCGAGGACTTCCTCGCACTCACCCTGCCGGGACACCACATCGACTACCCCGCGCAGAACTGGGCACCCGCCACCGCAACCGCTCTCCTGACCGCCCGCTCCCAGGACGACTCGACAAGCTCGGTGCTCTCCCGATCGGTCACGTTCCTCGCCGCAGCCGCTGACCGCTGGCCCCACGTGGGCAGCACTCTCCTCTACCCGCTATTACGCAAATATCCCGATCTCGCGATCAGAGCGGGCGGCACCGCGTTGACCGCTCTCGCTACCAGCC
Source organism: Micromonospora sp. NPDC005174 (assembly GCF_040608495.1). Taxonomy (NCBI): domain Bacteria; kingdom Bacillati; phylum Actinomycetota; class Actinomycetes; order Micromonosporales; family Micromonosporaceae; genus Micromonospora; species Micromonospora sp. NPDC005174. The sequence continues at coordinate 73,589 of NZ_JBEXIJ010000026.1, read as the reverse complement.
GATCCGTGAGTATCGAGGTGCTGGAGAGCATCGAACCTCTGCTACCGGCCGACAGGCACATAAACTATGACATCGCCGCGGCCGCCGTCACCAGCGTGCTGACCGCGCACCGTCTCGCCCACACCACTGATCCCGCCGAGCAAGCCGTTCTGCAGTCCAATCAGGTCTTCCGCCTTGCCCGTGCCGGCCGCCGGGAGGAGGCTCTGGCCGTGGCCGAGGAGGCCGTGGCCACCTGGCGGCGGCTGACCGAGGCAGACCCGGACGCCCACCAGGAAAACCTCGCCACCTCGTTGAACGAGCTCGGCCTCCGCCTGTCCGAGCTGGGTCGCGGCGAGCAGGCCGTGGCTCTGGTTCAGGAGGCCGCCACCATCGTCCGTCGGCTGGCCGCGGCAGACCCGAACGCCTACCTACCCATTCTTGCCGCGTCGCTGAACAACGTCGCTGCCGTCCTAGCCCGGCTGGGCCGCCTAGCGGGGGCTCTGGGCGTGTCCGAGGAGGCCGTGGCCGCCTGGCGGCGGCTGGCCGAGGCGAACCCGGACGCCTACCTATCCGACCTCGCCCTGTCGTTGGCCAACCTCGGCGCCTGCCTGTCCGAGCTTGGCCGCCCCGGGCAGGCCCTGGCCCCATCCGAGGAAGCCGTGGCCATCTTGCGGCGGCTGGCCGAGACGAACCCGGGCATCTACGTATCCGACTTCGCCCTGTCGTTGACCAACCTCGGCAACTGTCTGTCCCGGTTGGGCCGCCGTGAGCAGGCGCTGGCCGCGACTCAGGCAGCCGCCGGCACTTACCGGGTACTGGCCGAGGCGAATCCGGACTCCTACCTACCCGACCTCGCCCTGTCGCTGAACAACCTCGGCCTCCGCCTGTCGGCGCTGGGCCGCCCTGAGCAGGCCCTGGCCGAGGAAGCCGTGGCCATCCGGCGGCGGCTGGCCGAGACGAACCCGGACGTCCACCTTCCCCACCTCGCCGACTCGTTGACCAACCTCGCAGCCCACCTGTCCGCGCTGGGCCGCCCTGGCCAGGCCCTGGCCCCGGCCGAGGAAGCCGTGGCCATCCGGCGGCGGCTGGCCGAGGTAGATCCGGACGCCTACCTAGCCGACCTCGCCACCTCGTTGACCAGCGTCGGCAGCATCCTGTTCGCGCTGGGCCGCCGCGAACGGGCCATAGTCCCGGCCAGGGAAATCGTGGCCATCCGGCGACGGCTGGCCAAGACGAACCCGGACGCCTACCTACCCGACCTCGCCATGTCGTTGTGGACGTACGCCACGGTGTGCGCAGACGTGAAGCAGAATCTGTCCGAAGCTTTGAAGGCGATCACCGAGGCGACTCAGCTCTACGGATCGTTGGCCAAACGTATGCCGGAAGAGTTCGCAGGCCGAGCACTCTCCGCGTACCGGACGCTGGCCGATGTGCTGGAAGCAGTTGGCCGCAGGGACGAAGCGAACGGTCTTCGGCAGCAGCTCGACAGGATCTCGATCAGAACCACGAATTGAGCACCCCTGTTTGCCTTCAGGGACGGCCGCGTCCCCACGACCTGCGCCACTCGTCGGTGTCAGCCGAGCACCGGCACCGAGCGCCCCCCGTCAACCGTGTAGGCGCCCGTCGAGAGGTCACCGAGGGCCGTCGGAGTCAGGGTCAGCGACACGACGCCGCCGGGCAGCACGCGCACGCTGTCCTCGGACGCCGCGAACGTGGCGGGCGTCGTACCGTCCGGGAACAGTCGCTTCCCGCTTCCGACGACGACCGGGTACTGCAGCAGCCGGTAGAGGTCGACGAGTCCGGCCTCGTGCAGCGTCTGCACGAGCTGCCAACTCCCGTGCACCTGGAGTTCCCCGCCCGGACGTTCCTTGAGCCGGCGCACCGCGTCGACGATGTCGGTGCGCAACACCGTCGTCGGACTCCAGTCGGCCTCCTCGTCCGTCAGCGTCTCGCTGACGACGTACTTCGGCAGGGTGTTCAGTTTGGTGGCGATCAGGTCGTCGGGCGCGGTGACCTTCGGCCAGTACCCGCCGAGCAGGCCGTAGCTCGTGCGGCCGAAGAGGAAGGCGTCGGCCGCACGGAACCAGCCCTCGATGACCTCGTTGGTGTGCGCGGACATGTGCGGGACGAGCCATCCGCCCCGCTCGAATCCGTCCGAGCGGTCCTCGTCCGGGGCGCCCGGCCCCTGCATGACGCCGTCGAGGCTCACGAAGATGTTGACGCTGAGCAGCACGGTTTCCTCCGTCTGTGTGAATCGGGCCGGCCGCCACCTGGTGGCCGGCCGACGGAGGTTAGCTGCCGGGTCGCGGGTCCGGCTTGTACAGGAACGACATCGCCGGACTGTTGCCCGTTCCCAGCCCTCGCGCGGTGTGTCCGACGAAGCGGCGCAACGCGTGCGCCAGGTGAGCCTGGTCGAAGTAGCCCAGCGTGTCGACGACCGCCCGCCAGTCGAGGCCGTCGCGCAGCATGGTGGCTGCGGCGTTCGCGCGGTCGATCTGGGTCACGGCGGTCTGCGACAGTCCGGTCATTGCACGGTGGTACCGCTGGAGGGTGCGCGTGGACCGGTGACGGTCGACCTCCGCGCCCGCCGGGTGTGACGGCACCAACAGCCCCGCGAGGCGCAGGCGTCGGACGAACTGCTCGACGTTCCCGTACGTCGGCGTCTCCCAGTCCGCACCGCCGATGACCACCCGACCCGAGCGCGTCACCGGGAAGGACACGTGGCTGTCGACGATCGAGGTCGCGGGGTGCGGCCGGAGGACGGCACCGAGCGTGAGCCGGACCCCGAGGAACTCGGCGTCCGGTGGGACCGGTGCCGTGGTCGCCCTGGTCTCCGGCCCGCGCAGCGTGACGAGGAGTTGCCCGGCCGTCCGCGTGACGATCAGGTGGCAGCACGTACGCGCCACCGACGTCATCGTCTCCTCGGCGTCGCTGGTGGTGCGCCACACGCGGTCGACGATGCGTGCGTCCGTGTCGGCCGGACGATGTTCGAACCGTAAGGCCATGGCCCCTCCGTCGTCGTGGTTGGCTGATTCAGGCGATGCCTCGGCCCAGGTCGTCGGCATGCGCGGTGATCCAACTCGCGTCGCGTCGGTAGAGCCCGACGTGACTGCGGATGTTCTCCTGTCCCTGATCAGCCCGACTCTCGGTGAGGACGGCGAGATCGTGTAGTCGATCGACTGCGACCTGGAGGATATGCGCTGGTCCCAGCTCCGAGCCGTAGGCATCGCAGAGCACGCGCAGACGACGCGCCCGCTCGCCCAGGTGACTGTCGATGGCGTCACCGTTCTCGGGATCCGCCAGCGGCACCAGCCGATAGGCGAGATACGCCAGGTCCCACGCCCGGCGCCCGGGCGAGGCGGTATCCCAGTCGATGACTCCGCTGACACGTCGGTCGGTGAAGACCACGTGTCGCGCCCCCCATGGTGCCCCCCGTGCAGCGTCTCCTCCTGCTCGTTGACCGCGTTCGCGCCGGGGCCGCTCGTGCCGGACATCCTCGACGAGTGCGGGTGGCGACGCCACCGCGTTCCAGGCTCCGGCTCGCGCTCAATTAACGGATTGCCGGTAACGATAATCCGTTAATTGATGCGCACAAACAGGGCATACCGCACACGCATCATAATGACAGTTAAGATGCGTAAGTGCTCAGGCTGTTGTTTTCACCGATGCGGCATGCGTGAGCGGTCGCCGGCAGCCACCTGCGGTCAGGTCGCCGACGACCCGAACCGGCGCTGGTACTCCGACGGTGTGATGCCGGTTTCGCGGCGCATCAGCGCGCGCAGATTGGCAGCGGTGCCGAGCCCGCTGTGTCGCGCGACCACCTCGAACCGGGACTCACCTCGCTCGATCAGCCGGCACGCCAGCGCAAATCGTTGCCCGGTGAGCCACGCCAGCGGCGTCGTGCCCAGTTGCTTCTGGAAGCGGCGATGCAGCGTCGCCGGACTGACCGCCGCACGTGCCGCAAGGCCAGGAACAGTCAGCGGTGAACCCAACCGCTCCTGAGCCCAGGCCAGGACGGGCGCCAGGGACTCGTCCGGCAGGTGGGGCATGGGACGTTCCACGAACTGCCGCTGCCCACCGTCCCGGTGCGCCGCGAAGACCAGCCGCCGACTCACGGAGTTGGCGACCTCCGCGCCATGGTCGCGGCGGACCACGTAGAGCCCAAGATCGAGCGCGGCCGCGCTCCCTGCCGCGGTCAGGATGTCGCCGTCGTCCACGAACAGCACGTCCGTTTCGAGCTGGACAGACGGGAAGCGGACCCGGAAGGAGTCTGCCCACTGCCAGTGCGCGGTGGCCCGGCGTCCGTCGAGAACTCCGGCCTCGGCCAGTGTGAAGGCGCCGCTGCAGAAGCCGACCAGGCGCGCACCGCGCGAGTGTGCCCGGCGGATGGCGTCGAGGACCGCGGGACGGCGTGGGACTTCGGTGTCGGGGCGGTTCGGAACGATCAGGGTGTCCGCCGCGTCGGCCGCTTCCAGGCCGGCGACTCCCGTGAGCGTGAAGAAGCCGTCCCGCATCAGCGTGCGGGGCTCGGGGGAGCAGAGTTGGAACTCGTAGAGGTCGCGGCCGAGTTCCGGCCTGCGCAGACCGAAGACCTCGGTCGCACAGCCGAGCTCGAAGGGGTTCGAGTTCTCGTCCACGATCACGACGACCCGGTGTACGCCCATCACGTCAGCCGCCTGCGACGATTCTTTCGCCATGTGCAATTCCTAGCACTCACGAGGGTCGTAGAAACGGCTGAGGATTGGCCCATGAGCAGCGAACCCATCTCTCTCGGCAAGGCTCTGGCCTCCTTCGACGCCCTGTGGAGCCCCCGCATCGTCACGCGCGTCAACGACTATGACGTCCGGATCGCCAAGGTCGAAGGCGAGCACATCTGGCACGTCCACGACGACACCGACGAGTTCTTCCTGGTCCTCGACGGTGAGCTGCGCATCTCCCTGCGCGAGCCCGACGGCGAGCGCACGGTCCTGCTCCCGCAGGGCGCTGTCTTCACGGTCCGCCGAGGGACGGAGCACAGGCCGTACTCCCCGTCCGGAGCCGCGATCCTCATGTTCGAGCCCACCGGGACACCGACCGTGGGTGATCGCCACGACGAGATCCCCGGGCACGTCGACTCGACGACCGGGCACGCCCTCACCGTCGGGGCGGAGCGGGAAGCTGGTTGACGGCGGCGTCCACGACGTGCGGGCGCGGTTCCCTAGCTGTGCCCGCACGTCTGGCGGGCCTCGGCGACCTCGGCGGCCTGACGCTGTCGCCACCGACGCTGCGCGTCCCGATTGCAGCCGCGGCAGACCCGGCGGTACGTGCCGGTACCGGGGTCGATCTCCCGGTCATGGCCGTTGCGGCAGCGCGGGTTGCGCTCGCGGGTTCGGCAGTTCTCGGCGTGCGTGACCTGGCGCAGGTGGGTCGGTTCGATGCAGTCGGGGACGCCGCAGCTGTGGTCGACTTCGAGGTCGGGGTCGTAGTCGCCGACGAAGACGGCGTAGGCGGCGATGTGCGCCCAGGCGCGTCCGGCGACCTTCTGGTGGACACCGCGCTGGGAGCCGTAGCCGGTGATGATGAGGCAGCCCGTCTCGGCTCGGGTGGAGCGGGCGAGCAGGTGCTCCCGCAGGCTGTCGGGGGTGAAGTGGCGGGACAACCCGTGAACGCCGGAGAGCATGTGGCGCAGCGTACGAGGTTCCGACGGCGCGGCTACCGGGGGAGGGCGGCGGCCTCGTCGGGTAGGTCCACGTCGGTGTCGTCGGCGACGTCGGCGCAGTCCACCAGTCGTACGGCTGCGGCGTGAGCGCGGAGGTAGTCGCGCGCGCCCCGGTCACCGGTCGCCGCGCCGGCGACTCCGGCCCAGTGCTCGCGCCCGAGCAGCACCGGATGTCCGCGCCGCCCGTCGCGGTAGGTGGCCATGGTGAGGGATTCGGCGGTGGCGTCGCAGGCGACGCGGCGTACCGCCTCGGGGGTGAGGTGGGGCTGGTCGACGAGGGTGACCACGACGGCGGCGGCGGCAGGGCTGGACGCCAACGCGGCCAGCCCTGCCCGCAGCGACGAGCCCATGCCCGTCGCCCAGTCGTCGTTGACCACCACGTCGGGCAGCCGCGTTCGGGCACGGATCTGGTCGGCCTGCGCGCCCAGCACCACGAGCACCGGCTGGCAACCGGCGGCGGTGAGGATCTCGGCGGCGTGGTCCACGAGGAGGCGGCCGCGATACGGCAGGAGGGCCTTGGGTTGGCCTAGCCGACGGCCGGCGCCGGCCGCCAGGAGCAGACCCGCCGTGACCATGGACCGAGCCTAGTCCGCGCGACCGGTGGGCGCCCCGCATCCCGGGACGCCCCAACCACGGGTCAGCGCGCCAGCCACTCCCGGTAGGAGGTGGGCGCGAGTACGGCGTCCTCGTTGCCGATCAGCACGTCGCCCGGCACGGCGGCGAACATCCCGGCGGTGTCGTCGGTGGTGACGGCGCGCTGGTCGCCGTGCGCGGCGAGGGTGATCCGACCCAGTTCGTCGAGTGCGAACACGTCAGGGCCGGCGACGTTGCGGACGCCCCGCAGGGGCGCGCCGACGCTCACCTCGGCGACGGCCTGGGCGACGTCGGCCGCGGCCATCGGCTGCACGGGGGTGCTCGGCAGGCGTACGCCGGACTCGTCGGCGGTCCAGGACATGACCGCGTCCATGAACTCGAAGAACTGGGTGGCGCGCACGATCGAGTACGGCACCGCGCTGGCCCTGAGGATGTCCTCCTGGAGCACCTTCGCGCGGTAGTAGGCCAGGTCGGGCACCTCGTCGACGCCGACGATCGACAGGATCACCGCGTGCCCGACGCCGGCCTGCTCGGCGGCGCCCAGGAGGTTGTCCATCGTGCTCTGGAAGAAGGCGGGCGAGGCGTCGTCGAAGCTCGGCGAGTTCGTGAGGTTGACGACGACGTCGACGTCCTTGAGTGCCTCGGGCAGGCCCTGCCCGGTGAGGAGGTCGACTCCGGTCGACTGGGAGTGCCCGAACGCGTCGTGCCCGGCGGTCCGCAGGATCTGGACGACCTGGGACCCGATCAGGCCCGTCCCGCCCATCACGGCGATCTTCATGTCCGTTTTACCTTCCGTGTCCCGTCCGTCCCGGCACCCCAGCGGCGCCGTCAAACTCGGACTTCTGATATCCGAGAACTATACTCGGACAGAACAGGTCCGAGTATCAGGGGTGGCTAGGGTGAGGCGATGAAGATGTCCGGCGGGGTCGAGTGGGCGCTGCACTGCTGCGTCGTGCTGACCACCAGCAGCAGGCCCGTCCCGGCCGCCCGGCTCGCGGAGCTGCACGACATCTCCGGCAGCTACCTCGCCAAGCAACTCCAGTCGCTGGCCCGTGCGGGGCTCATCCACTCCGTGCAGGGCAAGTCGGGCGGCTACGCGTTGACCCGCGCACCGCAGAGCATCAGCGTGCTCGACGTGGTCCACGCCATCGACGGGCCGGGCCCCGCCTTCGTGTGCACCGAGATCCGCCAGCGCGGCCCGCTTGCCGCCCCGCCCAGCGCCTGCACCAGCGCGTGCCCGATCGCTCGCGCGATGTGGACCGCCGAGACGGCGTGGCGCGACGCGCTGGCCGCCATCACGATCGCCGACCTCGCCCGCGACGTGGACGACGACTCCGGCCCCGAGGCCCTGACCACCGTCCGCGCCTGGCTCACCGGCGAACCCGCCGGCTGACCAGGCTCAGCCGGCGTGGCGTACCTCGGTGTCCCAGATCTCGGCCCACGGACGCCGCAGCCCTCGGCACACGTGGATCGGGCCGCCGTTCTCGTCGTTGGCCACCTCGACCCGCTGGTCCACCCGAGCGGCCAGCGCACACTGCTCGAACCAGCCGTTCAACGCGTCGGGGCGCTCCCAGCCGACCGCGATGACCACGTCCGCGTCGGCGGGCGGCCGACCGAAGTCGACAGTGCTGTTGTGCCCGGAGTACGCCCGAGGCAGCCCTCGGGCCGGGCCGTACCGCGCGACCGCCCCGGCCTCGCCGTAGTTGCCGGTCAGGATGACCGCTCGCGCGCGTTCCGATTCCGGCAGGCCGCGGTGGACGGCGGCGAGTGAGTCGGTGAACGCCGGCCAGCCGATGGTCTCCCCGGCGTCGTAGTTGACGTCGACCACGAAGGCGGGCAGCCGGTCGGCCGGCAGCACCGGCAGCAGCAGCACGAGGTTGGGCAGCAGGAACAGCGCCGCGCCCGCCGCGAGCGCCCCACGGCGCAGCCACGTCGAGCCGCGCGACGCCCACGCGGCGGTCACCACCGCGCCCACGGCGGCGAGGACCAGCAGCAGGGGAGCGTCGTAGTAGCCCTTGCCGCCGGCCACCAGGACCACGCCGAACACGACAAGCCAGGCCCAACCCACCGCCCGGTACGGCCGCCACGTCGGCCGGCGCAGCAACGCGACGAGACCGGCGATCCAGATCGGTACGGCGAAGGGGCTGATGATGACGAACTGGAGGGTGAACGCGTCGAGGCGGCCGCTGTAGGAGCTGTCGCCGTCGGAGATCGAGGCGGCCACGCCGAGCTGCGGGAAACCGTGTGCGGCCTGCCAGACCAGGTTCGGCGCGGCCAGTACCAGGGCGATCCCGGCGGCGGCGAGCACCCATCTGTCCCGCAGCAGCCGACGCGGTCCCGCGATCACCACACCGGCGATCAGGCCCAGGGCCAGCAAAGCGGGCAGCAGTTTGTTGAGCATGCCCACGCCGAGCACCAGCCCGAGCGGGAGCGCCCACCGGGTGTCGCCGGTGCGCAGCAACCGGACCGCGCACCACGCCACGGCGAGCCAGACCAGCAGGTCGACGGTCGTGGTGCTGAGCAGGTGGCCGCTGGCGAGCACGATGCCGGACAGCGCGGCCAGCACCGCCGCGACGCTCTGCCCACCCCGGCCGCCGCCCAGCTCGCGGGCGATGGCGGCGACCAGCAGGACCGCGCCCCCGGCCAGCACCGCCGACGGCGTCCGCAGGACCACCAGGTTGCCCGGCGCGATCTCGTCGAGCAGTCGGGCCAGCGCCGGGACCAACGGGCCCTGGTCGACGTAACCCCAGTCGAGGTGCCGGCCGCAGAGCAGGAAGTACAGCTCGTCGCGGTGATAGCCGTACCGCCCGGCGAGCAGGAGCAGCGTCACGCTGGTCAGGGCTGCCACCAGCCACGGCCCCCGCGTACGCGGACCGGGCTGCGGCAGCTCGACCAATGTGGACGACCGGGCCGGCGCGTCCGGCCGGTCGGTGTCGATGGCGGGCTCGCTCACCGATCCATCATCGCCCGTGACGCCGCCGCGTGGGTGCCCGCGAAGCCTCCGGGTGCACACGCTCTGACCAGGTGCGAAGATCAGTTTTGCAACTCGACCGAGAGGACGACATGCGATACCGCACTCTGGGCGCCACCGGCACGGTGGTGTCGACCCTGTGCCTCGGCACGATGACCTTCGGCGCGGAGACCGACGAGGAGGGCAGCTTCGCCCAGCTCGACCGGTTCGTCGAGGCCGGCGGCACCTTCCTCGACACCGCGGACGTCTACTCCACAGGCGTCTCCGAGGAGATCGTCGGTCGCTGGTTGCGGGCACGGCCCGACACGCGCGACCGCCTCGTCATCGCCACCAAGGGCAGGTTCCCGATGGGCCCCGGGGCGAACGACGCCGGCCTGTCGCGGGTGCACCTGACCCGTGCCCTGGACGCGAGCCTGCGACGTCTCGGCGTCGAGGCCGTCGACCTCTACCAGGCGCACGCGTGGGATCCGCTGACCCCACTGCCCGAGACGCTGCGGTTCTTCGACGACGCCGTACGCGCCGGCAAGATCCGCTACGCGGGGGTCAGCAACTTCACCGGCTGGCAGTTGCAGAAGGCCGCCCTGCTCACCCAGCACCTCAACCTCACCCCGATCGTCTCGCTGCAACCGCAGTACAACCTGCTGGCCCGGGAGATCGAGTTCGAGCTGGTGCCGGTCTGCGAGAACGAGGGCATCGGCATCCTGCCGTGGTCGCCGCTGGGCGGAGGCTGGCTGAGCGGCAAGTACCGGCGCGACTCCACGCCCACCGGCGCCACCCGGCTCGGCGAGAACCCGCAGCGCGGGGTCGAGGCGTACGCGGGTCGCAACGCGCAGGAGCGCACCTGGCGGGTGCTCGACGCGGTCGGCCAGATCGCGCGGGACCGGGACGTGTCCATGTCGGCGGTGTCGCTGGCCTGGCTGGCGGCACGACCGGCGGTCACCTCGGTGATCCTCGGAGCGCGGACCACCGAACAGCTCGACGACAACCTGACCGCGGCCGACCTCGTCCTCGACGCGGCGCAGATGCGGCTGCTGGACGAGGCGAGCGCGCCGCCGATCGGTGACTACCCGTACGGCGGCGCGGGCGTGCGCCAGCGCGGTCGTGACCTGCCGAGCGGCTCATGACTGCCTTCCCCGAGCCGACCGCACCGGCCGGCAGCCGCACCGAGGTCTTCCTGCGCTACCTGGACTACTTCCGGGAGTCGATGGTGGCCAAGGTGTCGGCGCTGGACGAGTCGGAGCTGCGCAGCAGCCGGCTGCCGTCCGGGTGGACCCCTCTGGAGCTGCTCACACACCTGCGCCACGTCGAGTTGCGCTGGATCGAGTGGGCTTCGAGGGCCGGAACGTCGCCGAGCCGTGGGGTGATCGTCGGGACGACCGCTGGTACGTCGCCCCGGACGAGACCCGCGACGATCTGGTCGCGGCGCTGCGGGCGCAGGGCGCGCACACCACGGCCGTCGTGACGGCGCACGACCTGACCGAGGTCGGTGCGCCGGGCCCGCGCTGGAACGGCGCGGACCCGGCGTCGCTGGAACGGGTGCTGTTCCACCTCGTGCAGGAGTACGCCCGCCACCTGGGCCACCTCGACGTGGTCGCCGAGCTGGCGGGCGGCCCGACCGGCGAGTGAGACCGACTACTCGATAATGGGCCGATGCCGCTGCTCGTCACCCCAGCCCTGCCCGCTGGGCGTCTCGCCGCCCAGGAGCAACCCCACCTTCCGGTACGTCCAGGGCTGGCGCTGCGGCCGTGGCGTGACGACGACGCCCCGGTCGTACGCGCCGCCTTCGACTGTCCGGCGATCCGGCGGTGGCACGTGCTCCGGCTCGACGACGACGCCGAGGCCAGGGCGTGGACGGCACAGTGGACCGGCCGGTGGCGCGCCGAGACGGCCGTGAGCTGGGCGATCGTCGAGGACGACGACCGGCCGGTCGGCCAGACCGGATTGCGGGACGTGCTGCTGAGCGAGGGGTCGGCGCAGATTTCGTACTGGCTGCTGCCCGACGCACGCGGTCGAGGGCTCGCCACCGAGGCTCTGGAGGCGCTGACCCGGTGGAGCTTCGCGCAGGCGGGGTTGCACCGGTTGGAGCTGAACCACTCGACGGCCAACGCGGCGTCGTGCCGGGTCGCCACGCGGGGCGGCTTCACCGTGGAGGGGGTGGCGCGTCAGTCGATGCGGCACGCCGACGGCTGGCACGACATGCACCAGCACGCACGACTGCGCACCGACGGGTCTCCTGCGGTCACTCCCTGAGCGCGAGGGCCGCCCGAACAATTCTCGGCACCGGACGCCGGCTTCGTCGATCATGAGCAGGTGACAGACGCCGAGAACTGTGTGCTGGCCGGGTTCGTCGCGGGCTTCTGCTGGACGCCCGGCAGAGAGGGCTGGACCGCCGACCTACCGAGCGCGGTGCCTACGGTCAGCGACTGCCTCGCCGACTTCCTCCCCGCCGACCAGGACATCGAGCCGTGGCAGCAGTCGCTGTTCGCGCCCTGGCACCGGACCCTGCGCCAGGCCGCGAACGCCGTCCGGCACGCGCCGGCGGACCCCCGCACCGTCCACGTGCTGAGCATGAGCGTGCCGACGGCAGTGGTCGCCGAGCTGATGACCGTCATTGAGGAGTGGATCGACGACCTCCCGCATCCGGTCCGGATGAACCTCGTGCACCCCACGGCTGTCCCACCCGGCACGACGCGCGGATTCGAGGTGCTCGGCTTCATCGACGGACGCTTCCACAGTTGGCTCTGCTACCGCCTGGACACCCAGGCCAGCACCAAGCTCGGCATCCGGCCGGGGAGCGCCGCTCTGCTGACCACCCTCGACGACGCGCAGCGGGTCGCCGACATGGTCAACGACAACCGCGGCAACCACGACGGCACCCCACTGGACGTCACCTGGTTTCCCGCACTCATCACCGAGCACGACGCCGACTAGGCCATCCGCTCAGCGGGCCTGCGCCCAGCCGACGAAACGCGGGGTCAGGTCGGGTAGCGCCACGTCGGGGTTGAGCCTGGCGAGATCGGCCTCGGCCTCCTTCTGGACCGCCGCCAGGTGCGTCACCAGACCCGGGCGGTCCTCGCGGTACTCGCCGAGCAGGCGCAGCTTCGCGGTCGAGCACGGCCAGAGGATGCCGCAGGCCGGGCAGCGCCACGACGGGCGCAACGGGGAGTGTGTCGGCCTCCGGGCCGTTCCGTCGGTGTGGGCCACGCGTTCCTCCTGGGTCGGCTGCTGGAGGCGGGGGCCGCTTCCGGTCGCGGCAGCGGCCCCCGCTGCGAACGCGTCCGCCGGGTTCGGGTCCCTGCCGGCCGCGCCGTCGATACCCCACTTTCCCGGGAGTCGCTGGACAAGCACACAGCGTTACGTGTTTTCTGTGGCGCAGCCCCTTTGCTCCCCGGAAGGAACGGTATGAATCACGCCTTTGTCGCCGCGCTCGCCGAGGCGGGTCACACGGCCGAGAGCCTCGCCGACCGGATCGGCGTGCACCCGAAGACCGTCGCCCGGTGGGCGAACCCGGGCCACGTCCCGCAGAGTCGACACCGCGCGACAGTCGCCGAGCTGCTGGCCCGCGACGCCGAGGCACTGTGGCCGGACGCCCTCCGCCGCCGGGAACCGGTGTGGTTCCGACCCTGGGTCGACATCGAACGCGAGGCGGTGACGCTGCGGTCGTTCGAGTTGGCGTGGGTGCCGGGGCTGCTCCAGACCGAGGCGTACGCGCGGGCCACCCTGGGCGGCGGGGTGCTGACCGCGGCTGCGATCGACGAGTTCACCGAGGCGCGGCTGAACCGGCAGTCGATTATCGAGCGGGAGACCGAGGGACCGCTGCTCATCGCCCTGCTCGACGAGGGGGTTCTCCGCCGCCGTGTCGGCGACGACCGGGCGCTGATGGCGGCGCAGCTCACGCGCCTGCTCGGCTACGTCGAGACGGACACCGTCCAACTCCAGATCGTTCCGGCGGACGCGCCCAGCTACCCCGGGCTCGACGGGCCGTTCACCATCGCCGACCTGCCGGACGGCTCGCGCCTTGCGCACGTCGACAGCGCCGCGCAGGCGCAGATCCTCGACGCGCCATCGGAGCTTGTTAGCCTGGAACGGCGGTGGGAGCGGATTCGCGGCGAGGCGCTGCCCCGGGGACGTTCCCTGGACCTTCTCAGAGAAGCGGCGGGATCATGGACATGACCGGGGCGCGGTGGCGTACGAGCACGAGAAGCGGCGGCAACGGCGGCAACTGCGTCGAGGTCGCCGACAACCTTCCGGGCGTGGTGCTCGTGCGTGACTCGAAGGACCGCGACGGCGCGACGCTCACCTTCCGCCCGGACGCCTGGCGCGGCTTCGTCGCCATGGCCCGCGCCGCCGGCTGACCGTCCACCTTGGCCGGCCTGGTCAGCGCACGCCGGCCGGTTCGGCCGGTTGCGGCTCGTGGGCGGTCGGCCAGGTGAGCCGGCGTACGCCGGGCACGAGCACGGTGCCGCCGCAGGCGACGAGGACCAGCAGGCCGGCGACCACCAGGGGTACGGGCGTGCCGAACGAGTCGGCGGCCAGCGGCGCCAGCGCGTAGCCCAGTGGCATGGCGGCCAGCGACACCAGCCAGTCGTACGAGGTGACGCGGGCCAGGACCTCCGGCGGGAAGTGGTGCTGCACGACGGTCTCCCAGACCGGGTTGAGATAGCCGAGGGCGGTCAGCGCCACGGCGTACGTGACGATCACGGCCGGGGCGGGCGCGGCCACGGCGAGCAGGAACAGCGGCACGGCGTAGGTGGCCAGCCCGATGTTGGCCAGCAGCACCGGTCGGCGTAGCCGGACCCGCCCGGCCAGCAGCGAGCCGACGAGCATGCCGATCGCGCCGGCCTGCAACAGCAGCACCCAGGTCACCTCGCCGCCGAGACGGTCGATGGCGACAGCCGGCCCGAGGGTCATCAGCACGGCGGCCGCGCCGTTCCACATGCCGTGCCCCAGCAGGCTGGTCCAGAACCAGTCGCGGGCGCGTACCTCGCCGAAGCCGTGGCGCAGGTCGGCCAGGACCGATCGGCGTGGCACCGGCACGTGCTCGACCCGGACCAGCGCGAGCAGGGCGGCGCTGAGCGCGAACGAGCCGCCGTCGATCACGAACGCCCAACCGGGCCCGGCGGCCCAGATCAACGCCCCGGCCAGGGCCGGGCCGAGCAGTCGGCTGGCGTTGGCGGTGACTCCCATCAGCGCGTTGGCCCGTTGCCGGTCGGCCGCCACGACGGTGCCGGCCACCAGGGGCGATGCGGTCGGGATGGCGAACGCCGACGCGGTGCCGCCGAGCGCGGACGCCACCACGACGGTGGTCAGCGACGGGTCGCCGCCGAGCAGTTCCGCGCCGACCGCGAGTTGGGTCCCGCAGCGCACCAGGTCGGCCAGCAGGGCGACCCGGCGGGCGGCGAACCGGTCGGCGACGACACCGCCGAGCGGCAGCAGGAGCAGCCGGGGCACCATCGCGGCAGCCAGGACGACTGCCAACGCCCCGCTGGAGCCGGTGGCCCGCAGCACGGCCAGGGCCAGAGCGGCGGGCACCACCGCGTCCCCGACCGCCGAGACGGTACGGCCGAGGAACAGCAGCCGGAAGGATCGGGTGCGCAGAGGGTGAGCCATGCCGAGGAACATACTTCGACATCGAATCTTCCGGCAATGAATATTTCGGTGTTGAGCTAAGCTGGCGCCGTGACCGCCGCCGAAGATGCCGTCGACCAGCACATCAAGCGCTGGCTCCCCGTGGTGCCCGACTTCGACCGGGACATCGAGGGCGCGGTGGTGCGGATGATCCGCGTGATCCGACACCTGCGCGCGGTCAAGGAACGGGTCCTCGCCGACTTCGACCTGCCCCCACACGAGTACGAGACCCTGCACGCCCTCGCCGGCCGGCAAGGGCGTGCGGCCCCCTCCGACCTGGCCGCGGATCTGTCGGTGGCCCCGGCCTCGATCACCGCACGCGTCGACACCCTGCTGAAGAGGGGCTTCGTCCGCCGCATCCCGTCCACCGTGGACCGTCGTCGGGTGGACGTGGAACTCACCGACGCGGGCATGGACGCGTGGCGCGCGGCCATGGAGAGCCAGGGGGCCGAGGAGCACCGGCTGCTCGGCGCGCTGACCCCGGCGGAGCGACGGGTGCTCTCCGACCTGCTACGCCGGGTGCTCCTCGTCGCCGAGCAACCCGCCGACGCGTCCCAGACGAGCAATTCCTGACCACCGCTGGGTAGCCGGCAGCCAGCGGGGCGTACCTCGAAATCTCCTGGCGGTGCGCGTACGCCGATGGGAGGGTGACCGGCATGACTGCGCACGCTCTGGCCGGGGCCCTGGCCGACGACGGACGGCGACGAATCTTCGCGGCGGTCGCGCTGGGATCGACAAGCGTGGCGGAGGTCGCCCAGCGCAGCGGCCTGGCCGCGCGGGTCGTGCTCACCGGCCTCCGCCGTCTCGCCGACGCGGGCCTCGTCACCGGCTCTGACGGCACGCTCGCGGTCGACGAGGCGTCGCTGCGGGCGGCGGCACGCGACAGTCGCCCGACCGACGACGCCGAGTCGACCGAGGACCCGGTGCTGCGCGCGTTCCTGCGCGGGTACGTCCTGGTGGGCATGCCGGCGCAGCGCGGGAGGCGGCGAACGCTGCTGGCCCACATCGCGCAGCGGTCGTTCGCGGCGGACACGCGCTATCCGGAGCGGGCCGTCGACGACGCGCTCAAGCCGTGGTGCGCCGGTGGCGCGTCGGACCACGCCACGCTGCGCCGCTACCTGGTGGACGAGCGGTTGCTGACCCGTGAGCAGGGCATCTACCGGCGGACCGCAGGCACTGAGGACAACGCGTGACCACGGCCGTCCGGCAGTGGGTGACCGGTGCCGTCCGGCCCGACCATCCGGACGCGACACTCCTGCTGCGCGAGTACATGACCGAGATGGTGGTGCGCTACCACTGCCGCCCCGATCTGCCCGGCGAGGTCGACGCCGCGCTCGCCGAGATGCCCAGCGACGACCTGACGTACCCCGGGGGTCTGCTCCTGATCGCGCGCCGCGGCGCGGACCTGGCGGGCTGCGCCGGGCTGCGGTGGCACGCCGACTGGGCCGAGCTGACCCGGGTCTTCGTCCGCTCCGCGCACCGGGGCGCCGGTGGTGGCGCCGCGCTGCTGGCCGCCGTCGAGCGGCGGGCGCGGGCGGCCGGGGTGGACCGTATCCGCCTGGACACCCGCTCCGACCTGGTCGAGGCGCGTGCGCTGTACGCCCGGCACGGCTATGTCGAGATCCCGGCGTACTCGCAGGGTCCGTACGCCGAGCACTGGTTCGAGAAGAGGTTGACGCCCGGCTCGGAAGGCGCTAAAAAGAAGAGGAAGTTGAGTCAGTCGGGCTCAACTCATCACCTTCGGCCAGGAGATCCGAGGAGGCACAGCGATGTTGATGCGTACCGACCCGTTCCGCGAGGTGGACCGGCTCGCCGAGCAGTTCTTCGGTACGGCGGCCCGTCCCGCGATGATGCACCTGGACGCCTACCGCGACGGGGACAACTTCTACGCGGCGTTCGACCTGCCCGGCGTCGACCCCGACACCATCGACTGCACGGTCGAGCGCAACGTGCTCACCGTGCGGGCCGAGCGGCGTCGGCCCACCGGCGACGGTGTCGAACTGGTCGCCGCCGAACGCCCGATGGGCACCTTCACCCGGCGACTGTTCCTGGGCGACACCCTCGACAGCGAGCGGCTGGAGGCCGGCTACGAAAACGGGGTGCTGACGCTGCGCATCCCCGTCGCCGAGCGGGCCAAGCCCCGCCGGGTCACCATCACCGCCAACGGCGACGCACACCGACAGATAAACGCCTGACCCCCCACCCCCCGCCCCCACCCCCCGCCCCGCCCCCGGCGATCATGAAGTTATTGCCAAGACACGCCGAACCAGCCGGCAATAACTTCATGATCGATGCGACGGATGGCGTGGTGGGGGGAGGGGGCCGGCGATCTTGCGCTTTGGGTTGTCGTGATGAGGCTGTATGTACTTAATGTCGCCGCAGAAAGTGCAAGATCAACGCCTGAGCCACCGCCTCGACGGCCGGCGCCCACACCGGGGTGCCGGCCGTCGGCGCGCCTGCGTGGCAATCCCATCCGCTGCTGAGAACCTTTTTCACATGGTGTTCTCCGACGCGCCCGTGCTCGCCCGCCCCACCGCCCGCCCGGCCCTGCCGAGCGCGCCGATGGACGTCACCGAGGCGTGGCTGCGCAACCGCCGGTTGTCCGAGCACACCCGCGACGCCTACCGGCGCGACGTCACCGCCTTCCTCGGCTGGTGCACCGGCCACGACCTGGACCCGCTGCGGGCCACGTTCCTGCACGTCAACGAGTACGCCCGCACGCTGGAGTCCACACTCGTCGCCCGCAGCGGCCGGCCGTTGACCCCGGCGACCGTCGCACGCCGGCTCTCGGCCCTGTCGAGCTGGTACGACTTCCTCGTCAAGCTCGGCGGCGTGCCGGCCAACCCGGTCTCCGGCGCGGACCGACCCCGCGTCGACCGGGACCACTCCGCCACCATCGGGCTGACCCCCGAGGAGGTGGACGCCCTGCTCACCGCGGCCGACGCCGAGACCGGCCCGACGGCGGCCCGCAACCGCGCGGCGATCGCGCTGCTGGCAGACCTGGGCCTGCGGGTCGGTGAGCTGGTCTCGTTGGACCTGACCGACCTTGGCACCGAACGCGGGCACCGCAGCGTGCGCTTCGTCGGCAAGGGCGGCAAGCAGCGCCGTCGCGCCCTCACCCCGGGCACCGCTTACGCCGTTGACGCGTACCTGGCCCAACGGGCGGCCGCCACCGGCGTGCCGGTGACGCAGCTGACCGGGCCACTGCTGGTCACCGCCAGCGGCGCACGACTCGACCGGCACTCGGTGTTCCGGATGGTCCGTCGCCTCGCCCGAGCCGCCGGCATCCCCGCCTGGGCGCGACTGTCCCCGCACTCGCTGCGGCACGCCTTCGCCACCACCGCCCGGTCCGAGGGCGTACCCCTCGAAGACGTGCAGGACGCCATGGGGCACGCCGACCCGCGGACCACCCGCCGATACGACCGGGACCGCCACAACCTCGACCGCGATCCGGCGTACGCGGTGTGGGCCGCCCGGTCGCGCCGGCGCGCCTGACCGTCGTACCCCCGCCCTACGGTCACCGGATGAGACACGGCCTGGAGATCCCCTGCGGTGGCGACGATCTCGCCGTCGCCACCCTCGTCGAGCTGGGCGAGTTGGCCGAGCGCGCCGGATGGGACGGGGTGTTCCTGGAGGACTACGTCATCCACTACTCCGGCGACGACCCGTCCACCTACGACCCGTGGCTGGTGCTCGCGGCCATCGCCGGGCGCACCGAGCGGGTGCGCCTCGGCACCACGGTCACCGCGCTGCCCCGACGCCGTCCGGCGAAGCTGGCCCGTGAGGTGCTCACCCTCGACCACCTGAGCGCCGGCCGGGCCACGGTGGCGGTCGGCGTCGGCGACCCCGGCGACCGGGGGTTGGCCGCGTTCGGCGAGCCGACCGAGGTGGCCGTGCGCGCCGCGATGCTCGACGAGGGCCTGGACCTGCTGACCGGCCTGCTCAGCGGAGAACGGGTCGAGCACCAGGGCGTCCACTACCGCGCCGAGAAGGTGGCGCTGCGTCCACCGCCCGTGCAGTCGCCCCGGGTGCCAGTCTGGGTCGGTGGCAGCACCCAGGCCGGGGCGGTGCGACGGCGTGCGGCCCGCGCCGACGGCATCGTGCCCTACAAGCTGACCGACACCGACGGCTGGGCCGACTTCACCCCCGACGAGGTCCACGAGCTGGTCGAAGCGCTGCCCGCCACCCGGGCCGACGGCCAGCCGTTCGACGTGGCGATCGGCGGCCGACGCCGCCGCCCGGACGAACGCGCCGAGCGGGCCTACCGCCGTGAGCTGGCCGCCGCCGGGGCGACCTGGTGGCTGGAGTACGTCCCGCTCGGCGACCCGGCGGCGATGCGCGACGCCGTGGCCCGAGGCCCGCTGCGCTGAGCACCGCTGGTCAGCCCTGCGGCGGCGTGCGGCGTCAGGCCGCGTCAGCCCTGCGGTCGGCGGCAGAGGCAGAACGGCTGCCCGATCGGGTCGAGAAGCACCACCCAGGTCTCCCCGGGCTGGAACTCCGGCTTGGACGCGCCCGCGGCGACGAACTCCTTCTCGGCGACGGCCAGGTCGTCGACGTAGAGGTCGAGGTGGTAACGCTTCTGCCCGGCCGAATCCGGCCAGGCTGGCGGCTGGTAGCCCTCGACCAGGCCGAACCCGATGGACACGCCACCGTTGCGGATCATCGCGTACTCGGGTTGGCTGTGGGCGACCTCCCAGCCCAACACCCGATGGTAGAAGGCGGCCTGCCCGGCCGGGTCGGAGCTGTCCAGGTTGACCATCGCGAGGTCAGCGGTTGTCGTCATGCCCGGCAGTCTGCCCGGCACCCCCGACAATCCACGTCGAGGTGTCAGCAGAGCAGGTCCAGGTGGTGGTGGGCGTCCTCGGCGATGTCCTCGTGTCGCAGCCACCGCCGCGCCCACAGCCGCGCCGCCAACTCCGCCTGCTCGTCACCCCACGCGGCGTGCTCCACGAGCAGTGCGGCGGTCAGCGCGTACGCCAGGCGCAGCGCCAGCCCTCGAGCCCCGGCGAGCACGGCTGCCGTGCCCGGCTCGGCGGTCACCGCCGTGATCGTCTCGCCCAGTTGCCGGGCTGCGGTGGCCAGGGTGTCGGCCAACGCGGGCGACAGCGGCCGGGCCAGGTCGACAGCGGCGGTCAGCCGGCTCAGCAGCGGCGTCCCGGCGTCCTCCCGGGTCAACGCGCGCAGCACGTCCAGGGACAGCACGTTGGTGGTGCCCTCCCAGATCGGCAGCACCTGCGCGTCGCGCAGCAACCGGGGCACACCGGTGTCCTCCACGTAGCCGGCGCCGCCGAAGCTCTCCACGTACTCGCTCGCGGAGCTGACGGCGAGCCGGCCGGTGGCGAGCTTGGCCAGCGGCGCCACGATGCGCAGTTCCGCGGAGGCCTCCGGGTCGGCGCCGACCTCGACCCGCCCGAGCAGCGCGAACGCGTGCCCCGCGAGGGCGAACGCGCCCGCCGCGTCGACCGCGAGGGTGCCCAGCGTGGCGCGGTGCAGCGGCGAGGAGGCCAGTGGGCCGCCCGCGACGTGCCGCGCGTCGGCGAACGCGCGGGCGTAGGCGAGGCCGCGTCGCATCCCGCCGGCCGCGGCGGCGGCGTTGTGCACCCGGGTCACCACGACCAGCGTCATCGCCCGGACCAGGCCGGGCACCGCCGGGTCACCCAGCGGCACCGCGTACGCGTCGCGCAACCCGATCTCGGCGGTCGGCAGCGCCCGGGTGCCGAGCTTGTCCTTGAGCCGGTGCACGACGACGCCTGGGGCGGGCGCGTCCGGCGTCGCGCCGGTGGCCAGCGGCGAGTCCGCCGCGTAGCGGGGAACGAGGAACGGCGCGAGCACCCGGCTGCCCCGCCCGGCGCCCTCGGGGCGGGCCAGAGCCACCGCCATCGCCGCGTCGGCGGCCGAGCAGAACCACTTCTCGCCGGTGAGCCGCCACGAACCGTCCGCCGCGGGTCGGCCGATCGTGCTGGACCGGCCCAGGTCGGAGCCGCCCTGCGACTCGGTCATCCACTGCCCGCTGGTGATGGCCGTGTCCGGGTCCGTGGAGACCAGCCGGGGCAGCCACGCGTCACGGACACCAGCGTCCACGTCGGGCAGGCTGAGCAGCGCCGCAGCCCCGTCGGCCATCGCCACCGGGCAGGAGAACGTCGCCGACTCCGGTCCGTACAGGTGCAGCAGCGCGTGCTGTACGACCCGCGCGGCCGCGCCCCAGGTGCCCCGCGCGTCGGGCAGGTAGGGCAGCGCCACCACGGCGTGTCGGGCGGCGGCGGCCCGCTGCGCCTGCCAGCCGGAGGACACCTCGATCCGGTCGACGCGAGCGCCCCACGGGTCGTAGCGCACCAGCGTCGGCGGGTGCGCCTCGGCGTCGGCGTGCGCCGCGCGCAGCGGCCCGGCCACCTCGGCGGCCAGGTCGGCCAGGCGCCCTTTCGCGGCGGCGTGTCCCTCCGCGCCGAGGTGACGCTCCAGCCAGGACCGCAGCAGGGCGTCACCGGCGTACGGGTCGGCGGGGGGTGGTACCGGCTGCACGAAGCGGCTCATCGATCGGCTCCCTGGCGCTACGGGGGTGTGCGCCGACGGTAGACGATGCGTCGCCGCGCCGAAAGAAGGCCCAGTTTCCGGCTTGCCGCGCCTCACCGCGACGGCGTTCTCTACGGTCGGTAGTCGTGGGTGCCGGCCAGTCGTGGAACCGACCGGCCCGGCGGGGCCGCCCGATGCGCGCCGGGCTGGCCTTCGCCGGGTTCGGCATGGCGCTGTGCTGCGTCGGGGTGGCCGGGCTGGGAGCGTGGAACCTGCAGACCGTACGGCAGGCGGCCGGCCCGATCCGGGAGACCGCCGACGGGTTCCTCAACGAGGTGGCCCTCGGTGACAGTGATCAGGCGTACGAGCGGCTGTGCGCCGACGCGCGGACCCGGTGGAGCGCGATCGGTTTCACCAGTTGGGTGCGTACCCCGCCGATGGTGACCGACTACGAGATCACCGACGTGTCGGTGTCCACCAAGGGTGGGCGTCCGCGCGGCACGGTGACCGTGAAGGTGACCCGCGACGGCGGCGTCAGCGAGGAACGCCGCCTGCCGGTGGTCCGCGAGGGCGGGGACTGGCGGGTGTGCGGTGACCCCTTCTGAGCCAGCCGCCGTCCCGGTGCGTCCGCAGCTGTTGCGACCGCGTCAGGGCGTGCAGCCGACCACGTCGACCGAACTCTTCTTCGACCTGGTCTTCATCTTCACCATCACCCAGTTGTCCCACTACCTGATCGCCCACCCGCACTGGCGAGGCGCCGCCCGTACGGCGCTGCTGCTGGCGCTGGTCTGGTTCGTCTGGGTCTACACCACCTGGCTGACCAACTGGTTGCAACCGGACCAGGGGCCGGTGCGCGCCGTACTGCTCGGGGTGGCGCTGGGCAGCCTGGCGTTGTCGGCGGCGATCCCGGAGGCGTTCGCCGGGACCGGCCTGTTCTTCGCCGTGGTCTACGTGGGTGTGCAGGTGGGCCGGACCCTGTTCGCGCTCTGGGCAGTGCGGGGCAGTCCGTGGCTGGTCGCCGGGTTCCAACAGTCGCTGCCGTGGATCACCGGTACGTCGGTGCTCGTCGTGCTCGGCGGCCTGGCCGGCGGGGTCGCCCGGGAGGCGTTGTGGGCGGCGGTGGTCGTGCTCGAGGTGGTCGGCCTGCTGATTGGTTATCCGCTGCCGGGGCGGGGCCGCAGCCGCCCCGAGCGGTGGATGGTCGAGGGTGGGCACCTGGCCGAACGGTGCGCGGCGTTCGTCCTGATCGCGTTGGGTGAGTCGATCCTGGTCACCGGGAGCACCCTCACCTCGCACGTGGACCTGGAGACGTCGGGGGCGTTCCTGCTGGCGTTCGCCGGTTCGGTGGCCCTGTGGTGGGTGTACTTCGCCCGGTCGGCCGGGGCCGCGACGGAGGTGATCGCGGGGGCGGGCGAGCGCACCGGCGCGCTGAGCCGGGTCGCGTTCAACTACCTGCACCCGGTGATCGTCGCCGGGGTCATCGTCGCCTCCGCCGGCGACGAGGTGTTGCTGCGGGAGCCCGGCACGCCCGCCACCACGGTCGCCGCGCTGTTCACCCTGGGCGGTCCGGCGTTGTTCCTCGCCGGGCACGCCGCCTACAAGACGGTGCTGTGGCGGGCGTTGCCGACCAGCCGGATCGCCGCGGTGGTGGTGCTGCTGACGCTGATACCGGTCTGCGTGGGGCTGGGCGCCACGGTGGTGACGTGCGCGGCGCTGGCGACGGCGGTGACCGTCGCGGTGATCATCGCGGATCGGCTCCGGGTCCGGCGGGCGCCTCAGTCTCGGGGGCCCAGGTCACCGCTGCGGTAGTGCCGCCGGCAGAGCACCTGGTAGCGCACGTCGGCGGTCTCGACGGTGTCGCCGATGACGACCTGCGCGCCCTCGCGGACCACCCGACCGTCGACGACCCGCGCGTTGAGCAGCCCCTCCCGGCCGCACCAGCACAGCACCTCGACCTGGATGCGGGCCACCTCGTCGGCCAGCTCGAACAGTCGTTGCGCGGCAGGGAACAGGCAGGACCGGAAGTCGGTGGCGAGGCCGAACGCGAACACGTCCACGTCGTAGCTGTCCACCAGCTCGGCCATCTGCTCGACGTGCTCCACCGTGTAGAAGCACGCCTCGTCGCAGATCAGGTAGTCGACGCGTACCCCGTCGGCCCAGCGGCCGCGCACGAGCGCCCGCAGGTCCAGGTCGTCGGTGACCTCGATGGCCTCGTGGGCCAGGCCGATGCGCGTGGTGACCTGCGGGCCCAGCGACCGGTCGATGCGGGTGGTGACCAGCCCCCGGCGGCCCTGGCGGGCGTGGTTGTAGTTCATCTGCAACGCCATCGTGGACTTGCCGCAGTCCATCGGCCCCCAGAAGAACTTGAGCGCCGCGGCGTGCACCGGTCGCCCGTCGAGCCCACGCGCGGCCGCGCAGCCGGCGGGAGCGTGCGGCTGGCCAGGGAACGGGTGGGCCAGACAGGTCGGGGTGGCAGCGGCGTCGTCGGTCACGGTCGGGCAGCCTAGCCGATCGACCGGCCCGGATCTGTCAGGTGCGTCGCACGTGCTCAGAGCACCCGTGGTGGCGTGTTGCCGGCCGCGATGATGGCCCGGCGCATCGGCACCGCCAACAGCAGCAGGAAACCGACCACGAAGAAGCCCACCAGGGAGACCAGGCCCACGCGGTAGGAGGCGGTGAGTTGGAACACGATGCCGAACGCGAGCGGGCCGAGCCAGCTCGTGCCCCTGTCGCTGATCTCGTAGAAGCCGTAGTACTCGCCCTCCTTGCCGGCGGGGATGAGCTGGCTGAACAGGGACCGGCTCAGCGCCTGGCTGCCACCCAGGACCAGGCCGATGCAGGCGCCGAGCGCCATGAACGGCAGCGGCGCCTCGGCGGGCAGCCAGAACACGCCGAGGATCACACCGGTCCAGAGCACCAGGCTGATCAGCACCGTCTTGCGCGCCCCGATGCGCCGGGCCAGCGCGCCGAGCAGCAACGCGCCTCCGAAGGCGAGGAACTGCACCAGCAGGATCGTGACGATCAGGGTGCTCTGCTCCAGCCGCAACTCCTCGGTGCCGTACTGGCTGGCCATTGTGATGACGGTCTGGATGCCGTCGTTGAAGACGAGGAACGCGAGCAGGAAGAACAGCGTCAGCGGGTACGCCCTGATCCCGCGCACGGTGCGGCCGAGCTGCCGGAACCCGTCGGTGAGCACGTTGCCCCGCGCGGCCACGGCCTCCGCGCTGGGACGGTCGCGCAGCCAGCGCAGCGGCACCAGGGTGAACACCGCCCACCACACACCGGCGGACACGATCGACCAGCGGGCCAGGTCCAGGGTGCGCTGCGGGTTGCCGTCCTCGCTGAGCAGGGAGACCGTGGCCAGGTTCACCGCCAGCAGCAGGCCACCGCCGAGGTAGCCCAGCGCCCAGCCACGACTGGAGATGCCGTCCCGTTCGTCCGGGCCGCCGAGCTGCGGCAGGAACGAGTTGTAGACCACGATCGCGGCGCCGAAGGAGATGTTGGCGACCAGGAACAACGCGCCGCCGAGCAGGTACCGGTCGCCGGTGACGAGGGCCATCGCGATGGTCGCACCCGCGCCGGTGAACGCGGCCCCGCCGAGCAGGCGCTTCTTGTGCGCGGACCGGTCGGCGATCGCCCCGATGACCGGCAACGCGAACACGGTCAGGAACACCGACAGCGAGATCAGGTACGGGTAGTAGGACCCGGCCGCGACCCGGATGCCCAGCGGGTGCACGTACCCGTCGCAGCTGTCCGCGCCCAGCTCGCAGCCGGCGGCCGTCTCCGCGACGGTGGTCAGGAACGGGCCGAGGAACACGGTGATCACCGTGGACTGGAAGGCGGAGTTCGCCCAGTCGTAGATGTACCAGCCGCGGCGCTCGCGGCGGGTGCTCGCCGGAGGCGGAGGGGTGTCGTCCACCGTGGGGGTCACGGTCTCAGCCATCGGGGGTTCCTTCGGTGCTGGTCAGGCGGCCCAGTGGCCGCGGCTGCGGTAGACGTCGCGCAGCACGCCGACGTGATCGGTCATGATGCCATCCACACCACGATCCAGTAAGTCGTGCATCTGGCCCGGTTCGTCGATCGTCCAGACGTGCACCTGAAGGCCGAGCCGGTGGCAGTAGTCGACGAACCGGCGGTCGACCACCGGCACCCGCCCGTAACGCGGGGGGACCTGCGCGGCGACCACCGACGGGGGCAGCCGCAACGGCCGGCCGTGCAGCGAGGCCAGCCTCAGACGGGCGACGGCGCGCATGCCGAGGCTGGTGGCGACACGTCCCCCGGTGAGGGCCCGTAGTCGGGCCAGTCGGGCGTCGCTGAACGAGGCGAGCAGCACCCGGTCGGCCGCGCCGACCCGGGTCAGGGTGGCGACCGTCGGCGCGACGCCGCCGTCGGCCTTCACGTCGATGTTGAAGCGGACCTGCGGCCAGGCGTCCAGGACCTCGTCGAGCCGGGGTACGACGGCAGCGCCGCCGACGCGTACCGACGCGAGGTCGGCCCAGCTCAGGTCGGCGATGCGCCCCGCCTCACCGGTGACCCGCGCGAGCGTCGGGTCGTGGAAGATCACCGGGACGCCGTCGGCGGTGGCGTGCACGTCGGTCTCCACGTAGCGGTAACCGAGCCCGATGGCCCGGGCGAACGCCGCGGTGGTGTTCTCGTCGCCCTCGGCGGCGCCGCCGCGGTGGGCGAACGCCAGCGGCGCGGGCGCGTCGAGGTAGGCGGATCGGTTGAGCACGCGACGCAGTATGCCCGCGGCCGGTGGAGTGTAGGTGGCCTGCCGGCGACATTCGTCCGCCCGCGGACCCTGGCGCCCCCGTCACCCCCGTGGGACGGGAGCGCCAGGTGCTCAGGAACGGGCGGTGTCGGCGCGCACCACGTAACCGCCGGCGAGGATTGGGTACCGGGGTCGTGCGGGTACCTCGGGTGGGAGTTCCGTCTCGGGGTCGATGCAACCGGTGGGGGGCGGCTCGGTCCCGTTCTGTGCCTGGGCGTCGACGATCACGTCGGGTTGCCGACCACCGTCGATGATCTTCACGTAGTAGCCGTGGTTACGGACCGGCCCGACGCCCTCGGGCACGATCGCCGTGAACACCGCGACGTTCCCGGTGACCCGCAGGCACGTCACGTCGGCCCTGCCCTGCGCGGCCACGGTGCCGTCCGGCAGCTCGTGCCGGTAGCGGAACTGCCCGTGCGTCGACCCGTCGGCCGCCGCGACCGCCACGACGCCGAACCAGATCCGGTGCCCCACCGTGTTGGGCTCGTCGTACACGAACTGTCCCGCCCCGACGACCATCGCAGTGGTCCCGCCCGGAGGTGACGTGCTGGCGGCCTGCGCCCAGGCCGGCGACGACCCGGCCGCGACCAGCGCGGCTGCCGCTGTTGCTGTTGCTGCCAGACACGATACGAACCTGACCATCGAACACTCCCTTGCGCGCGGTGGGCTGACGAGTCCAGCCTCGCCGCCGACCGCCCCCTCCTGATCCCCACGCCGAGCCAACCGCCTCCCCTGCCCGGGGGAGCCCTGCCGTGCCTCCCGGGCCGCCGATCCCCGCCTGCGTCGATCTTGCGGTTTGTGTCGCCGTTATGGGCGTGTTGATGCCTTATGCCGCCACAGAAAGTGCAAGATCGCGGGGCCGGGCGGAGGGTCGTCGTGCTCGGGGCCAGAGCTGCGTCGATCTTGCGGTTTGTGTTGTCTTTATGGGCGACTCGGGGCGTTATGTCTCGACACAAAGTGCAAGATCGCGGGGGGCAGGGGGGCAGGGGGGCAGGGGGGCGGGGGTGGGGGTTAGGGGGTGCGGCGGTGGGTGCGGCTCGTGTCGGTGGGGCGGCCCGGGTCGACGTGGCGGGGGCGGTCGGGTTCGTCGGGGCGTAGGGGGGCGAGGGTGTCGGTGAGGGCGTCGACGACCCGGTTGGTGGCCCGGCGGGCCGCTCCGGGGGTGCTGGCGTTCGACTCGCCTAGGTCGACGGGCTCGCCGAAGTGCACCCGGATCACCGGTCGGCGCCACAGCGCGCGGGCGATGCCGCGCAGCATTCCCTTCGGCGCCCGGTAGGGCAGCACCTCGTGCGCGCCCCACTGGGCGACCGGGACGACGGGAGCGCCGCAGGCCAGCGCGAGCCGGGCGACACCGGTCTTGCCGCGTTCGGGCCACATGCCGGGGTCCAGGCCGATGCGCCCCTCGGGGTAGATGAGGATCACCGAGCCCGCCGCGACGGCGTCGGCCGCCTCGTCGAGGGCCTGGTGTACGCCGCTGGTGCCCCGGTCGACGCGGATGTGCCCGACGTGTCGCATGGCGGCCCCGAGCACGGGAGCGCGGAACAGCCCGGCGGTCGCCATGATCCGCGGGGCGACGCCACGGGTCCGGCAGGCGGCGATCATGACGACGGGGTCGAACGGGCTGATGTGGTTGGCGGCCAGCACGAGCGGGCCTCGGCGCAGGTGCGCGGGGACGTCGCCGCTGACCTCGAGGCGGGCGAGCAGGCCGACCAGGGCGCGGGCCACGGCGAGGGCGGCGCGCCAGAGCAGTGGTGGCTGCCAGGGGGAGTGCGCGGTGTTCATCAGCGCGCCATCGTCGCACGGCGCAACGGTCCGGCGGGGGCGGGTCGGCCGGATGCCCGGGGGTGATCAGGGTCATTGGTCCCGGGCCGGTTCGGGCCGCCCGACCCTGCCCAATCCTCTACGACGAGCAGTAGTATTTACTACGTCTCGTAGTACGCATAGTTGGGGGTAACAGGTGGACGCGTTGGACGTCGCCCGGTGGCAGTTCGGTGTCACGACCGTCTACCACTTTCTCTTCGTACCGCTGACCATCGGCCTGTCCGTGCTGGTGGCGATCCTGCAGACGATGTGGCACCGCACCGGCAACGAGCGCTACCTCAAGCTCACCAAGTTCTACGGCAAGCTGTTCCTGATCAACTTCGCCATGGGCGTGGTCACCGGCATCGTGCAGGAGTTCCAGTTCGGCATGAACTGGAGCGACTACTCACGCTTCGTCGGCGACATCTTCGGCGCGCCCCTGGCCATCGAGGCGCTCGTCGCGTTCTTCCTCGAATCCACCTTCATCGGCCTGTGGATCTTCGGCTGGGACCGGCTGCCCAAGCGCGCACACCTGGCCAGCATCTGGGCCGCCGCGATCGGCACCAACCTGTCCGCGTACTTCATCCTCGCGGCGAACTCCTTCATGCAGAACCCCGTCGGCTACCGGATCAACCCGGACAGCGGACGCGCCGAACTGACCGACTTCCCGGCCGTGCTGACCAACAAGGTCGCCCTGATCACCTTCCCGCACACCCTGGCCGGCTCGTTCCTGGTCGCCGGCTCGCTGATCGTCGCGGTCGGTCTGTGGCACGTCATCCGCAACCGCGACTCGGCCGACACCGGCGCGTACCGCTTCGCCACGAAGTTCGGCTCCTGGGTCGTCCTGGTCGCCTCCGCCGCCGTGCTGTTCACCGGCGACATCCAGGGCAAGATCATGACGGACGTGCAGCCGATGAAGATGGCCGCCGCCGAGGGGCTCTACACCACCGAGAGCCCCGCCTCGTTCTCCGTACTCACCATCGGCAGCCTGGACGGCAGCCGCGAGGTGTTCGCCCTCAAGATCCCGTACCTGCTGTCGTACCTGGGCACCGGCGACCCGCACGGAACCGTGCACGGCATCAACGACCTGCAGGCCCAGTACGCCACCCAGTACGGCGCGGGCAGCTACACCCCGATCATCCCGGTCACCTACTGGAGCTTCCGCTTCATGATCGCCTTCGGGATGGCCGCTGGCGCGATCGCGCTGCTGGTGCTCTGGACCCAGCGCAGGGGCCGCACCCCGAGCAGCAGGTGGCTGCTGCGCGCCGGGCTCGCCATGCCGGTGCTGCCGCTGCTGGCGAACTCGTTCGGCTGGATCTTCACCGAGATGGGCCGCCAGCCGTGGATCGTCTTCGGCGAGATGCTCACCCGCAACGGGGTGTCCCGCAGCGTCTCGCTGACCGAGGTGCTCACCTCGTTCACCGCGTTCACGCTGATCTACGCCACCCTCGCCGTGATCGAGGTCAAGCTGCTGCTGCGCTACGCCAGGGCCGGCGTACCCGACGTCAGCGAACAACCCCCCGCCGACGACACCGACGACGCCGAGCGTCCGCTCGCCTTCGCCTACTGACCCCCGGAGCCCATCGTGGACCTGACCACCATCTGGTTTCTCCTCGTCGCCGTGCTGTTCACCGGGTACTTCATCCTGGAGGGCTTCGACTTCGGCGTCGGCATGCTGCTGCCCGTGCTCGGTCGCGACGACCGGGAACGCCGCGTCCTGATCAACACGATCGGCCCGGTCTGGGACGGCAACGAGGTCTGGCTGATCACCGCTGGCGGCGCGATGTTCGCCGCGTTTCCCGAGTGGTACGCCACCCTGTTCTCCGGCTTCTACCTGCCGCTGCTGCTGATCCTGCTGGCCCTGATCGCCCGCGGGGTGGCCTTCGAGTACCGGCACAAGCGCCCCGAGGAGTCCTGGAAGCGCCGCTGGGACGCCGCCATCGTGGTCGGCTCGCTGCTGCCGGCGATCCTGTGGGGCGTCGCCTTCGCCAACATCCTGCGCGGTGTGCCGCTGGACGCCGACCACGAGTACGTCGGCGGCCTCGTCGACCTGCTCAACCCGTACGCCCTGCTCGGTGGCGCGACCACCCTCGCGCTGTTCCTCACCCACGGCGCGGTGTTCCTGGCCCTGAAGACCACCGGCGACATCCGCGAGCGCGCCGGCGCCCTCGCGGTGCGCCTGGGCGTCGGGGCCGCCGTACTCACGGTGGGCTTCCTGACCTGGACGTTGAGCATCCGCTCCAGCGCGGCCGCCGTCGTGCTCGCCGTCGGCGCGGCCCTCGCGCTGCTCGGCGCGCTGGCCGCCGCCCGGGTACGACGAGAGGGCTGGGCGTTCGCCGGTACGGCCGCGGCGATCGGACTGGCCGTGGCGACCCTGTTCGCGGCGCTGTTCCCGAACGTGCTGCCGTCCACCCTCGACGCGGCGGGCACGCTGACGGCCACCAACGCCGCCTCCACCCCGTACACCCTGAAGATCATGACGTGGGTGGCGGTGATCTTCACTCCGGTGGTGCTGGCGTACCAGGGCTGGACGTACTGGGTGTTCCGCAAGCGCATCGGCGTGGCCAACATCCCGCAACACTGACCCCCCCCCCGCCGACTTTTGTCACCCACCACAACTCCATGATCGGCGGGGTTCGCCCGGCGGTATATCGACTGTTGGCCTTTGGCCGCCCCGCTACGGTGTGCCGATGCACGTTCGTGAACTCACCACCGACGACCTCGACGCGGCCTGGGAGTTGGGCCGGCTCGCCTTCGGCTCCGACGCACAGCGATCTCCGCACACCACCGTGGAGGTGCCCGGGCTGACCCGCTACGGCGCGTTCGACGACGGCGGCCGGCTGGTCGGCAAGGCCGTCGACCTGCACCACGACCAGTGGTGGTCCGGGCGGGCCGTCGCGGCGGCCGACGTCGCCGGTGTGGCGGTCGCCCCCGAGGCGCGGGGCCGGGGCGTGGCCCGGGCCCTGCTCACCGCCCTGTTGGCCGGTGCCCGCGAGCGGGGAGCGGCGATCAGCGCTCTCTATCCGACCGTCGCCGCCCCCTACCGGGCCTGCGGCTGGGAGACCGGCGGTGTGCTGCGTACCGTCGACCTCGCGACTGCCGCGCTGCCCCGGCACCGGCCCGCGTCGCACCTGAGCGTCCGCGCCGGCACGCTCGCCGACCTGAGCGCTGTCGCCGACCTGTACGAGCGGGTCGCCCGGCACCGCAACGGCATGCTCACGCGTCGGGGTGAGCTGTTCGACTTCTTCGCCGCCGACGCGAAGCTCCCCGGCGACGGGCTCACCCTCGTCGAGGCCGACGGCGACCTGGTCGGCTACGCCACCTGGCAGCGTGGTCGGGGTTACGGGGCCGACTCGGTCCTCACCGTCGACGAGGCCCTGGCCACCACCGCCGAGGCGGCCCGGGAACTCGTCGGGGTGCTCGGCAGTTGGGCCAGCGTCGCCCCGACGGTGCGGCTGTGCCCGCTCGACGGTGATGCCGTCAGCACCGTCCTGCCGCTGGAGGCGGCCCGCGACCACGAGCGGGACCTGTGGATGCACCGGCCGGTGGACGTCGCCCGGGCGGTAAGCGCACGCGGATGGCCCGTGCACACCCGGGGCGTCGTCGACTTCCGTCTCACCGATCCGCTCGCCGACTGGAACACCGGCACCTGGCGGTTGGCCGTGGCCGACGGGACCGCCGAGCTGACCCGCGTCGACGGCGAGGCCGACCTGCGGCTGGACATCCGCGGCTTCGCTCTGCTCTATGCCGGGGCCGCGCGGGCCCACGCGGTCGCGCAGGCCGGGCTGCTGCACCACGCTCCGGCCGTCGACCCGGCCGTGCTCGACCTGCTGGCCGCTGGAGGACCGGCGCAGCTGCTCGACTACTTCTGACCGGCCCTTCCCGGGTGCCGGTCAGATTCGCGCCCCGCTTGTGGGAACTTGCCGGCGGCAGCGGACAGATACAGGTGTGACAGCCGAGATGCGGGCCCGGATCCGGGCCGGGGACTCCGAGGCGTTGGGTGAGCTCTTCGACGAGCACGCCGACGCGGTTCATCGACATGCGCTCTGGAGCGGAGGCGACCCGGCGCACGCCGAGGATGTGGTGTCGCTGACGTTCCTCGAGGCGTGGCGGGTCCGCGAGTCCCTGCGCCCGGCCGGCGACAGCCTGCGCCCGTGGCTGCTCGGCATCGCGACCAATGTGCTGCGCAATCGCCGCCGGGCGGCGCGCCGGCACCGGGAGGCGTTACGGCGGCTGCCGGTACGCGACACCGTGCCGGACTTCGCCGACGAGGTGGTCGACCGGATGCACGACGCGATCAGGTGGCCGCGGCCATGGCTGCCCTTCGGGCGTTGCGCCGCGCGGAACGGGAGGTGTTCCTGCTGTGCGTGTGGTCGCAGCTGGACTACGCGGCCGCGGCCGAGGCGCTGGGCGTACCCGTCGGGACCGTGCGCTCCCGGTTGTCGCGGGCCCGGGCCCGGCTGCGGACGCTGGCGCAGCAGGAGTTGACCGGCACCCGGATGGTCCCCGTCGAGCAGGGAGAGTACCGATGAGAGAGCCCCTCGCCCCGTCCGTGCCGGCTCTGCCGTCGGCGCGCCGACAGGTACTGCGGCGCCATCTGCTGACCGAGGCGCGGCGGCCGGCGCGGCGGCCCCGACGGGTGCTGGTGCTCGTGCCGGTCGCGGGTGTGCTGGCCGTCGCGGGGGTGATCGCGCAGCCGTGGGCGCCGGATGCTGCGCCACTGGTCGTCCCCGTCGAGCAGGGAGAACGTGCCGGGGCGACGCTGCTGCTGAACCGGATGGCCGTGGCCGCCGCCGACAAGCCCCTGCCGCCGCCCAGCGAGGGCGGCTACGTCTACATCAGGAGCGAGGGCGCCTTCGCCGAGTTCGGTGACGGTCCGGCGCGCCTGCAACCGGTGCACGAGCGGGAGATCTGGATCCCCCGGGACGAGCGGGGTGACGGCCTGCTGCGGCAGCCGTTCTTCGACGCGCCGATCATCGGTGTGATCCCGCGACGCGAGACCCTCCCGGACGTGACGCCGAACGCGGTGCTCGTCGACCTGCCCGACGACCCGGACGCCCTGCTGGCGAAGCTGTATCGGGAGCGGGCGCAGCGGGGCCGGGGCAACAGCCGCGACGGCGCGGCGTTCACCGCGATCGGCGACATCCTGCGCGAGTCGTTGGTGTCACCGCGCACGAGCGCCGCGCTCTACCGGGCCGCGGCGAAGATCCCCGGGGTCGAGGTGGTGCACGGGGTCACCGACGCGGCCGGGCGGCGGGGGATAGCCGTCGCGCACACCGAGCGGAACCGCCGCGACGAGTGGATCTTCGATGAGCGGACGTTCGACTACCTGGGTGAGCGCAGTTACCTCGTGGCGGACACCGCCGACGGGCCGGCCGGGACGGTGCTGGGCACGACAGCGGTGCTGCAGCGGGCCGTGGTGGCGCAGCTCGGGCAGCGCCCGTAACGGCAGGCGGCCGGCACCCGAAGAGGCGGAGCCGGCCGCCCGGTGACGGCGTCGTGCTCAGACCGGGATCGCCGCCAGTTCGGCGTTCGCGCGTTCGGTGACGAGGGTGAGGACCTGCGCCGCGGTGCGAGACTCCGCGGCGGGGATGTCCGCGTACAGCCGGGCGGTGATGCCCCCGACGGCCTCGGTGACGTGGACCTGGGCGGCGTGGCCGGCGTCGGTGAGCCGCACCTGCGGCTCGGCGCTGTCGTCGAGCCGCGCCAGGTCGGCGTCGACGAGGCCGACGATCGCCTCGTGCACGACCGATTCGGCGATCCTGCGGGCGGTCGCGATGCGTCGCACGAGCTGCGGGCGCGCGACGGGGCCGGCGGCGAGGGCGTTGAGCGCGAGGACCTGGTCGAAGTCGACGCCCAGGGGTGCGACGGCACGTTCGAGCAGGGCCCGGGTGGCGAAGTGGGCCTGACCGATGACCTGACCGTTCAGAGTGGACACGATGCCTCCTTCGAAAACGTTGGCCAAACCAAC
Organism: Micromonospora sp. NPDC005174; assembly: GCF_040608495.1. Classification (NCBI taxonomy): domain Bacteria; kingdom Bacillati; phylum Actinomycetota; class Actinomycetes; order Micromonosporales; family Micromonosporaceae; genus Micromonospora; species Micromonospora sp. NPDC005174. The sequence goes on along the minus strand of NZ_JBEXIJ010000026.1, from coordinate 39,667 downwards.
GTTGGTGGAGCCAACGTAACACGGTTTGTGGGTCGTGCCAACGATTACTGTTAGGCTCCCGCCATGGACGCCACCGCCCCGCAGTCACCCGCCGGGCTGCGGACCGCCCCGAGTTGGCTGCTCAACCAGGCCGCCGCACACGCCGGCCGGCTCGTCAGCGCGGGCTTCGCCACACACGACCTACGCGGCTACCACTTCCGGCTACTCGCCACACTGACCGAGGACGGCCCCGCCAGCCAGGCCGACCTGGGCCGCCGCTGCGGCATCGACCGCAGCGACGTCGTGGCCGCCATCAACGACCTGGCCGGTCGAGGGCTCGTGGTACGCGCCCCCGACCCGGCCGATCGCCGCCGCAACGTCATCAGCCCCACCGACGCCGGCACCCGCGAAGCCCACCGGATGGCCGACACCGTCGCCCGCGTACAGGACGACCTGCTCGCACCCCTGACGAGCGCCGAACGCGGCCAGTTGACCCGCCTGCTCACCCGCCTGGTGGAACACCACGCCGGCCGGTGAGCACCCTCAGCTCGCCTCGCGCAGCTCCGCCAACCGGGCCTCGATCTCGGCCAGCTCCGCGCGCAGCTTCTCCGCCTGCTGCTCGGCCTCGGCCCGCTCGGCGCCCATGATCTGCTCCACCGCCTCCTGCACACCGGGCACGTCCACCAGCGCCACCATCTTCAACGCCTCGGCCGGCTTCACCACGTACGGCTTCGCCAGAGCCTTGCTGCCCTGCTGCGCGGCGACGGTCCACTCCCCGTCGGCGTACGCCAGCGTCACCGTGAGGCCCGCGGGGCTCTTGGGCTTCGCGGCCTTGACCGCCCGCCGCGCCGGCGGCTTCTCGGCCTGCTCCACCTTCGGCTCCTCCTGTCGCGGCGCGGGCACCCGCGGCGTGTCCAACACGAACTCCGGCGCGGCCGGCACGGGCGTCACCTCCGGCTCCGGCTCCGGTTTCGGCTCCGCCACCCGACGACCGGCGCCCTTGGGCGCCACCGCCAGATCGGCGGGGGAGAACGGCAACTCGTCACGGCCGAACCGCACCACGACGAACTCGTCGGACACCTCCGGATCGGTCAACTCGACGACCTGACCGACCTGACCGGCGATCTGCCCCGCCGCCGCGGTGAACACCACCCTCGGCTTACGGCCCGCGGCCAACGCCTCCCGGATGCTCTGCACCTCGTCAGTGGACAAACCCTGGCCGGCATCCATCACAACCCTCTTCCGTACACCTGTTTGATTGCTGTCTTGATACCAGCTCGCTGCGACACCCACCGCACGGGGCTCAGCCACCCAGCGCCCGCAACGCCCGATCCGCGTGGTCGTTCATGCTGACCTCGCTGTGGATCACCTCGATGACCCGCCGGTCGGTACCGATGACGAACGTCATCCGCTTCGTGCTCAGCGCCCCCAAGGGCACCCGCCGCCGGACCCCGAACGCCTTCGCGACAGTGCCGTCCACATCCGACAGCAGCGGATAGTCGAAGCCGTGCAGCTTCGAGAACTCCGCCTGCTTGGCCACGTCGTCGCGGCTGATACCCACCCGCGACGCGCCCAGCGCCGTGAACTCCGCCGCCAGGTCCCGGAAGTGGCAGCTCTCCGCCGTACACCCGCGGGTCATCGCCCCGGGATAGAAGAACAGCACCACCGGCCCCGACGCCAGGAACTCCGACAGCCGCCGCGGCGTGCCCGTCTCATCCGGCAGCTCGAAGTCGTCCACGACATCGCCGACACCCACACCCGCCACCGCGCACCTCCGTTGTCCGATCGAACGCGCGGTGAGCGTAAGCGATCACACCCGCAGCGCCGACACTCGTCGACCACCCCCGCCGCGTGTGACCCTCCTCTCGACGACTCACCCGCGTCGGTCGCGGTAGCGTCGCCCCAACCCACCCGACAGCACCGGAGGCACCGTGGCACCCGTCACCGTCATCACCGGCGGCGGCCGCGGGATCGGCGCGGCCACCGCCCGCCGTCTCGCCGCCGCCGGCCACCACCTCGCCCTGTGCTACCGCCGCGACGACACCGCCGCCGCAGCGGTCCTGGCCGACCTGCACGCCACCGGCGTCCAGGCCATCGCCGTACGCGCCGACACCACCGACCCCGACCAGGTCACCGCCCTGTTCGACGCCGCCGCGCAACTCGGCCCCCTCACCGGCCTGGTCAACAACGCCGGCGTCACCAGCCTCATCGGCCCGTTCACCGACCTGCGCGTCGACGACCTGCGCCGCGTCGTCGACGTCAACCTCATCGGGTACGTCCTCTGCGCCCAACAGGCCGCCCGCCGCCTCACCGACGGCGGCGCCATCGTCAACGTCTCCTCGGCGGCCGCGACCCTCGGCAGCCCGGGGGAGTACGTCCACTACGCCGCCGTGAAGGCCGCCACCGACACCCTCACCGTGGGCCTGTCCAAGGAACTCGCCCCGCGCGGCATCCGCGTCAACGGCGTCGCCCCCGGCCTCGTACGCACCGACATCCACACCGACTCCGGCGTACCCGACCGCGCCGACCGCGCCGCCGGCCGCATCCCGATGGGCCGCGCCGGCGAACCCGACGAGATCGCCGCCGCCATCGCCTGGCTCCTCAGCCCGGACGCCTCCTACGCCACCGGCACCGTGCTGCGGGTCTCCGGCGGCCTGTGAGCCGAGGCGCGCGACACGCGCCCCGGCTCACCGCTCTCAGTGCGTGAACAGCTTCGCCGCCGTGATCACCGTCTGCACGACCCCGTAGCCGAGCAGCACCGCCACCACCAGCCAGGAAATCCACAACCGGGCCTGCTGCCCGTTACGACTGTCGTCACTCATCGCGTCCCACTTCCCGCCGTCGCCTCGTTCTCGTCCACGTCCGCGTCCTGCTCCGCCGGCTCGTGGTAGCGCTGTGGCACGGGCCGCACCAGCAGGTTCGCCACGAAGCCCACCGCCAGGACACCCACCATCGTGAACAGCGCCGGCCGGTACGCCGCCGCCGTCAACGTGCCCGGCTTGCCCTGCGCGTCGAGGAACCCGTTCACGATCAGCGGCCCCGCGACACCCGCCGCCGACCAGGCCGTCAACAACCGGCCGTGGATCGCACCCACCTGGTACGTGCCGAACAGGTCCCGCAGGTACGCCGGCACCGTCGCGAACCCGCCACCGTAGAACGACAGGATCACGCAGGCGAACAGCACGAACAACGCCGTCGCCGTGTGCCCGAACAGGGCCAGCAGCGCGTACATCGCCATGCCCACGCCGAGATACACCAGGTAGATCGGCTTACGCCCGATGACGTCCGACGTCGACGACCACACGAACCGGCCCGCCATGTTGAACAGCGACAGCAGACCGACGAACCCACCGGCCGCCGCCACCGACACCGCCGACGTCCCGTTGTCCCGGAAGAAGTCCTGGATCATCGGGCTGGCCTGCTCCAGGATGCCGATGCCCGCCGTCACGTTGCAGAACAGCACCACCCACAACAGCCAGAACGACCGGGTCTTCACCGCGTTCGCCGCCGACACGTTCGCCGTGGTGACCAGCGGTTTCGCCGCCACCGACGCCGGATCGAAGCCCGCCGGACGCCAATCCTCGGCCGGCACCCGCACGTTCGCCACACCGAACATCATGATCACGAAGTAGCCCAGGCCCAGCGTCACGAACAACCACACCAGCGCGCTACCCGACGCCGTCGAACCCGCGTTCGACGGGTCGTAGCCCGGGTCGTAGAACGACAGCAACTGCCGCGACAGGGGAGAGGCCACCATCGCCCCACCACCGAACCCCATGATCGCCAACCCCGTCGCCAGACCCGGCCGGTCCGGGAACCACTTGATCAGCGTGGAGACGGGGGAGATGTACCCGATACCCAGACCGATGCCGCCCAGCAGGCCGTAGCCCACGTACAGCAGCCACAACTGCTTCGTGGCGATGCCCAGCGACCCCACGAGGAAACCCGCCGCCCAGAAGCAGGCCGACACGAACATCGCCTTACGCGGCCCGTTCGCCTCCACCCACGTCCCGGCCACCGCGGCCGACAACCCCAGCATCACGATCGCGATGCTGAAGATCACCCCGATCGCGGTCTGACCCGTGTCGAAGTGGGCGATCAACGAATTCTTGTAGACGCTCGTGGCGTAGACCTGGCCGATGCAGAGGTGGATGGCCAACGCCGCCGGGGGAATGAGCCACCGGCTGTAGCCGGGCGGCGCGACGGTGTGCCGACGATCGAGTGCGGAAAGCATGCGCTGCTTCCTCTCCGAGGCGGACGAAACGTGGCCACAACGTGCCCACCCCGCACCCCAGGAGCAAACCTCACCGTCGCCGGACGGTCCCTCCCGTGAGCTGAGCGGTCACTCAGCCCGCGCCGCGACTACCTCAGGTCCGGCGTGTGCCAGCCACCCGCCAACGCATCCGCCTCCGCCGGACCCCAACTACCCCTGTCGTACGACCGCACCGGCGCCGCCAGATCCAGGATCGGCTCCACGATCCGCCACTCCTGCCGAATCGTCTCCGCACGCGCGAACCGCAGATGCTGACCGTCCATCGCATCGTCCAACAACCGCTCGTACGCCTCCTGCCGACGACCCAACGCCGCACCGAAATCCACCGACAGGTCCACCGGACGACTCGCCACCTGCGCACCCGGGCTCTTCGCCTGGATCGACATCGTGATGCCGTCACCACGACCCAACCGGAACCGCAACAGGTTCGCCGGCGCCACCGCCCCACCCTCGGCAGGAATCAACGACCGCTGCGGCCGCTTGAACTCGACCACCACCTCCGTCGCCGTCCCCGGCAACGACTTGCCCGTGCGCAGATAGAACGGCACACCCGCCCACCGGGCAGAATCCACCGTCAACCGCGTCGCCACGAACGTCTCCGTGTTCGAACCCGCCGCGACACCCGGCTCGTCCCGGTAACCCGCGTACTGCCCCCGCACCGTGGACTCCGGCGACAACGGCACGACCTGCCGCAGCACCGCCGCCTCCGCCTCGCGGAACGCGTCCACGTCGTCACCCGACGGCGCGTCCATCGCGATCAACGCCACGACCTGCAAGATGTGGTTCTGCAACACGTCCCGCGTCGCACCCACCGTGTCGTAGAAACCCGCCCGACCCTGCGTACCGAAACCCTCGGCGAGCGTCACCTGCACGTTGTCGACGTGCTCACGGTTCCACAACGGCTCGAACAGCCGGTTGGCGAACCGGAAGGCGTACAACCCCTCCACCGCCTCCTTGCCCAGGTAGTGGTCGATCCGGAACACCCGACTCGCCTCGAAGGCGGCCCCCAGCGTCCGATCCAACTCCTGCGACGACGCCAGATCACGCCCGAACGGCTTCTCCACGATCACCCGACCACGATCGGCCAACCCGACCGCCGCCAAACCCCGCACCACCGAACCGAACACCATCGGCGGAATCGCCAGATAGAAGATCGGCCGCTCCGCGTCGCGCAGACGCTCCGCCAGCCGCTCGTACGTGACCGGATCCGCATAGTCCCCGGACATCATCGACAGGTTGCCCGCCAAGGCGTCGAACGTCTCGTCGTCCACCACGTCGGAAGCCTCCGCCACCGACTTGCGGGCGGTCGCCACCAACTGCTGATCATCCCAGGGGGAGCGGGCCACCCCGATCACCGGAACGTCGAGACGCCCCCGAAGGGTCAACTCGTACAGCGCCGGAAACAGCTTCTTCGACACGAGATCACCTGTCACGCCGAACAGCACTACCGCGTCTGAGCGCACGCGCATGACACTTCCATCCGATCATGTCGACCTGATCTTCCGAACGGACAACGGCGCACCCCGCCAGCGGAATTCCCAGCGGACGTCCCACGTGAGGTCGGCGACAGCGCCACAACGGAAGATGACCCCACAGCGCACCGCGAACCCCAGGAAGGACCAGAATGACCCTGGCCGCCGACCGCTCACCACAAGCCGGCCCCGACGTGGTGTGCCTGCCGATGTTCGGCATGACCCGCGCCGCCACCGCCGCCGCCTTCCAACCCGCCCTCGCCGGCACCGGCCTACGGGAGACATACCTGGACCTGCCCGGCCACGGCGACACCCCACCCACCTGCCCGCCCACCTCCCAGGCGGTGCTGACCACCATCTGCGACTGGCTCGACCACCACATCGACGCCCCGGCTTTGCTGGCCGGCGCCTCCTACGGCGCCTACCTCGCCGCCGGCATCGCCCGCCAACGCCCCGACCTCGTCCGCGGCCTACTCCTGGTCTGCCCCGGCATCACCATCGCACCGGCCAGCCGCACCCTGCCCGAGCACCGCCCGCCGCCAGGACCCACCGGCTGGCTCGACGACGCCCCCACCGGCCTGCGCGCACACCTCGACACCGCGCTGGGCCACCGCACCCCGACCGTCGTCGCCACCGTCCTGCGCGCCCTGCACACGGGCGGCCCCGGCGACCCCACCTTCCAGCAGGAACTGCGCACAGCACCCGGGTACGCGCTCCCCGACGAGACCGCCGACACCCCCTTCGACGGGCCCGTCAGCGTGCTCACCGGCCGCCAGGACGGCATCGTCGGCTTCGCCGACCAGTTCCACGCCATGCGCCGCTACCCCCGAGGCACCTACACCACCCTCGACCAGGCCGGGCACTACCTGCCCTTCGAACAACCAGCCCTGCTGCGCGCCCACACCCAGGCCTGGCTCCGCCGAACCCCACAACCCGAGGCCGGTACGCGACAATGACCGCCATGGCTGACCTGGGCGACACCAAGGCCGCAATGCACTACTACCTGCGAAGGAACCGCGACGACCTCATCTGGAAACTCGACGGCGTCAGCGAACGCGAGGCCAGAACGCCCCGCACCGCCACCGGCAACAACATGCTCGGCGTCGTCAAGCACTGCCTCAACGTCGAGGCCGCCTACTTCGGGCCCACCTTCGGCCGCGAGTTCCCCACCCCGCAGGAGTTGGTCCCGCTCACCGCGTTCGACGACGACCCACAGGCGGACTGGTACGCGTACGAGAACGAGACCAAGGACGGCCTCATCGACCTGTACCGCCGCGTCGGCGCGTTCGCGGACGAGACGATCGACCAACTACCCCTCGACGCGCCGGGACAGGTGTCCTGGTGGCAACCCGGCCGCCGGGACGTGACACTGGCCCGGATCGTCATGCACGTCACCGGCGACGTCGCCCGGCACGCCGGTCACCTGGACATCATGCGCGAGCAGCACGACGGGGCCGTCGGGTGGCGACAGGACGGCACCAGCATCCCCGACGAGTACGACTGGCCGGCGTACACCGACAAGCTTCGCAAACTGGCCGACCAGTTCGACTGACCGAGCCCGGGGGAGAAGGCGGCGCAAACGACGTTGCCCTGCCGCCGCGTCTCCGCGCCGGCAGGGCAGCCACACCACCGGATCAGTTCTCGGCGCCCAGGCCCTTCAACATCTCGGCGAAGTCAGTGGTCTCCGCGGGCGGAGGGGTCTCGATGGTGACCGCCTTGCCGTAGTCGGTGTAGTCGACCACGATGTCGCCCATCGCGCCCATCACCGTGGCCGCCCGACGCGGCCGGTACTGCTCGTCGACCCAGAGGTCGACCTTGACGTCCTTGACGCCAGCCGCGGCGAACTGCTTCTCGACACCGGCCCGCAGCTTGGCGTCGACCTGACCCAACTGCGTCGCCACCGGAGTGGTGACGGTGTAGTGGACCGTACGAGCCCCGTTCACCGTCTCCTCACCGACGACCGTCACGCCCTCGGACGCGAGCAGGGTCTTGACCTGCTTGGTCGGGTCGATGTCCTCGAACTGCTTGCTGAAGTCCATCCCGGCCTGCTGGCCGACGCTGGCCATGTCCATCTTCAGCCAGCGCTTACCGCCCATGCTCGAGCGGTCCTTCGCAGGCACCTCGACGTAGAACGCGGTCCCGATCAACCGGACGGTGGTCGGGCCGTCCGTCGGGTCCGCCATCGTCATCTCGGCCTTGACCGGGTCACCCAGGTCCAGGACGCCCTGCATGGAGATCTTCTGACCGCCGGTCGTGCCCGTCATCGTCAGCGTCACCGAGTCGCTCTTGTCGGTGGCGTCGATCGTCTTCTGCAACGAGCCCTTGAGGTCGCTGGCCAGCAGTTCGAGGACGCTGGTCTGCTTCGGCGCGTCGGACGAGCCCGACGTACCGGTCGCCACGCCGCAGGCGGAGGCGGTGAGCGCCGTAAGCGCCGAGACCGCGACGACGGCGGTCTTCTTCCACAGTGACACGTGATTGCTTCTTTCCTGCAAAGGCTGCGGGGAATCTCCCCAGTAGATCGACGACACGCTAGCCCACCGCGCCGATCTCCGGGTGCCACACCACATTCGATAATGCACATTATGTAAAGTGAACCGAGCGAGGCCCACCCCCGACCAGCCGCGCCGGGCGTACCGGGCGAGCGGCCGATCCCGCAACGTCAAGGTCGTGCTCGAACCATGAAGTAGTGGCCTCCACCGCGCACCGAGACCACTCGATCCTGGATCGAGCACGATCATGGATCGAGCTGCACCGCCGCGGGCAGACGGCACGGCTCGGACGGCGCATCCCGGACATCAGCGTCGGCGCAGCCATCGCGTCCGTGGCGGGGCCGTCATCGTCATCTCGACTCGACCGGGGCACACGGTCCAGCACGCCCCCGATCGGCAACCCGCGACTCCCCTCTCCCCTCCCTTTCGGGCAACGCGAGAATCATGCATAATATGCCTTATGCATGACAAACAGGACGAATCGCTCAAGGCGCTGATCGAGGAGTTCCTGACCGCGCGAGCCACCCGCAAGCCCTCCCCCCACACCCTGGCGGCCTACCGACGTGATCTGCACGCCGTGGCCGCCCTGGTCGCCGACGGTGACGCCACTCCCCTCCCCCTCGACGAGCTGACGATCACCGACCTGTCCCCCCGTGTGCTGCGGGCGGCGTTCGCGCGGTTCGCCGCTCCCCGGGCTCCCGCGTCGGTGCACCGCGCCTGGTCGACCTGGAACAGCTTCTTCACGTTCCTGGTCACCGACGGAGTGGTGGCGGGCAACCCGATGCCGGCGGTCGACCGGCCCCGGGCCGTCCTGCCCGAGCCGAAGCCGCTGCGCGGCGCGGACACTCCCGAGGTGCTGCTGGCGTCGGTGGCGCGTGACGACGGCCGGCAGCGGGACCCGTGGCCGGAGCGGGACGTGGCGGTGCTGGCGGTGGCACTGTGCGCCGGGCTGCGCCTGTCGGAGCTGCTCGCGTTGCGGGTCGGGTCGCTGGGTGGGCGTCCGGGTGAGCGGCGTGTGGAGGTGGCCGGCAAGGGTGGGCGACCTCGGGTGGTGCCGATCGAGGCGGATCTGGACCGGGTGCTGATGGACTATCTGGACAGTCGGGCGCGGCGTTTCGGTTCGCGGTCGGTACGCCCCGACTCGGTGTTGCTGGTGGACCGGCGGGGCGAGCCACTGCGCCGTGGTGGTCTGCAGTATCTGGTCGAGTCGTGTTACCGGCGGGCGGGCATCGGTGACCGGGTGCCCAAGGGGGCGCGGTTGCACGCGTTGCGGCACACGTTCGCGACGCGGTTGGCGGAGGACGGTGCGGGGGCTGCGGAGATCATGCGGTTGTTGGGGCACGCGTCGTTGGCGTCGTCGCAGACGTACATCGAGGTGACGGCCGGGCAGCAGCGTGAGGCGATCCGCGCGAGTCGTACCCATCGGGTGTTGGCGGCTCTGGTGCCGGCGGAGGGTGACGCGGGGCGCTGATGCTGGCCTCAGCCGAGGTCGACGAGCAGGGGTCGGTGGTCGGAGATGGTGGACGCCGGCGCGGTGACGGCCCGTACGGGTGGGAGCTGATCGAGGTCGTGTCGGTCGGCGAGGATGTGGTCGAGCTGGACGCGGGGTTGCCCGGACGGGTAGGTGGGGCGTCGGCCCAGGGGTTGCCAGCGGGACACGAGGCGGGCCGGGCCGGCGGGGAGGTTGAGGTCGCCGAGCAGGACGCGGGGGGCGGGTAGCGCGCGGAGGGCGCGCACGGTCTGGCGGAGTTGGCGGGCGTTCCATCCGGGCACGAAGGACAGGTGGGTCGCGGCGACGGTGAGGGGGCCGTGGGGGGTGTCCAGGATGGCGGCGAGGACGACGCGGGGTTCGTCGTCGAGGAGGATGAGGCCGCCGCCGGGGCCGGGGACGTAGACGGGTGCGCGTACGGGTGCGGGTTTGAGTCGGGTGATGTGCCAGCTGCGGACGGGGTGGCGGCTGATGAGGCCGATGCCGTAGCAGGGTTCGCCGTGGCCGTCGTCGTCGTGTCGCAGGGGGCGGAACCGTTCGCCGGGGGTGCCGACGACGGCGGCGGCGAAGCGGTGGTGTGGGGCGTCGAGGGCGTGGGCGGCGATGGCGGTGAGGTCGAGGTTGCCGCTGCGGTTCTGGTCGCGGTCGACCTCTTGGAGGGCGAGGACGTCGGCGTCGAGGGCGCGTACGGCGGCGGCGATTCGGTCGGGGTCGACGAGGCCGTCGGTGAGGGATCGTCCGTGCAGCAGGTTGAAGGTGGCCAGGCGCACTCCTGCACCTTACGTGCCCGTGGCAGGGTTGCCGTGTGGTCAAGGTGTTGCTGTGTTCGATGCTCGTGTTCGTTGCGGTTGGCGCGTTGGGGGTGTGGTTGCGGCGTGCGCGGGGGCGGTGATCGGTGAGTCGTGCCACTTGGGGAGCCGGTCGGGTGGTTCGGGTGGGGAGAATTGCCGGCCGTGGACGCTGTGTCGTTGAGTACCTTGCTGGCCGCCGCGGCGATGGCCGGGTGGGTGGATGCCGTGGTCGGTGGTGGGGGGTTGTTGCTGCTGCCGGCGTTGTTGGTGGCCGCTCCGGGGCTGCCGGTGGCTACCGCGTTGGGGACGAACAAGTTGGCGGCGATCTTCGGTACGGCGACGGCGGCGGCGACGTACGCGCGGCGCACGAAGGTGGACTGGCGGGTGGCGGGGCCGGCGGCGGGTGTCGCGGTGGTGAGCGCGGGGGTGGGCGCGGCGTTGGCCGGGGCGGTGCCGGCGTCGGCGTACCGGCCGGTGGTGTTGGTGGTCCTGGTGGCGGTGGCGGTGTTCGTGTTGGTGCGGCCGCGGTTGGGGGTGGTGGCCGTGCCGGCGCGGCGGACGCCGGTGCGGGTCGCGGCGGCGATCGGTGTGGCCGGTGTGGGTATCGCCCTGTACGACGGGTTGATCGGTCCGGGTACGGGGACGTTCCTGGTGGTGGCGTTCACGACGTTGGTGGGTGCGGATTTCGTGCACGGGTCGGCGATGGCGAAGGTGGTCAACGCGGGTACGAATCTGGGCGCGTTGGTGGTGTTCGGGGTGACCGGGCACGTGTGGTGGTTGCTGGGCGCGGCGATGGCGGTGTGCAACATCGCTGGCGCGGTGGTGGGTGCGCGGATGGCGTTGCGGCGGGGGTCGGGGTTCGTGCGGGTGGTGCTGTTGGTGGTGGTGCTGGCGTTGGTCGCGAAGCTGGGCCACGACCAGTGGGTGGCCCGGTAGGGGCGCGGGGTTCAGCTGCGGCGGCTGGGTGAGTCGAAGCGGCCGGCGCGGATCTCGCGCAGGGCTCGGCGGCGGGTGTCGCCGCGCAGGGTGTCGACGTAGAGGGTGCCGTGCAGGTGGTCGGTCTCGTGTTGCAGGGCGCGGGCGAGGAAGCCGGTGCCGGTGATGGTCAGCGGTTCGCCGTGTTGGTCGACGCCGTGGGCGGTGGCGTGCAGGGCCCGGACGGTTGGGAAGTAGAGCCCGGGGATGGACAGGCAGCCCTCTTCGTCGTCCTGGAGTTCGTCGGACAGTTCGAGGGTGGGGTTGATGAGGTGGCCGCGGTGCCCGTCGGCGTCGTAGACGAAGACCTGGGCGTCGACGCCGATCTGTGGTGCGGCGACGCCGGCGCGGCCGGGCTCGCCGAGCAGGGTGTCCATGAGGTCGGTGACCAGGGCGCGGAGCTCGGCGTCGAAGGTGGTGACCGGCTCGCATTCGGTGCGCAGGACGGGGTCGCCGATGATCCGGATGGGCCGCATGGTCATGGGGGTCAGCGTATCGCCGCCGGTGGTGGTGTCAGCGGCCGGTCAGGGTGGCGCGGACGGGGGTGGTCTTCGCGGCGGCTTCGGCGACCTCGGCGGTGGGGTCGCTGTCCCAGGTGATGCCGCCGCCGGCCCAGGTGTGCAGGGCGTCGCCGTCGGCGGCGGCGGTGCGGATGGTGAGGCCGAGGTCGACGTGGCCGGGGGTGACCCAGCCGAGGGCGCCCATGCTGGCGCCGCGGCCGACGGGTTCTGCGGCGGCGATGTGGGTGAGGGCGGCGAGTTTCGGTGCGCCGGTGACGGAGCCTCCGGGGCAGGTGGCGCGGAGCAGGTCGGCGAGGCCGAGGCCGTCGGCGGCGTGCGCGCGGATGGTGGATTCGGCCTGCCAGAGGTCGCACCAGCGGCGTACGGCGAACAGGTCGTCGACGGTGACGGTGCCGGTGCGGGCGATGCGGGCGAGGTCGTTGCGTTCCAGGTCGACGATCATGATGTGTTCGGCGCGTTCCTTGGCGCTGGCGAGGAGTTCGGCGTGGCCGGTGGTGGTGGCGGGGCGGGTGCCCTTGATGGGTCGGGTGATCAGTTGCCCGTGGTGGGCTTCGATGAGGGTTTCCGGGGAGGCGCAGCCGATGGCCCAGCCCTCGCCGGTGAGGACGCCGCCGTAGCGGGCGCCGGGTAGGGCGCCGAGGCGGCGTAGGGCGGGTAGGGGGTCGCCGGTGTAGGGGGCGGTGGCGTGTCCGACGAGGTTGGTCTGGTAGATGTCGCCGCGGCCGATGGCGGCGCGGACGGCGTCGACGGCGGCGGCGTGCTGGTCGGGGGTCCAGCTTTCGGTCCACGGGCCGAGCCACCAGGGTGCGTCGTGGGGGGCGGCGGGTGCTCGGGTGGGTCCGTGGTCGTAGATGACGACGGCGAGGTCGGGCAGGGTGGGCGCGGGTTCGGGTGCGGTGGTGGGCACGCCGGCCAGGTGCGCGCCGGCGGCGGCGGACAGGTACAGGGCGGCGCCGCAGGCGCGTGGGTTGTGCGCTGCGGGTCGGTTCAGGTCGCGCAGGTCCAGGCCGTGGGCGGCGAGGAACTCTTCGGCGAGGAGGGCGGGGTCGCCGCCGTCGGCGCGGCGCCAGTGGAGGCGGGTGCGTTCGACGAGGGTGTCGCGGCATGCGGGCGGCGCCGCGGGCACATCGACCAGCACCTGTGGGAGCGTTTCCACGCCGTATGGTCCGATCTTCCTCATCCGTTCAGTGGATTTCCCGTACGCCAGGCCGGCACCTGCTCGATGCTGGACACCTTCGCTTGGTACTGTGCGTCACTGGTCATGTGAACCATGACACAGTGCCCCCACAGTCCGGAGAACCCGATGTGCCAGCACCAACCGACCTGCCCCTTAGCTGAAGCCACCGACCGGGAAGCCGCCCGGGTCCTCGCCTGCTTCCCTGAGCAGGGCTGGAGCCTGCTCTGCAACGGCGTCATCGTCTTCGAGGACACCGGCGAGCTGTTGCCCGACGGCAGCAGCATCGCACCGCACCGCGGTCCCGCCCGCCACGCCCTCGTAGCCTGAACGACCACCCAGCGTCACCACTGAGCCGCCGTCGACCAGGCTAGTGCAGGTCGCAGCGGTGGCCGGGGCGGCCCGTACCGCCCGCCCCGGCACGCCCGTCGTCAGTCTTCGAACGCCTCCGGCGACGGGCACGAGCAGACCAGGTTCCGGTCGCCGTACGCGCCGTCGATACGCCGCACCGGCGGCCAGTACTTCCCGGCCCGGTCGACTCCGGCCGGGTACGCGCCCACCGACCGTGGGTACGGGTGCGGCCACTCGTCGCCGCTGACCATTGCCGCGGTGTGCGGCGCGTTCGCCAGGGGGTTGTCCCCCGCCGGCCACTGCCCCGAGGCGACCTGCTCGATCTCCGCCCGGATGGCGATCATCGCGTCGCAGAACCGGTCCAGTTCGGCCAGGTCCTCGCTCTCGGTCGGCTCGACCATCAGCGTCCCGGCGACGGGGAACGACATCGTCGGCGCGTGGAAGCCGTAGTCGATGAGCCGCTTCGCGACGTCGTCGACGCTCACGCCGGTCGCCTTCGTCAACTGCCGCAGGTCGAGGATGCACTCGTGCGCCACCAGGCCCTTGTTGCCGGCGTACAGGACCGGGAAGTGCCCGCGCAGCCGGGCCGCCACGTAGTTCGCGGCGAGGACGGCCACGCCGGTGGCCCGGGTCAGCCCCTCGGCGCCCATCATCCGCAGGTACGCCCACGGGATCGGCAGGATGCCCGCCGACCCGTACTTGGCCGCCGAGATCGCCGGGGTGGCGTCGACGTGCGCGCCGAGCGGGTCGCCGGGCAGGAACGGGGCCAGGTGCGCGCGTACCGCCACCGGGCCGACGCCGGGGCCGCCGCCGCCGTGCGGAATGCAGAACGTCTTGTGCAGGTTCAGGTGCGACACGTCCGCGCCGAACCGGCCGGGCTTGGCGAACCCGACCAGGGCGTTGAGGTTCGCCCCGTCGACGTACACCTGGCCGCCGGCGTCGTGGACCTTGGCGCACAGCGACGCGATGCCCGTCTCGTACACGCCGTGCGTCGACGGGTACGTCACCATGATCGCGGCGAGGGCGTCGCGGTGCTTCTCGATCTTCGCGTCGAGGTCGACGAGGTCGACGTTGCCGTCGTCGTCGCAGGCCACCACCACGACCCGCATGCCGGCCATCACCGCCGACGCCGCGTTCGTGCCGTGCGCCGACGACGGGATCAGGCACACGTCGCGGTGCGCCTGGTCCCTCGACGCGTGGTAGGAGCGGATGGCCAGCAGCCCGGCCAGCTCACCCTGGGAGCCGGCGTTGGGCTGCACGCTCACCGCGTCGTAGCCGGTCACCTCGGCCAGCCACGACTCCAGCTGACCGATCAGCTCCCGGTACCCGACGGTCTGCGTGTCCGGCGCGAACGGGTGGATGTTCGCGAACTCCGCCCAGCTGACCGGCTCCATCTCGGTGGTCGCGTTCAGCTTCATCGTGCAGGAACCGAGGGGGATCATGCCCCGGTCCAGGGCGTAGTCGAAGTCCGAGAGGCGCCGCAGGTAGCGCAACATCGCCGTCTCGGAGTGGTGGCTGCGGAACACCGGGTGGGTCAGGAAGTCGGTGCCGCGCGTCAGGTCGGCCGGCAGGGCCGCGTCGGCGTCGCCGTCGAACGTGGGCAGCCCGAACGCCGCCCACACCTCGCGCAGGTGCGCGTCGGTGGTCGTCTCGTCGCAGGACATCCCCACCCGGTCGGCGTCGACCAGGCGCAGGTTCACCCCACGCTCGGCCGCCGCCGCGACGACCCGCGCCGCGCCGCCGGGTACGCGCGCGGTGACGGTGTCGAAGAACGCGACGTCCGTGACGTCCACGCCGCCGGCGCGCAGCCCGGCCGCGAGCCGCGCCGCCATGGCATGGGTACGCGTCGCGATGTCCCGCAGCCCGTCCGGGCCGTGGTAGACGGCGTACATGCCGGCCATCACCGCGAGGAGCACCTGGGCGGTGCAGATGTTGCTGGTCGCCTTCTCCCGCCGGATGTGCTGCTCACGGGTCTGCAACGCCAGCCGGTACGCCGGGTTGCCGTCCGCGTCGCGGGACACCCCGACGAGGCGCCCGGGCAGCATCCGCTCCAGGCCCGCGCGGACCGCCAGGTAGCCGGCGTGCGGTCCACCGAAGCCCATGGGTACGCCGAACCGCTGGGTGGTGCCGGCGGCGATGTCGGCGCCGATCTCCCCCGGCGCCCGCAGCAGCGTCAACGCCAGCAGGTCCGCCGCGACGGTGACCAGGGCGCCGACGGCGTGCGCCGCCTCCACCAGACCGGCGTGGTCGCGGACCGCGCCGGACGCCCCCGGGTACTGCAGGTGCAGACCGAAGAACTCCGCCGGCAACTCGTCGCGCTCGACGTCCAGGACCCGCACGTCGATGCCGAGCGGCACCGCCCGACTGGTGATCACCGCGATGGTCTGCGGCAGGGCGTCGGCGTCGACGACGTACACCCCGCTCTTGGTCTTGGACGCGCGGCGCGCGAGGGTCATGGCCTCCGCCGCGGCGGTGCCCTCGTCCAGCATCGAGGCGTTCGCGGTCGCCAGGCCGGTCAGGTCGGTGACCATCGTCTGGAAGTTCAGCAGCGCCTCGAGGCGGCCCTGGCTGATCTCCGGCTGGTACGGCGTGTACGCCGTGTACCAGGCCGGGTCCTCCAGGACGTTGCGGCGGATCACCGCCGGGGTGTGCGTACCGTGGTAGCCCAGGCCGATCATGGACACCGCGACGGTGTTGCGGGCCGCCAGGGCACGCAGCTCGGCGATGGCCTCGGCCTCGGTGGCCGCCTCCGGCAGGTCGAGGGTGCCGTGCCAGCGGATCACCTCGGGGATCGCGGCGTCCATCAGCTCGTCGATCGAGTCGTGCCCGACGACTTCCAGCATGCGGCGCTCGTCGTCCGGTCCGGGACCGATGTGACGGGTGGCGAACTGCTCTACGGACATCAGGGGCGCTCCCGGGCGAGGTCGACGGGTCGGCCTCCCCCTCTGTCACACCCCGCAGGGGCGCTCCACAGTGCCTGCCCACGAGGTCCTTTTGCCTGAGAGGTTCCGGGGAGGATTTGCCCCTTCGGCGCCGCCTGAACTGTCGGGCGGTCTCTCCCACGTGGGTGCTACCGGCATGGTCAACGCTACCAGCGCCGGTGTTTCCGGCAGATGTCCTACCCCGGGGGCGGCTGTCACACCGGCACCGCCGACGCGCCGGTGATCCGCTCGGCGAGCGCCGGCAGCACCTGCCCCAGCGGCGCGTCGACGCGCACCGTGGCGTATCCGTCACCCCGGGTCGGGCCCTGGTTGACGATCGCCACCGGAATGCCCTGCTTCGCGGCCCGGATCACGAACCGCCGGCCCGACATGACCGTCAGCGACGACCCGAGCACCACGACCGCCCGGGCCTGCTCCACCAGCGCGAAACACCGCGCCACCCGTTGCGCCGGCACCGTCTCGCCGAAGAACACCACGTCCGGTTTCAGCATCCCCGTCCCGCAGATCCCGCAGTCCACCGGCCGGAACCCCGCCACCTGCTCGTCAGGGAGATCAACATCACCGTCCGGGTTGACGGCGGCGACCCGGGCCACGAAGTCCGGGTTGGCCTCACGCAGCCGCCGGTCCACCTCCTCGCGGGAGGTCAGGTTGCCGCAGTCCAGGCAGATCACCTCGTCGAGGCGCCCGTGCAACTCGACCACCCGGTCGCTGCCCGCCGCCCCGTGCAGCCCGTCGACGTTCTGCGTGATCACCGCGTCGACCAGGCCGGCGTCCTGCAACCGCGCCACCGCCCGGTGCCCGTCGTTCGGCGTCGCCCGCGCGATCAACCGCCACCCCAGGTGGCTACGCGCCCAGTACCGGCGTCGCGCCACCGCGTCCCGGGTGAACGCCTGGAAGGTCATCGGGGTGTGCCGACGGGCCACCCCGGAAGGCCCCCGATAGTCCGGGATACCCGACTCGGTGGACAGGCCCGCCCCGCTGAGCACCACCACCTGACCGCCGGCCACCAGCGAGGCCAGCTCCTGCACACTCTTCGTCACCCCTCCATGCTGCCTCAACGCACCCCCCGACGCCCCCCGTGGTTTCCTGACCGGCGGTGAGCTGACCGGGCGGGTGTGCAGCGCGGGGCGACGGCCGATGCGTCTTTCTGGTGAGAAGCACTGACGGGAGCGGGCGTGTCGTTCGAGGATTTCGTGGCGGGGTACGGCCGGTCGCTGGTGCGCCTGGCGTTCGTCCTGAGCGGCGACCGGCACATGGCGGAGGATCTTGCACAGACCGTGCTGGCCGACGCGTACCGGCACTGGAAGCGGGTGCGCGCGGCGGCGGACCCCGAGGCATACGTACGCCGCATGCTGGTGAACGCGCACCTGAGCTGGCGTCGCCGCCGCTGGACCACGGAGCGGCCCACCGACCTGCGCCAGCAGACCGGCGCCACGGTGGCCGACCCGGCCGACGCGGTCGCCGCCCGGGACCAGATGCGGGTGCTGTTGAGCAGACTCGCCCCGCGCGCCCGCACAGTGCTCGTCCTGCGCTACTTCGCCGACCTGGACGACGCGGCGATCGCCGCGGCCATGGGGGTCAGCGAGAGCGCGGTACGGGCCACCGCCTCACGGGCCCTGGCGAGCCTGCGCCCCGCGGCCATCGACGCACGGACGGAGACCCGATGACCCAGTCGACCGAGCGTGAGCTGCGCGACCTGTTCGCCGCCGACGCCGCCGACGCCCCCGACGAACTGGCCGTGGCCGCCGCGGCGGTCCGCCGGGTCCACCGCAGGCGCTGGACCCTGACGGCGGCCGCGACCACGACCGCGGTGATCGTCGCGGCGGGCCTGTACGGCGTCCACCGGCCCGCCGCGACGCCGCAGGCACAGCCGCCGGACACCGCCTCGGTCGCACCGGCCGCCTCGGCGTCGGCGGCCGACCTGCCGGCCGGAGTCAAGCCGGGTGATCCGCTCGCCTTCGGCGCGGCGCAGTGCGTCAAGGCGTACTCACCGCGGACGCTCGCCGAGCAGGCGTTCGCCTTCGACGGCACCGTGACCGGCATCGGGCCGGCCCGAACCGGGCGCAGCAACCATCCGCCCCTGAACCTGCGATCGGTGACCTTCCAGGTGCACACCTGGTTCGCGGGTGGCTCCGAGGGCACCGCCGTGGTGGACATGTCGCCGCCCACCGCGGGGGCCGGAACCGGCGATGCCACGTCCGAGCACGTGCCCGCCTATCAGATCGGCACCCGGTTGCTCGTGTCCGGCACGTCCCGCTGGGGTGGCGCGCCGCTCGCCGACCCGATCGCGTGGGGCTGCGGTTTCACCCGGTACTACAGCCCCTCCACGGCGGCCGAATGGGCCACCGCGACGAAATGAACGCGACGACGACGGCCGGCCGCCCGTTCGGCAGGGGCGAGCAGCCGGCGACCACGACGGGCCCGCCGGTAGGTTGACCACATGCGTGTTGTCATCGCCGGAGGCCACGGCAAGATCGCCCTGCTGCTCGAGCGGCACCTCAGCGAGCGCGGCGACACCGCCGTCGGCCTGATCCGTAACCCCGACCACGTCGACGACCTGCGCGCCGTCGGCGCCACCGCGGTCGTCTGCGACCTGGAACACGCCGACGTCGACGAGGTCGCCGCGCACCTGCAGGACACCGACGCGGTCATCTTCGCCGCCGGCGCCGGACCCGGCAGCGGCGCCGCCCGCAAGGACACCGTCGACCGGGCCGCCGCCGCGCTGCTCGCCGACGCCGCCACCCGCGCCGGTGTCCACCGCTACCTGCTGGTCTCCTCGATGGGCGTGGACGCGCCACCCGCGGCCGGCACCGACGACGTGTGGGCCGCGTACCTGCGCGCCAAACGCGCCGCCGAGGACGACCTGCGCGCCCGCGACCTGGCCTGGACGGTGCTACGCCCCGGCCGCCTCACCGACGACGAACCCACCGGACACGTCACCCTCACCGGACACGCCGGCCGAGGCGCCATCAGCCGCGCCGACGTCGCCCTGGTCCTCGCCGCGCTCCTTCACGAACCCCGCACCGCCGGCGCGACCCTGGAACTCGTCGACGGCCCCACACCCATCGCCGACGCGGTCCGCGCCCACACCACCTGAGCCGCCAGCCGGGTGGGGCCCCACCCGAACGCGGGGCCGCACCCGAGACCGGTCACCGCTGGTGGTGACGCGGCAACGCCGACTGTCCCGCCACACCACCCACGAAAGGCGCCCCCGGCGTCTCCTTCGCGATCCGGTCCATGGTGCGCGCCAACTGCTCACTGCCGTCGTCGAGATGCCGCGCCGCCGCCTGCATGTGCGACACCATCATCTCGCCGAAGATCCGCAACGCCTCCCGGGTCGCCACCGTCTCGTCGAAGCTCGACCCGGCCGAACTGCGGTACTCCGCCACCGCCCGCTCGGCCTCCTGCTTCGCCTCCTCCGCCGCCGCCCGCATGTAACTCTCGTACTGCACCCGGGCGTACTCCGCGACCCGCCGCGCGTAGTCGTGCGCCTGCGCGATGATCTGCTCGGCCTCCCGCTGCGCCGCCGAGAGCAGATTCACCTCCTTGGCCGCCGGCACCTTCGCCGCCGCCCCCGTGCTCGGGATCACCCCGTGGCGGTGCAACTCCACCCGGTCGGTCAGCCGCTCGTTCTCCGCCCGCAGATGCGCGATCTGCGTCGCCAACAGATCCAACTCGTCGGCGATCTGCACCCGGAACCGATCCACGTCCGCGTGGTCGTAGCCGCGCCGCGTGAACGGCGCCGTGCCGAACTCCCACCGCCGAACCCGGTCGGACGTCATCCGTACCTGCACACCGCCGGACACCTGAATCCCGTCGTACCGGCTGATCGGGGTCGCGCTCACCGCTCACGCCTCTCGTTCGCGACTGCGGGGCTCGCAAGCTCACTCCTCGCGCTCACCGCTCCCACCTTCCGTTCGCGACTGCGGGGCTCGCAAGCTCACTCCTCGCGCTCACCGGTCACCCCCCTCACTCGACTGCTGGACAGCCGTACGCCACGCCGGGCCGTACCACTGCTTGCCCAGACCCTCGTGATGCACCTGACCCTCGTGGTAACCCGCCCGCGCCAACGTCTGCGCCGCGTGCGACACCATCTCGTCCGACCCGCACACGTACACGTGCCGCGAACGCCAGTCACCATCGGCCAACGCCCGGTCCACCGCGTGCACGAATTCACCCGGCCGGTTCACGTCCGCGCCAACCACGTACGTCACCGTCAACCACGGAAACGACGACGCCATCTTGTCGATCGCGTCGCTGTCGTAGAACTCGCCGCGCGACCGCGCACCCACATACAGGTCCACCCGACGACGGGAACCCTCCGCGGCGACCTGCTCCACCAACGCCTTCATCGGCGCCCAGCCCGTACCCGACGTCAACAGCAACAGGTCACTGGAACCCGCCGACCACAACGCCAGCCGCTCCCCCACCGGCGCGGCCAGATTCACGCGGTCACCCACCGCCGAGCCGTACACCAGCCGCGACGACACCGCGCCACCCGGCGCGGCCCGCACATGCAACTCCAACGTGCCGTCCGCGCGCGGCGCGTTCGCCGGCGAGTAGTACCGCCACGACCGCACCGACGGATGCGACACCCCCACCGACTGACCCGGAGTGAACGGCAACAGGTACTGCGGACGCACCGTCAACACCGCCACGTCGAACGCCCGCCGCTCATGGGCCACGATTTCCGCCACCCACCACGGCGGGTTCACCGCCTCGGCGGCCTGCGCGGCCTCCGTCATCACCTGCGCGACCAACCCGTACGCGCCCGCCCAGTCCTGGGCCAGCTCGTCGGTCCACTGCTCGGCCAGGAAATGCTGCAACGTCGCCAGCAGCGCCTCACCGACCGCCGGGTAGTGCTCCGCGCGCACCGCGAACTTACGGTGATCCGCGCCGAGGTCCTGCAGGAACCCCACCAGCCGGTCGACCTGGTCCACATGCGACACGATGTGTCCCAACGCGGTGACGAGACGATCCCGCTGCCCCGCCATGTTCGTCGGGAACATCTGCCGCGTCTCGGGATGCCCCAGGAACAACGTCGAATAGAAGTAGAGCGGCACCTCGTCGCCGTGCGCGGCGACGAGGGACCAACTCTGCTTGAGTCGGGCCGCGTCCACGCTCAGGCGCCCGGACGCTCTCCGGTGGACACCACCTGGTCCTGCACCTGCCCCAGCACTGTCCGCACGTCGTCCAGGACGTCGGCGGGCACACCCAGCTCGGTCAGCGTCGCGACCAGGTGCGCACCCACCATCGCGTAGTGCTCCGCCGGGATGCCCAGCGGCTGGTGCGCCTCGGCCAATCCGCGACCCGCGTACTCGTTCGGGCCACCCAGCACCACCGTCAACATCAGCGCCAGGTGCCGCCGCTGGGTCGGCATGTCCACAGTGGCGAAATAGCCAGCCAACTCGGGATCGACGAGAACCTTGTCGTAGAACAGCTCGACGGCCGCCTTCACCGAACTCGCACCGCCGATGCGGTCGTAGTGCGAGGCGGGAGCGGTCTCTTCCGTAACCGTCACGGTCGTTCCTTCCGGGGGTGAAAGGTCGCGCGCGGTGACGCGCAGGGGCTACGGCCACCGACGCGACACCCTCATGCCACGGACACCACGGCGGGGACCGTGACGGACCATAGCGTGCCCGCGACCTCCGGTCAGGGCCCCCCTATCCGGTTCCCGACAACTGGTGGACACGCACCGTCATCACCGTCAACCCGAAAGATCCACCCACAGCAACCGGAACGACACCCACCGTGTCCACTGTGGATTCACCAGCCGGGGAACAGCCACCCGACGTCAAACACCCTGACCCACAGTCACCGAACGGCCGCGTCCAAAAAAGTCACCCGCGCCAACGGACCGCGCACCGACAGACGCGCAGCGCTACTCAGCCCGCGCGCCGCCGCGCCCGCCGCGCCGCCAACTCGTCGCCCATCGGATCCGACGCGGACCCCACCACCGGCTCCGCCGGGACGCTCGCCGCCGGCTCCGCCGGCAGATGCGACAACGACCCCTGGATCTCCTTGAAAGCCCCACCGATAGCGATCCCGAACACGCCCTGCCCACCCTGCAACAGGTCGACCACCTCCTCCGGGGACCGGCACTCGTACACCGTCGTCCCGTCAGAGATCAGCGTGATACCCGCCAGATCCTCCACACCACGCGACCGCAACGCCTCGATCGCCTTACGGATGTTCTGCAGGGACACCCCCGCATCCAACAACCGCTTCACGACCTTCAACACCACCAGATCGCGGAACGAGTACAACCGCTGCGTCCCCGAACCCGACGCGTCCCGGACGCTCGGCACGACCAACGTCGTCCGCGCCCAGTAATCCAACTGCCGATAGCTGATGCCCACCGCGTGGCACGCCGTCACACCTCGGTAGCCCACCGAGCCATCACCCTCAGGCGTCACACCCGGCTCGTTCACCTGTGTACCCGGATCGGGATCCTGCGGCTCGTGCATGCGGACAACCTCCCCGTCAGTGCGGCGCCGCATCGTTTCTCCGACGCGCACCCCTCGACACGGCAACCCTAACGCCACCTTCAGGGGTTACCGCGGAGGAACCGACGCGACACGCCGCGCAGCCACCGAGAAAGATCACCACCACGCGTTGGCGTCACCCACCGTGACGCCAACGGGGAACCGGAACGGCTCAGCCCGCGAAGTCCTCCGGACGGACCTGATCCAGGAACTCGCGGAACTTCTCCACCTCGTCCTCCTGCTCGTCGGGGATAACGATCCCCGCCTCGCTGAGGACCTGCTCCGCACAACGAATGGGCGCACCAACACGCAACGCCAACGCGATCGAATCGCTCGGCCGCGCCGACACCCGCACCCCGTCACCGATCAACAAGTCGGCGTAGAACACGTTCTCCTTGAGCTCGGTGATCTCCACCGCCTGCAACGGCGCCTGCAACGCCGCCAACACATCCCGCAAAAGATCATGCGTCAACGGACGGGCCGGCTTGACCCCCTGCTGCTCATAAGCGATGGCCGTGGCCTCGACCGCACCGATCCAGATCGGCAGATAGCGGTCGCCCTCGACCTCCCTGAGCAGGACGATCGGCTGGTTGCTCGGCAGCTCCACCCGAACTCCGACCACGCTCAGCTCGCGCACCGCCGCCTCCGTGTCGTCGTCAACCTACGCACCGCGCCCTTCCCTGCACGGTACACGGACCGCAACACGGCCGTCCCATGCGCTACAGCACCACGCCCGCGCCAGAAAGGGGTTACCCCGGCAAGCCTACGGCACGCTTCCCCGAAGAGATCTTTCCGCTCCGCCGCCACCTGCCGGGCACTCTCACCGACCCAACGTCGACCGCAGCCCCACCCGCACCAACGCCGCGTGCAACTGCTCCGACAACGCCACCAACTCCCGCGCCGTCTCCGCCGCCCGCGCCCGCGCCGCCGGATCACTCTGCCGCGCCAACGGCGCCACCAACTGCGCGAACAACCCGACCTCACGATCGGCCGCAGTCCGATAACCCCGCAGATGCCGCGGCTCCAGCCCGTACGCCGCCAGACCCGCCACCGCAGACGCGATGATCAACGCGTCCGCGTCATACCACCCCGGCGGATCCGACACCAACACACCGAGCCGCTCCAACTCCACGAGCGTCGACTCGTCGATCCCACTACGGGCCACCAACTCAGTCCGGCCGAGCCGCACCTGCGACGACTCGGCCGGCTCCGCCAACTCCCGACCCGGCACCGCACCATCGGGCCCCACCGCCACCAACGCCGGCCGCGACCGCTCCGGCTGCTCACCGGACGAATCCCACTCGGCCAACTGCTCACGGATCACCCGCAACGGCAGGTACCTGTCCCGCTGCGCGGTCAACACAAACCGCAACCGCGCCACATCGTCCCAGCTGTACTTCCGGTAACCCGCCGCCGTCCGCTGCGGCTCAACCAGCCCCTCGGCCTCGAGGAACCGCAGCTTCGAAATCGTCGTGTCCGGGAAATCCACCCGCAACTGACCGAGCACCTCACCGATGCTCATCAGCGGCTGGGACCGGGCCGCCCCGGGTGGCATGGAGGCCGCAGGCTCGTTCACCCCCGGCCGGCCTCCTCCTCCGGGCGCGGACCGGCGATGAACACCACCCGGAACTTACCGATCTGAACCTCGTCACCATTGCTCAACGTGGCCGCCTCGACACGCTCACGATTCACGTACGTGCCATTCAGGCTGCCCACATCCCGCACCGTGAAGGTCCCACCATCACGATGGAACTCCGCGTGCCGACGCGACACCGTCACGTCATCAAGGAAGATGTCACTGTCCGGATGCCGGCCACTGGTCGTCACATCGTGGTCCAACAGGAACCGGGCACCCGCATTCGGACCGCGACGAACCACCAGCAGCGCCATACCCGGCGGCAACGAACCGGACATCCGGCTCGGCACCACATCGGTGTCCGGCCCCTCCAGCACTTCGTCGAGCGAACCGAGATTGAGCGTCGAAGTGACGTCGAGCGGGGGGAACTCGTCGTCTGGCCGCGTCATGGGACCACCTCACGGATCTGTTCGGTCGGCGTCGGGTAATGGCGGGTCTGGCCGCCGGGCACTCCAACACCCGGCGGCTGGCTCCCCGTGCCCGGGAAGGCAATTCCGCAACGCACAACTAATGGGTTCTTCTCGGTCGACTGGGCGAGCCTAGCCAGCGCCGAAATGCAGGGCAACCGGACGCGCGCAGACATCCCGCACGCCGGATCAAGCACACTCAGCCTTCGGTGATCTTCTGATACGCGCCGGCCGTGAGCAACCCGTCCGTCGCCGTCGGATCATTCGGCGTGATCTCCACCAACCAACCCGCACCATACGGATCCGTGTTGATCAGCTCGGGAGTGTCACCCAGCGCCTCGTTCCGCGCCGCCACCGTACCCGCGACCGGCGCGTAGATCTCCGACACACTCTTGGTCGACTCGATCTCACCCAACGAGTCACCGGCCGCCACGACCGCACCCGCCTCCGGCAACTGCACGTACACGATGTCACCCAACGCGTCCTGCGCGAAGTGCGTGATGCCGACCCGGATCGAACCGGTGCCGTCACCCGCCACCCACTCATGCTCGGCGGTGTATCGCAGATCCTCGGGAATCACCAGACGCGTCCTCATCCATCGTGCCCCGGACCACCCGGGCCCGGCGCGGCCGCGCCGGTCAGAAGACCGGACGGGCGTGTTTCCTACTTGGTCGGCGCGTGCAGTGCCGAAACCTCGGCAACCTCACGCTCCCCAAACGTCACGTTACCGCCGTCACCCCGGACCGATGCCACCACCCCACCAGGAATGTTCAACGCCGTACGCATCGTCGCCGGATCACCGATCACCGTGATCGTGTAGGGCCCCGTCAACCGACGCCCCTCCACCATCAACGACCCGTTCTCCCCATCCAGGAAGTACGTCGACGCGATCACCCGCACCGTCGCCCGGTCCGCACCGGAGATCTGCATCGCCTCCGCGCCCGCGCCCCGCAACTCCTGCACCGCGTCCAACACCCGGTTCGCCGTGATCGGCTTGGCCCCACTGGAGAACTGCACCGTCAACCCCGGCCCCGCCGCCGGCAACGTCCCCGCCAGAATCCCCAGCTCGTCGGCCCGACGCGTCGCCTCGTCCAACGCCGCCTGCCGACCCTGCTCACCCGAGGCCAACTGCCGCTGACTGTCCTCCAACGCCCGGATGTCCTGCTGAAGCCGACTCTCGCGCGCATCCAGATCCGACAGAATCCGCACCAGGTCCTCCTGACGCGTCGCACCCAACGTCGGATCCGTCGACGTCGTCTTCAACTGCACGACCAGCGTGAAACCCAGCAACGCCAACAACACCGCGATCATCAGCCCGGCCGCGCTCCACCGCGAACGACCCGCCGGCGCGGGCGACGTCACCGTCGCCTCGTCCACCACCGTCGGCTCGTCCGACGGCGCCACCGGCTCACCCACACGCGACACCGCCCGCAGGTCCACCGTCGCCCCGTCATCGACCGGCGGCACATCCGGCTCCGCACCGTCCGGGTCCGCGCTCCCGGGCTCCGGCTCCGACTCCCGCGCCGGACCGTGCGGCGCCAACGGACTCAACTCGTCCGGATCGGGCGCGTCCGGCCGCGGATCCGGCTCACCCGCCGGCCCACCAGGCCGCCCCGGTGTCGCCGGCTGCGGCCAACCCGTACCCGTCTCCGCCTGCTCGTCGCTCATCGCTGTCAAACCTACGCCCGGAACAGGTGCCGACGGATCGCCGCCACATTTCCGAAGATGCGCACACCCAGAACGACCACCACACCGGTGGACAACTGCCCACCCACACCCAACTGGTCACCCAGATACACGATCAGACCGGCCACCAGCACGTTCGAGATGAACGACACCACGAACTGCTTGTCGTCGAAGATGCGGTCCAACTTCGCCCGCACCCCACCGAACACCGCGTCCAACGCGGCGACCACCGCGATCGGCAGGTACGGCTGCAACGCCGCCGGCACCGTGGGATCGAGCCACACCCCGAGCACCACACCGGCGAGCAACGCCAGCACCGCGATCATCCGCCACCTCCGGAAGGACTAGCGGTCCCCGGCGAACCCGACGACCCAGGACTGCCAGACCGGCCAACCGCCCCCGAAGGGCTCGAGCTGACCGACGGCTTGGCGTAGCGTAGCTGCGGCTCCGGAGCGGCCGGCAGGGTGAGGTCCTCCGCCTCCCGCACACCGAACGACAAACCGGTCTTCTGCGCGACCTCCCGCATCAGCGCCGCGTTCCGGCTGTCCTCGAACTTGCGCCGCATCGACCCCGGACCCGTCGCCGACACCTCGTACGGACCCGTCACCGGCCGGAAATCCACCAGGATCGCCTCGCCCGCCGAACGGATCGTCGACGTCGACGTCAACCGCTGACCGTTGATCGCGATCGCCTCCGCGCCAGCGCTCCACAACGCGTTCGCCACACCCTGCAGGTCGCTGTACAGCACCCGCGGCGGCCCCGCTCCCGCACCGGTCACCGCGTCCGCGTTTCCCGGAGCGTCCGCCAGGCGCACCACCACACCGTCGCCCCGCACCCGACCCAGCCCGGTGCTCGCCTCCAGGTCCCGCAGGCGCGCCGCGGCCGACCCACTCAACGCAGCGTCCCGCTGCCGGCTGACGTCCTCGCGCAGCTGATCCGCCCGCGCCGACAACCGGTCCGTCTGGCTCTCCCGCTCCTTGATCTGCGCCACCAACCCCGAGCGGGCCTGAGCGCGCCCCGGCTCGTCCGCCATCGTCTGGCGGTACGCCACCGCGAACAGGAAACCCAGCACCACCACCACGACCAGGCCGACGGACCGCGCCGCCCAGCCCCGGGGCGCGTCCGTCGACGTCGTCCGCTGGCGCGCGACGGCCGCGTCCGCGTACCCCGGGTCCAGGGGGTTGCGGAACAACTCGGTGAGAAAGTCCGGGGCGTACACCCGATCCGGGCGGGGCCGCCGCGGCGGGGTCGTGCTCACGCCGGCGCTCCCCGACCGCGCGCCGCACGCACCAGCCGCGACGCCTGCACCACGTACATCGCGCCGGCCACCCAGTAGAGCACCAACCCCCACCAGGCCAGCCCCCAGCCGATCGCGGCCGTCGCCGTCGCCGCCGCGCTCCACTCGGTGGCCAACAGCAGCACCGGGAACGCCGCGAGCAGCAGGAACGTGGCGGTCTTGCCCATGTAGTGCACCGGCGGCGGCCCGTACCCGAAGCGGCGCAACACCGCCAGCGAACCGAGCAGCAGCGCCTCCCGGGCCAGCAGGGCCGCCGTGAACTGCCACGGCACGACCTCCCGGGCGGTGAAGGCGAGCAGCGTGGCGAGGATGTAGAGCCGGTCGGCGAAGGGGTCGAGCAGCTCACCGAGGCGGCTCACCTGACGCAGTCGGCGGGCGATCCAACCGTCGACCCAGTCGGTGGTGCCGCCGATGGCCAGCACCACCACCGCCGCCACGTCCGCGCGGGCCACCAGGAACAGATAGAGGAACAGGGGTACGCCCAGCAGCCGCCCGAAGCTGATCAGGTTGGGCAGGGTGAGCACCTGGTCACCGGGCGCCTGGTCACCGATGTCCCGCGGGTGCTCTGCCTGAGCCGGCCGACGCGACACCGAACCTCCTCCACGGCACGCCCCGACGCCTGGCCGAGATCGGGCGCGGCGGAGGTCGTACGCGCTGTCGGGCCGGCAACCACCGGCTCCCCTGCGGCCCCGGGACGGGACCTCTGCCCTGATACGGCCCGCGATCTTCGAGATCGCGGGCCGGGTAAGTGCGCTGCCACTATATCGGGCTCTCGTTCGTGTCCCGGTCGCCGTGCGGTCTCGGCGCGGTCGTGCCGCTCTGTGGTGGGGATCACCACCGCTAAAGCGTCCTAGGATATTAGTGGACGGTCAGGCCGTCTGGACCGCTGGTTGGTCGGTCTGCTGCTCCGGCACCGGCTGCGTGGCCGCACGCCCGAACGCCAGCAACGCCGCCAGCAACTCGTGCTGTGCCCGCGGCGCCATCCTGTCCAGCACCGCCTGCACCGCGCGCTGCCGCCGCTCCGCCAACTCCCGCAGCAGGGTCAGCGCCGCGGGGGTGGGCACCAGCCGCACCTCCCGCCGGTCGCGCGGATCGGCGACCCGGCGCAACAGACCTGTCGCCTCCAGCCGGTCGCACAGCCGGCTGGCCGAGGAGGGCACCACGTCGAGCAACTCCGCCAACCCGTTGACGTTGGTCTCCGGCCGACCACTGATCAGCATCAGCACCCGCAACTGGGTCGGTGGCACCTGGTGCCGCGCCGCCGCCGAGTCGAGCACGGCGATCAGCGTCTCTGCGGCCACGTTGATCGCCGCGGCGAGATCCGCCGGTCGCTCCACCCGATGTCCCCTACCGTCGTCGCGCTGGTGCCCGCCCGGGACGGTGGCGGCGACCCTCATCCGCCATCCCGCCCACGCGGACCATGCCAGTCGAGGCACACGACGACGGCGTCGTCGCGCAAATCGGATTCCGCGTGGTAGGCGTGTAGTTCGCGCATCACCGTACCAACCGCCTCGGTCGCCGGCTGCAACCGTGTGGCCCGCATGGACCGGGCCATCATCCGCTGCCCGTACGGTTCCCGCCCCGCCGGCTCGGCCGCCCACACCCCGTCGCTGACCACGAAGACCCGGTCTCCCGGCGAGAGCTGGAACTCCTGAAGCTCGTAGCGGGTCTCGGCGAACATGCCCAGCGGCAACTGCTGGTCCAACGTCATCGGCTCGACCGTCGCGCCGCGCATGCGCAGCAGATGCGGCGAACCGGCGTCGACCGCCCGCACCCGCCCGGTGGCGATGTCCAGCTCCAGCAGCAGCGTGGCCACGTACCGACGACCGCGATGCTGGTAGTAGACCGTGTCCGAGGCCAGTTCCGCCTGCTCCGTGAGCCCGCCGTCCGAGCGGCGTGCGTTGCGCATCGCGTTGACCGTGACCGCCGTCAGCAGCGACGCGGCCAGACCGTTGCCCTCGCCGTTGAGCACCGTCAGCGTGAGCCGGTCACCGTCCAACGACCAGTCGAAGTGGTCCCCGCCGACGGTGTACGCCGGCTCCAACTGCCCGGCCAGGTTGAAGGAGCGGTGCGCGACGCTGCGCCCGGGCAGCAGGTCCCACTGCATCTCGGCGGCCATGCTGAGTCGCTCGCGGCGTCGGGCGCGCCGGTAGCGGTCGGTCTCCCGGTCCGCGGCGCGCATCGCCACCGCCAGGTCACCGGCGATGTCGGTGGCGCGGCCGGTGACCGCCGGGCCGGGCACGGTCGGCAACTCGATGAGCAGCACTCCGAGGCGCTCCCCCCACACCGTCAGGGGCAGGTAGAGCCGGCAGGCCCCGCCGTCGAGACCGTCGCGCACCGGCTGCTGGCTGGAGAAGCAGCGCTGCGCCACGGTGTGCCGGGCCAGGGCCCCGGCCGCCGGCAGGTCCGGATCCAGCACGGGCCAGAGCCCGCTGATCCGGTAGTCGGCGACGAACACGTCGGTGCGCAACGCGCCCAACGCCACCCGGATAGCCCGGTCCGCCGCCTCCGCCAACTGGTCGGGCGCGGCTTCGCGTAGCGCGCGCGACACCCCGTCCGGCGCGTCCACCATGCTTGGCCGTCCCTCCAAAAACTTGCTACAGGGCAAGCATCATACGGACGCGCCCGGGCAACCTGTCGTCGCGGGTCAGTCGGCGCCCCGGGTCGCCAGGGCGCCGTGGAACGCGTCCGGCACGCCGGGCGGTTCGCCCATCGACGACGCTCCTTGCGCTCGGGTCGTCGCCAGCGTACCGACCGGGGCCCGCGAGTCGGTATCGCTCCGCCGGGCCGCCACGCCCGCGATACTGGCCCGGCGGGAGGTGCGGCGGTGAACGCGGCGGACAACGCGGCGGACAGCGCGGCGGTGGTGGTCGGCGTGGACGGCTCGGAGCCGTCCCTGCGCGCCGTGCGCTTGGCCGCCGTCGGGGCGGTTCGCCGGCACCGGCCGCTGCGGGTGGTACACGGCTTCATCTGGCCGCTGCCGCACGGCGTCGCTGCTCGCCGCCGACTTCGCGGCCGAGACCGCGGTGACGCGCGGCGTGCCGCTGCGCGCGGTGCACGCCCACTGGCACACCGTGGTCCGCGGCCCCCGCTGACGGCCCCGGGGTTGGGCTGCCGCCCAACGGGTAGACGGCCGCGGTACGCCAACGGCGACGAAGGAGGCAGCAGATGCCAGGACCACGGCCGGGCAGCAACGCGTACGACAAGCAGCGGGCGCGGTTGCGCAACGCGATCGACGACTCCGGACGTCGGGTACCCGACGGCAAGGCCAACCAGGTCGCCAACCGGATCCTCCAGGAGGATCGCGGCCAACGGGGCGTCGTCCGCGGTGAGCGCACCTACGGGCCCAAGAGCGAACGCGAACCGGGCGATCCGAAGTGAGGAGCGTCGACCTGGCCGACGGCGCCATCGCGGGCGCTGTCGGCAGCACCGCGCTGAACGTGGTCGGCTACCTGGACATCGCCCTTCGGGCGCGACCGGCGAGCAGCACGCCGGAGGAGACCGTCGACCGGCTGGCCCACATCGCGCACGTGAATCTGGGGTCGGGGCCCCGGGCGGCCACCCGCCGCTCGGGGCTCGGGCCCCTGATCGGGTACGGGCTGGGCATCGCCGCCGGCATGGCGTTCGCGGCCTACGCGGACGGGCGGCGGCAGCCGATTCCGCTGGCGACCGGCGTGCTCGGGGCCGGCGTCATGGCGATGACCGACGGGTCCATCACGGCGCTCGGCATCAGCGATCCCCGTACCTGGCGGCGCTCGGACTGGATCTCCGACATCATCCCCCACCTGGCGTACGGACTCACGGCCGCCGCGACCTGGAACAGGTTGCGGCGGCCGTGAGCACGATCGTCAGGCGCGGGTGTCGCTGTCGTCCTCGGCGACCGGCTCACCCGCCGGACCGTACGGCGACACCTGCCCCTTGGGCACCGGCCGACCGACGTCCCCGCGCGACGAGCCACTGTTGAGCGGGTGCCCGGTCGGTCGGGGCCCCTTGCTGTCCTGGCTGGTCGCTCCCTTGGCGTTACGCCGGAACTCCTCCTGCTGCGGGTTGACCACGAGCGTCTCCCTCCCGGTACGGCAGGCGGCATCGACCGCCTCCACCGGCCGCATACCCGCCGCGCCCGAGCGCATTCTCCGTCGCGGCAGGCGTCGAGAGGGCTAGCCGGACGCCGAGCGGGTACCCGTTGCGATGTGGGTGACGATCGAGCCGTCGTGCGGGTCCTGCTGGACCGGCGCGGCCACACGTACGCCGAGGAGGCCGGCATCAGCCTGGCCGACCGCCCCGGTCCGCTGTACCAACTGCTGGTGCTGGCCACCCTGCTGAGCACCCGCATCCGCGCGTGCGTGGCGGTCGACGCCGCGCGCGAGCTGTTCACCGCCGGCTACCGCACACCGCAGGCGATGGAGGCGGCGAGCTGGCAGCAGCGCGTCGACGCGCTGGGCCGTGGTCACTACCGCCGCTACGACGAGCGCACCGCCACCATGCTCGGCACCGGCGCCCGGCTGTGTCTGGACCGCTGGCACGGCGACCTGCGGCGACTGCACCGCGACGCCCAGGGCGACCCGGCCGGGCTACGCCGACGGCTCACCGAGTTCCCCGGCATCGGGCCCACCGGCGCGGACATCTACCTGCGCGAGGCACAGACCGTCTGGTCGGATCTGCGCCCGTACGCGGACCGCCGGGCCCTTGCCGGCGCGAAGCGGCTGGGTCTGCCGGGCTCACCGGACCGGCTGGCCTCGCTGGTCGACGAGCCGGACTTCGGCCGGCTCGCCTCGGCGCTGGTCCGGGTGGCGCTCGGCGAGGAGTCGGCCGGTGAGGTCACCCGCGTCGCCGCCGGGTGAGCCCACTCACTTGACGGTCTTGTCGCCCGGTCGGGTCAGGTGCCACACCAGCAGCGCGGCGAGCAACGCCAGGACGATGACCCCGCCGGAGATGCCACGGCCCTCCTCGGGGCTGCGGCCGGTGCTGCCGAAATAGATCACCGCGAGGCCGGCGAGGACGGTGACGAACGTACGCAACCCTCGGTCCTTCACGTACCGCACGGTAGGTGCCCGGCAGCCGCCCGGGGCTGTTTCGCGCATTCTGTCCCTCGTTCAGGCGATACGCTCATCGCTCGGTGACGAAGCCGCGCAGCCGCACACGCCGCACCGCGCGGTCGGCGACCTCCACCACCTCCATGGTCAACCCGGGCAACCGCACCGTCTCGCCCGGCGCCCCCGGCAGGTGTCCCAACCGGGCCAGTACCAGCCCGGCCACCGTCGTGTACTCCCGGGACAGGGGGAAGCTCAGCCGCACGCCCACATCGGGCAGGTCGTGCAGCGGAAAGTCGCCCGGCACCAGCAGCGACCCGTCCGGCTCCCGGACCACACCACGCACGTCACGGTCGGTCTCGTCGTACAACTCCCCCACGACCTCGGCCAACAGATCCTCCAACGTGACGATGCCGTCGATGCCGCCGTGCTCGTCGACGACGAGAGCCAACTGCTGGTGCTCCTGCCGCAACTGCCGCAACGCGTCGGCGACCGGCAGGGTGACCGGCAGCAGCAGCGGTGGCCGGGCCTGCTCCCCCACCGTGCCGCCCTCGGCCCGCACCAGGTCGCGGATGTGCACCACGCCGATCACCTCGTCCAGCCCACCCGGGCCGACCACCGGCGCGCGCGACCGGCCTGCCGCACCGAGCAGGCGTACGCCCTGGTCGGCAGGCAGACCGCTCGGCAGCGTCGTCACCTCCCGGCGGGCCACCAGGATCTCCCGCAACGTCCGACCGGCGATGTCGAACGCACCGGTCAGGATCTCCCGCTGCTGCGTCGACAGACCCCGCTGACTGGCCAGCATCTCCCGCAGTTCCTCCTCCGTCGTCTCCTCACGGCTGGCCCGTGGGTTCCCGCCGGCCAGGCGGACCACCACGTCGGTTGCCCAGCTGAGCAGCCACACCGCCGGGCGGGACACCCGGGCGAGCAGGTCCAGCGGCCCGGCGCTCAACAGCGCCCACCGCTCGGCCCGCTGCATGGCCAGCCGCTTCGGCGCCAACTCGCCGATCACCAGCGTGACGAAGGTCAGTGCCACCGTCACCAGCAGCACCGAGGCCGGGCGGGCCGCCCCGCCGAGGAAACCCAGCGGACCGACCAGCGGCTGGGCGAGCGACACGGCCGCCGCCGCCGAGGCGAGGAACCCGGCCAGGGTGATGCCGAGCTGGATGGTGCCCAGATAGCGGTTCGGGTCCCGGGAGAGCCGGACCAGCCGCTCGCCGGCCCGGCTCCGCCGACCCAACCGCCGCAACTGCCCCTCGCGCAGTGTCACCAGCGCCATCTCGCTGCCCGAGAGCGCGGCGTTGACCAGCACCAGGACGGCCACCAGCGCCAACTGCCCCAGCTGACCGCCCACCCCACACCCCCGTCGACCACCTCAGGTCACTCAACCGCAGCGCGCCCCGCTCCCGCGTGCGTTTGGTCGACCTGCGTTCAGTCGACCTCCAGGTCGTCCAGCGAGATGGAGTGCGTCATCAACCACCGGGCCAACGCCGTCATGCCGAACAGCCACAGCGGCACCGACTCGGTGGGCCCGTTCGTCGCGTAGATGGCGAACCGCAGGTCCGGGGCGCGGTACGCCTCGATCCGCCACTGGTGCTGCCGGTCCCGCCAGACCGCCGAAGGGTCCATGGCGTCACCGTAGGTGACCGGGACCGGTCCGGGGGCCGAGACCGCCCCACTCCAGGCAACCGTTGCGCCCTGCTGGCCGTACCGCGGCTGCTCCACACGGGAAGCGCATCTTCAACCTCACCCATTGTCGTCTGCCACGTCGACCGTCGCTCGGCTACGCAGCGTCTGGCTCCGGCCCGGCCGGCAACACCCTGCACGCCCCTTTGCTCTGCTTCAGCGGGCGCAACACCGACCTTGAGCTGGGAAATTTTGGCGCAGCGCATCTCACACAGGACCGGTCGGTATGACCCTACGTAACTGTTGCCTACGTTGAAGCAGAGCAAAGGAGGCGCAGGTCGACGGGTTGGGACCCACCGCCAGCACGCAGGGTAACGGCGGCTCAGGCCTTGCGGCGTCACGAACAGTGCCGGCGCAGGTAAGCCCAAAGCCCGTTCGGGACCGCGATGAGCGCGGCGACCAGGGCCGGACCCGGGGCACGCACGCGTCCGGCCCGGCTCAGGTGACGACGACTCGGGCGTCGTCGGGCAGCCGGCGGGTGACGCCGCGCCGGTCGAGCAGCTCCAGCAGCGGCACCGCCACCCGACGGGTCGTGTCCAGCGCCTGCCGGGCCGCCGACAGGGTGAACGGCTGGGGAAGCCCGGCCAGCACGGTGACCGCCGCGTCGAGCGCGTCGGGCAGCAGCACCACGCTGTCGGCCAACCGCAGCAGAGCGCCGGCGCGCACCGCCGCCCCGATCTCCCGGGGGCCCAGGCCCAGATCGACGAGGTGGTGCGCCTCCGGGGCCCGAAACGGGCGGTCGCCGTACTCGGCGCGGACCCGCTGCACGGCGTGCGCCACCGGCTCCGGCAGGGTGTCGACGGCGGCCGTGCCGATCCGGCCGGCGTGCACCCGCAGCGGCGGACGTACCAGCGCCTCGACCAGCGCCCGGTCGGGCAGGGCGAGACGTTGGCGCAGCGCGTCCACCGGCATGCCCGGCTCCAACGGGTGCTCCCGCGCGTAGCGGGTGACCTCCTCGGTCACCTGGTCGCCGAGCCGCCGCCAGTGCCCCGGGTCGGCCAGCCAGTCACCGGCCACCGGAGTGGCCTGCACCGGCACGCCCATGCGCCGCAGCGCGCCGACCCGGACCAGCCGACGGCGGCGCAGCTCACCGGCCAGGTCGGGACGACCGTCCAACTCGGCGAGAACCGCCGCGCGGGCGGCCGCCGCGCCCCGACGGGACAACGGCGGCGGCGCGACGTCGAGGACCCGTACGCCGCCGGCAACGTGGTGACGGCCGGGATCGCGCAGCAGCGCCCGGTCGCCGACCAGCAACGGCAGCGGGCGGGCCAGTCGGAGACGGACGGTGTCCACGCCGAGCGGCCGGACCCGCACCGGCACGGCCGCCGATCCGACGTGCAGGGTGAGGGTGGCCGGCAGGTCCGCCGCGGGGTCACCGGCGAGCCGTACGTCGACCAGGTCGGTGCGGTGGAACCGCCCCGGCGTGAGCAGCGCGTCACCACGGCCGAGCCGGTCCCGGGGCGTACCCCGGAGGTTGACCGCCACCCGGGCCACGGCCGACGCCTCCGGTCGGGCCTCGCCCAGACAGTGCAGGCCGCGGACCCGGACCGGCTCGTCGGCCCCGGCCAGCTCCAGGACGTCGCCGACACGCAACCGGCCGGCGCCCAGGGTTCCGGTCACGACGGTGCCGCTGCCGCGCACGGTGAAGCTGCGGTCCACCCAGAGGCGCACCGGGGCGTCCACGACCGGGTCGGGCAGCCGCGCGACGAGCCGGTCCAGCGCGGCCCGCAACTGGGGCAGCCCGGCGCCGGTCAACCCGCTGACCGCCACGGTCTCCACCGCGCCGAGGCTGCTCGCCGCGATCTCGGCCCGGGCACGCTCCGCCGCGGGCGTCGGGTCGGCCAGGTCCGCGCGGGTCACCACCAGCAGGCCGTACCCGACGCCGAGCGCGTCGAGCGCGGCCAGGTGCTCGGCGGACTGCGGCATCCACCCCTCGTCGGCGGCGACCACCATCAGCGCGGCCGGCACCGGGCCGACCCCCGCGAGCATGTTCGGAACGAACTTCTCGTGCCCGGGCACGTCGACGAACGCGATCGTCGCCCCGGACGGCAGCGTCGTCCAGGCGAACCCGAGGTCGATGGTCATTCCCCGGCGGCGTTCCTCGGCCCACCGGTCGGGTTCCATCCCGGTCAACGCCCGGACCAGCGTCGACTTGCCGTGGTCGACGTGCCCGGCGGTGGCGACGACGAACACCTCAGTCGTCCCCGGGTACGCGCAGCACGGCCGCCAGGACCGCGTCGTCGGCGTCGACGGGCACGCAGCGCAGGTCGAGCAGCAGCCGCCCCCGCACGACCCGGCCGAGCACCGGCTGCTCGCCCGTGCGCAGTGGCTCGGCGTACCGCTCGGGCAGGCTCAGCGCCCACGAGTCCAGCTCGACGCCGGGGGCGCCGCCGCCGCCGACCACGGCGACCGCCGGGACGACGTCCGCCTTGCGTCCGTCCGCGCCGAGCCGGTCACGCAGCAGCTCCACCCGACGGCGCAGGACGGCCGGGTCGGCGTGCAGCGCGGCCCGCGTCGGTGTGTCCGGGCGGTGCAGGGTGGCGGCCAGCGCGGCCAGGGTGAGCTTGTCCACGCGCAGCGCCCGGGCCAGCGGGTGGCGGCGCAGCCGTTCGACGAGCGCGGCGTCGCCGAGCAGCAACCCGGCCTGGGGGCCGCCGAGCAGCTTGTCGCCGCTCCCGGTGACCAGGGCCGCGCCGGCGCGCAGGGTGCTGGCGGCGTCCGGCTCGTCGGGCAGCAACGGCTCCGGCGCGAGCAGCCCGGAGCCGATGTCGGCGACCACCGGGACGTCGAGCGTGGCCAGGTGACGCACCGGTGTGGCCGAGGTGAAGCCGGTGATCTGGAAGTTCGACGGGTGCACCTTCAGCACGAAGCCGGTCTGCGGGCCGACGGCCGCGGCGTAGTCGTCGAGTGTGGTGCGGTTGGTGGTGCCGACCTCGCGCAGGCGTGCGCCGGTGCTCTCCAACAGATCGGGCAGGCGGAACCCGTCGCCGATCTCGACCAGTTCGCCCCGGCTGACCACGATCTCCCGGCCGGCGGCCAGCGCCGTGGCCGCGAGCACCAGCGCGGCGGCACCGTTGTTGACCACGTGCACGGCGGCGGCGTCCGGCACGGCGGCGGCGAGCGCGTCGAGCGCGTCCCGGCCCCGGCGCGCGCGTCGCCCCGTGTTCAGATCCAGCTCGACGTCGGTGTGCCCGGCGGCGGCGACGACCGCGTCCACGGCGGCGGGTGACAGCGCCGCCCGACCCAGATTGGTGTGCAGCACGACGCCGGTGGCGTTGAGCACCGTCCGGGGACCTGACGCGGGCAGCCCGGCGACGGCGGCGTCGAGGACCTCGTGGGGCGCGATCTCACCGCGGCGGGTCCGCTCCTGCGCCCGCGCCACGGCGGCCTTGACCCGGTCCCGGCCGAGGGTGGCGACGGCCGCCGCCAGCCGCGGATCGGCCAGCAGCGTGTCGGTGCGGGGCACCCGACGCCTCGGGTCCTCGCCGCCGTCACGCATCACGTCACTCCTGCCGCCGTTGACGGAGACGGACGGGAATCGAACCCGCCTGGCCCGGGTCCCGGACCACACCGGTTTTGAAGACCGGGAGGGGCACCAGCCGCCTGAACGCCTCCGTCGCACATTCGATCACAACGCCGGTGCGACCGCTCAGTCAGTGGCCGGATCCACCACGCTCCGCCGGCCGTTCACCCGCTCGCGCTGTGGCACGACCGTGTAGCGGGGATCGCGCGCCGATGCGACGCCCCCGTAGAAGATGCCGAACCGCGTGGCGACCGACGCGCCCAGCAGCGCAGCCCCGGACACCGCCCCGACCGCGCGACTGCGCCGGCCGAGCAGCGCACCGGCCACTCCGGCGACGGTCAGCAGCCGGCCGACACGCAGCAGCCGACCCGGCCGACCCGACCGGTAGGGCTCGCTGAGCAACCCGAGGCGGGTCTCCACCCGGTGCGCGCCGTACAACTCCAGGGCCGCGCCGGCCACCGCCATCCGACGGGCCGGACCGGCCTGCGCCGGCGGCGCGGCGAGCAGACCCACGCCGGCGCCGCTGGCCAGCGCACTGCCCGCGAAGATGACCGGCAGCTCGGGGTACGCCTCGTGCCACGACGGCACCGCCGTGTCGGCGAGCAGGACC
Organism: Micromonospora sp. NPDC005174; assembly: GCF_040608495.1. Classification (NCBI taxonomy): domain Bacteria; kingdom Bacillati; phylum Actinomycetota; class Actinomycetes; order Micromonosporales; family Micromonosporaceae; genus Micromonospora; species Micromonospora sp. NPDC005174. Next base: position 851 of record NZ_JBEXIJ010000026.1, on the reverse strand, counting down.
CCGGTGTACGTCGCCAGGGCCGGCGCGGTGGCGGCGGCGACCAGCCCGGCGGCGTGCCCGGCCGGCGGCAGTGCCCGGCCGACCACCCCGAGCAGCCCGCGCCGGGGCAGCCAGCCGGCGGTCTCGGCGATCGCCGCCAGGCCGGCGGCCGGTCCGAACGCGGTGAGGATCCAGGTGCCCACCGACATCGGTGAGGTCAGTTTGGCGACCCGGAGCATGTGGTGGAACCGCTCCGGCCGGCCCAGGTCCCTGATCAGGAAGACCGCGCTGGCGCTGACGGCGCCCAACGCGGTGACCCGGCCGGCGCGGCGCAGCACCGGCCGACGGGTGAGCTGGCCTCCCGCGGCCAGCAACGACGAGCCGGCGGCCAGCCCACCGGTGAACAGGTACGCGGCGATGTCCCACTTCCACACGGGTGCCTTGAGGATGGGCCGGCCGTAGTACGAGGTGAACTCGGCCTCGGGGACCCGCAACTCCTCGCCGCCACCGCGACGGCCGCGTCGGGTGCGGCGAGCGGCGTTCTCCGGGGGCTGCGACGTCCGGTCCCCGTGGGTGCGGCGGCTCGGTGGCACGTCCACGTCGGCGCGCTCGTCCGCCTGCCGCTGGGCCGGCAGGTCCGGCCGTGGGGTGGCGAGGCGCTCGCGGAACCGACGGAAGCGGTCCCCCACCACAGGGCGCTCCGGACTCACGAGGATCTCCCGACGAAGGCGGCGACGGTGGCCGCCGCCATGGCGAGCGCGGCGATGCCGGCGCGTTTCCACATCTTCGGCAGGTCGCGGGTGGTCACCACCGGGTCCGGTGGCAACCCGTACACCTCGGGTTCGTCCAGCAGCAGGAAGAACGCCCCGTCA
>NZ_JBEXIJ010000025.1:8840-101961 GCF_040608495.1 Micromonospora sp. NPDC005174 | reverse complement strand
GGGTCACTCATTCGGTGGGTTGTTCGCCCAGGTCCTCGCCGACCGGGGGCTCGGCGCGGCGGTGGTGGGGGTGCACCCGGCGGCGGCGCAGGGATCAAGCCTGACCGCCCGGAGCAGCTCGGGCTCCGGCGAAAACCCACGACCGCAACCAATGAAGAGCAACCAAGGAAGCCTCAGAGAACGAGCCGAGCCTTCTGGAACGCATCCGCCTCCTCGTCGGTGCCGACCTTGCCGTACATGCCGGCCATGAGCAGCACCAGGGAGGCCGACAGCACCACGACCACCGTGAGGACGTTGACGTTGAAGATGTTGGCGTCGGTGCGGATGAACGCGAGAGCGCCGAGGCCGATGACCATCAGGGTGTACGCCAGCCACTGGTTGATCGCCACGTCGATGTTGCGGCCGAGTCCGGTGCCGACCAGCACGACGAGCCCGAGCAGCACGCAGAGCAGCGAGAAGCCGAGGTTGGTGCCCTGGCCGAGGACCTTCGTGTCGTCCTGCGCGAGGACCTCGTTGCCGGCGCTCGCGATGATGCCGAGCACGCCGAAGACCACCAGGTACAGACCGGTCAGCCCGCCGATCGCCCGGTAGATCGGCCGCGCGGGGTGGTTGATGGGGGTGTGGGCCATGTCTGGGTCTCCAACGCCGTGGGGTGAGGTGTCGCCGTTGATTGTCCCGCATGTGCCGGTGTGACGCCGCACACGGCCCCCGCGCCGGCGTGCCCGGGCGGGTCAGCCCTCGGGCAGCTCCTCGGCGAGGGTCATCCAGCTCTCCTCGATACCTTCCCGCTCGGCGCGCAGATCCTTGAGCTGGGTGTCCAGCTCGGCGACGCGGGCATAGTCCGTGGCCTGGGCGGCGAGCTGGTCGAGCAGGGTGGTCTCGCGCTGGTCGAGCTTGCCGAGCTGCCGTTCGAGGCGGGTCAGCTCCTTGCGGGCCTGGCGCACCTCGGCGGCCGACATGCCACCCACGCTGGGCCCGGCCGGCCCGACCGAGACGGTGCTGCCCACCCGAGCGGAGCCGGCCCGCTCGGCGGTCCGGGCGAGGTACTCGTCGACGCCACCGGGCAGGTGCACCAGCCGGCCGTCGCCGAACATCCCGTACGCGGTGTCGGTGACGCGTTCGATCAGGTAGCGGTCGTGGCTGGCCACGATGATCGTGCCCGGCCAGGAGTCGAGCAGGTCCTCCAGCGCGGCGAGGGTGTCGGTGTCCAGGTCGTTGGTGGGCTCGTCGAAGAGCAGCACGTTGGGCTCGCCGGCCAGCAGCCGCAGCATCTGCAACCGGCGGCGCTCACCGCCGGAGAGGTCGCTGACGGGTGTCCAGAGACGGCGGTCGTCGAAGCCGAAGACCTCGGCGAGCTGCGCGGCGGAGACCTCCCGGTCGCCGAGCTGGACCCGGCGGGCGATCTCCTCGACGGCTTCCAGGACCCGCAGGTGCCCGGGCAGCTCGGCGAGTTCCTGGGAGAGGAACGCCGGCCGCACGGTGGAGCCGGTGGTGAAGCGACCTCCGTCGGGCCGGGTGATGCCGGCGAGCATCCGCAGCAGGGTGGTCTTGCCGGCACCGTTGGCGCCGAGGATGGCGATCCGGTCGCCCGGGCCGACCAGCCAGGTGGCGTCGCTCAGGATCTCCTTCGGCCCGGCGTGCAGCTCGACGTCCGTGAGCTCGTACACCTGTTTGCCGAGGCGGGAGACGGCCATGCGCTGCAACGACATGGTGTCGCGGGCCGGCGGCACGTCGGCGATCAGCGCGTTGGCGGCGTCGATCCGGAACTGCGGCTTGGAGGTGCGGGCGGGCGGGCCACGCCGCAACCAGGCGATCTCCTTGCGCAGCAGGTTCTGCCGGCGGGCCTCGGTGGCGGCGGCAACCCGCTCGCGCTCGACGCGGGCGAGGGTCCAGGCGGCGAAGCCACCCTCGTACGCGCGGACGGTCTGGTCCGCGACCTCCCAGGTGGTGGTGCAGACGGCGTCCAGGAACCACCGGTCGTGGGTGACCACCACGAGGGCGCCCTTGCGGCCGACCAGGTGCCGGGCCAGCCAGTCGACACCGCCGACGTCGAGGTGGTTGGTGGGCTCGTCGAGGATCAGCAGGTCCGAGTCGCGCACGAGCAGCGCGGCGAGCGCCACCCGCCGCCGTTCGCCGCCGGACATCGGGCCGACCGGCTGGTCGAGGCCGAGGTGCGGCATGCCGAGGCCGTCGAGGATGTTGCGGACGCCGGCGTCGCCGGCCCACTCGTGCTCGGCGCCCATGCCCTCGCCCAGCCAGGCGGTCCCGAGCACCACGTCCCGGACGGTGGCCTCGGGAGCGAGGGTGAGCTGCTGCGGCAGCCAGAGCACGCGCAGGTCACGACGGTGGGTGACCCGGCCGTCGTCGGGGCCCTCCTGCTTGGTGAGCAGCCGCAGCAGGGTGGACTTGCCGGCGCCGTTGAGGCCGACCACACCGATCCGGTCGGCGTCGTCCAGGCCGAGCGAGACGTCCGTGAGCAGCCGCCCGGCGGCGCCGTACCCCTTGGACACCCGGTCCAGATTGACGATGTTGGCCACGTTCCACCCTTCAAGATCAAGGCGTCCGGGTGCCGGCGGGCACCTCGGGACGCCTGACCCAAGGGTACGCGGACGTCCCGGCCGGCCGCGCCGGCCGGGGAGCGCCGTCAGACGACGCGCGCCCCTGCCACCGGGCCGCGTGCGACCCGCGCCTCCCGGCACACGCCGGCGCCGGTCAGCTCGGCGGCGATCCGCTCGGCGTCGGCGGCGTCGGCCGCGAGGAACACGCAGGTGGGGCCGGAGCCGGAGACTATGCCGGTGAGCGCGCCGGCAGCCTCGCCGGCCTTCAGGGTGTCGGCCAGCGCGGGACGCATGGCCAGCGCCGCGTCCTGGAGGTCGTTGCCGAGCGAACGGGCGAGGACCTGCGGGTCGCGCTGGCGCAGCGCGCCGAGCAGGTCGTCGGTGCTGCCCAGCGGGGTACCGGCGGTGCCGGCGTCACGGAGCCGGTCCAACTCCCGGTACGCGGCAGGCGTGGACAGGCCGACATCGGCGATCGCCACCACCCAGTGCCAGGACGTCGGGCGGACCAGCACCGGGCTGACCGCCTCACCGCGCCCGGTGCCCAGCGCGGTGCCCCCGTAGATCAGGAACGGCACGTCCGAGCCGAGGTCGGCGGCGATCCCGGCCAACTCGTCGCGGGACAACCCGGTGCCCCAGAGCGCGTCGCAGGCCACCAGGGCGGCCGCCGCGTCGGCGCTACCGCCGGCCAGCCCACCGGCCAGAGGGATCTGCTTGCGCAGGTGCAGTCGGGCGTGCGGCAGGACACCCGCGTAACCAGCCAGGGCGTGCGCTGCGCGGAGCACCAGGTTGGAGTCGTCAAGCGCCAGCTCGCCGGTGCCCTCACCCTCCATGGTCAGGGCGAGGGTGTCGCCTCGGCGAGCGGTCAGCTCGTCGTAGATGGAGATCGCGTGATAGACCGTGTTCAACTCGTGGTAGCCGTCGCGGCGCAGCGGCCCCACCCCGAGGTGCAGGTTGACCTTCGCGGGCACCCGCACCCGCACCGGGCCGACGGCCCCGCGTCGCTCGTCCTCGTCGTCCGGTCGCCAGGCCTCGGTCACGGGGTGAATCCCCGCATGCTCAGGCGGATGTCGAACGGCTTGGCCACGATCAGCTCCTCGGCGTCCTCGGCGGGCACGGGCGCCAGCCTACTTCGCGCCCGGCGTACCGGCCGGAGACGACGCGGCGATGGCCGCGAACTGCTCGACGGTCAGTGACTCGCCGCGCGCGCCGGGGTCGACGCCCGCGGCGGTGAGGGCGGCGGCGGCCCGGTCCGGGCCGCCGGCCCAGCCGGCGAGCGCCGCGCGCAGGGTCTTGCGACGCTGCGCGAACGCCGCGTCCACCACGGCGAAGACCCGCTGCCGGGGTACGTCGGGTCGGGGCGGATCGTGCCGGGTGAAGGCGACCAGACCGGAGTCGACGTTGGGGACCGGCCAGAACACGTTCGGTGGCACCCGCCCGGCGCTGCGGGCGCTGGCGTACCACGCGAGCTTGACCGACGGGATGCCGTACACCTTGGAGCCGGGACCGGCGACGAGCCGGTCGGCGACCTCCTTCTGCACCATCACCAGGCCGTGTCGCAGGGAGGGCAGCTCGGCGAGCAGGTGCAGCACCACGGGTACGGCGACGTTGTAGGGCAGGTTCGCGACCAGCGCGGTCGGCGGCGGGTCGCCCAGGTCCGCTGCGGTGACGCGTAGCGCGTCGGCGCGGTGCACGCTCAGCCGGTCGGCGTCCGCCCCGGCGTGCCGGGCGGCGGTCTCCGGCAGCGCCCCGGCGAGCGTCGGGTCGATCTCCACGGCGTGCACGTGCCCGGCGACCGGCAGCAGCCCCAGGGTCAGCGAGCCCAGCCCGGGGCCGACCTCCAGGGCCACGTCGTCGGGGGTCAGGCCGGCGGCGGTGACGATCCGCCGCACGGTGTTCGGGTCGTGCACGAAGTTCTGACCCAGCTTCTTGGTGGGCGCGACGCCCAGCCGGGTGGCGAGCTCCCGGATCTCCGCCGGGCCGAGGAGGCTCACCACGGGCCGAAGGCCCGGTCGCCGGTGGCGGAGATGGCCGCGCACAGCTCGTCCAGGTCACTGCCGGTCGTCTCGGCGAGGAAGCGGACGGTCAGCGGAATGAGGTACGAGGCGTTCGGCCGACCCCGGTGCGGGATCGGGGTGAGGTAGGGGGCGTCGGTCTCCACCAGCAGCTGATCCAGCGGGGTGAGCGCGGCGGCCTCGCGCAGCGCGGCGGCACTGCCGAAGGTGACAGTGCCGGCGAAGCTGAGCAGGTAGCCCCGACGTACGCACTCGCGGGCGAACTCGGCGTCGCCGGAGAAGCAGTGCAGCACCACCGTGTCCGGCGCGCCCTCGTCGTCGAGGATGCGCAGCACGTCCGCGTGGGCGTCCCGGTCGTGGATGACAAGCGCCTTGCCGTACCGCTTGGCGATCGCGATGTGCGCCCGGAAGCTCTCCTCCTGCGCGGCGCGCCCCTCGTCGCCGGTGCGGAAGAAGTCCATTCCGGTCTCGCCGATCCCCCGGACCCGGTCGCGGGCGGCCAACGACTCGATCTCCCGCAGCCCCTCGTCGAGGTCCGCCAGCCGGGGCGCCTCGTTGGGGTGCAGCGCCACGGTGGCCAGCACCGCCGGGTACGCGTCGGCGACGTCCGCGCCCCACCGCGAGGAGGCGACGTCCACCCCCACCTGCACCAGCCGGTCCACCCCGACGCTGACGGCCAGGTCGACGGCCGCAGCGATCGGGTCCTCGGCCGGACCGCCACCCGGTACGCCCGCCTCGCTCACCGTGATGTCCAGGTGGGTGTGGCTGTCCAGCACCGGCCGGGGCAGCGGCTCGGGGGCGGGTGGGAACTCTCCGGCCCGCCGGGCGGCACGCTCGCGGCGGGTTTCAGTCGGCTCGCTCATCAGCGACAGCATCACACACCGGCGTCGTCCATCCGCCCGCCACCCGGCGTTCACCTCGACTACGCCGCGCGACTCTACCGTCGCGGCAATGGACGTCAGACCCCACGTGAGCGACGCCGCAGGCGAACGGACCGGTCTGCGCGTGGCATTCGGCGGCGGCGTCTATCCGGCCGAGGAGATCGCCCGGGGCGCCGCGTACGAGCTGTTCAGCGCCGAGGAGGTCGCCGGCTTCGAACGGGCGTCGCGTCCGGGCAGCGCCCTGCCGTGGCGACGGTTCGTGCACGTCACCGAGGTGAGCGCGGTGCACGGGGCCGTCGAGCCGGCCGAGGAGCCGGAGACGCCGCTGATGATGCCGGCGCACCGGGAGCGCGGCTGGTCGCACGTACACCAGCTCAGCCAGCAGCCATCGGCGGTGGGTGACCCGGTGTTGACCGCGGTGCGCGCCTCGGCGGTGGTGCGGCGCGGCACCCGGATGGTGAAGGTGCTCTCCGCCGCGCAGCTCGCCGGGTACGTGCGGGGCTGGCTGCCGCACGGCTTCTGCTACCGGGAGCACGATGTGGCGCACCTGCGGACGCCGGCGACGACCACTGTGCTGCGCACCGACGGCGACGTCGCGCGGGACAGCTCGGACGTGGCGTACGCGCTGCGCTGGCGGGCGGCCGACCCGGGCGACTACGACGTGCCGATGGGCGAGGCGCACCGGGGCCTGACCGCGCTGGCGTCCCGCGACCGCGTGGGACCACCGGTGCTGGGCACCGGCTTCGTGCCGAGCAACGGCCAGCTCATCCCCGAGTTCGTCACCCGGGACTTCGCCGACCTGCCCATGCCGGCGAACGCGACCCTGCTCGCGTACACCGCCGAGGGTGTCGAGGTGGTGCTCTACAGCTACCAGGCCGAGCAGCGCGCCTGGCTGCGGATGGTGGGCCCGCAGTGGCGGCACCTGCTGGCCGCGGTGCCGGGCGTCTCCCCCGACCAGGAGTACGTCCCGACCGGCGACGCCCCGCGCTCGACCCAGCTGGTCGGCCTGTTCGGCGACACGGAGTACGAGGCGGTGGCCGACCTGCCCGGGGGTTTCCGGGTGTTGGCGATGACCCGGGCGGCCCGTTACCCGGTGGAGGCGGTGGCCCGCCGGCTCCGGTTCGCCACGTGGCGGGGCGTGTCGTGCCTGGTGCTGCGTGAGGAGGCCGGCTGGCTGCGGCTGCGGCTGCGGCACCCCGACCCGGACGCGGTGGTCGGCACCGGCGCGCAGTGCCACGACCGGGGCGTCTACGAGACCTGGGCGCCGGGCGCCGAGGTGACCGACGACCAGGTCATGGACACCCGGTACGCGATCTGACGGCACGCGGCGGCGGGACGTCCACCGCCGCGCGCCGTCCGACGTTCAGTCGGCCAGGCGGGCCAGCTCCTCGTCGACGATCGACGGGTCGAGCTTGCGGAACACGGGCTTGGGGGCGGTCAGCGGCCGGCCGGCCTCGATCGGCACCGACTCCCAGCGCGCGCCCACCGTGTAGTCACCGGTGAGCACCGGGTACGACGGGCCGCCGTCCAGGTCGTCGACCTGCTCGATGACGGGCATCGGCGCGTGTACGCCGGTGCCGCCGAGCAGCTCGTGCACCTGCTGGGCGGAGTGCGGCAGGAACGGGGTGAGCAGCGTGTTGGCGTCGCTGATCACCTGGAGGGCGACGTGCAGGATGGTGCCCATCCGGGGCTTGTCGGCCTCGGCCTTGAGCTTCCACGGGGCCTGCTCGGAGAGGTACCTGTTGGCCTCGGCGACCACCTTCATCGCCTCGCCGATGGCCTGCTTCTGCCGGTGCCGACCGATCAGGTCGCCGACCGTGGTGAAGCCGACCCGGGCAACGGCGAGCAGTGCCTCGTCGGCCTCGGTGAGCCCGGCCGGGTCGACCGGCGGGATGGCCCCGAAGTTCTTCGCGGCCATCGACACGCACCGGTTGACCAGGTTGCCCCAGCCGGCGACCAGCTCGTCGTTGTTGCGGCGCAGGAACTCGGCCCAGGTGAAGTCGGTGTCGTTGCTCTCCGGGCCGGCTGCGGCGATGAAGTAGCGCAGCGCGTCGGCGTCGTAGCGCTCCAGGAAGTCCCGGACGTAGATGACCACCTTGCGGGACGAGGAGAACTTGCGCCCCTCCATGGTCAGGTATTCGCTGGAGACGACCTCGGTGGGCAGGTTGAGTCGGCCCAGGTCACCCGGCTCACCGTCCCGCGAGCCCTCGCCGGAGTAGCCGGAGAGCAGCGCCGGCCAGATCACCGAGTGGAAGACGATGTTGTCCTTGCCCATGAAGTAGTAGGACTGGGCGTCCTTGCCCTCCGCGTCGGTCGACCACCACCGCCGCCACGCCTCGGGGTCGCCGGAGCGGCGGGCCCACTCGATCGAGGCGGACAGGTAGCCGATCACCGCGTCGAACCAGACGTAGATCCGCTTGTCGGGGCGGTCCCGCCAGCCGTCGAGCGGGATCGGCACGCCCCATTCCAGGTCACGGGTGATCGCCCGGGGCTGGAGGTCGTCGAGCAGGTTGCGGGAGAACCGCAGCACGTTGGGCCGCCACCCCTCCCGGGTGTCCAGCCACTGCCGCAGCACCTCGGCCAGGGCGGGCAGGTCCAGGAAGAAGTGCTCGGTCTCGACGAACTTCGGGGTCTCGCCGTTGATTCGCGACTTCGGGTCGATCAGGTCGATCGGGTCGAGCTGGTTGCCGCAGTTGTCGCACTGGTCGCCGCGCGCGCTGTCGTACCCGCAGATCGGGCAGGTGCCCTCGATGTACCGGTCGGGCAGGGTGCGCCCGGTGGACGGCGAGATCGCGCCCATGGTGGTCTTGGGCACGATGTAGCCGTTGCGGTACATGCCCTCGAACAACTCCTGCACCACCGTGTAGTGGTTGCGGGTGGTGGTGCGGGTGAACAGGTCGTAGGAGAGGCCGAGGCCGTGCAGGTCCTCCACGATCACCCTGTTGTACCGGTCGGCCAGCTCGCGCGGGGTGACCCCGTCGGCGTCGGCCTGCACCTGGATGGGGGTGCCGTGCTCGTCGGTACCGGAGACCATGAGCACGTCGTGGCCGGCCATCCGCATATACCGGGCGAAGACGTCGGAGGGAACGCCGAAACCGGAGACGTGGCCGATGTGGCGGGGGCCGTTGGCGTACGGCCAGGCCACTGCCGCGAGAACGTGACTCATGAGCAGCAAGCCTAGTGACCCGTCCGGCGTGCCCGCGAACCAATAGGGGGTGCCGGGTCGACGGACCGGGCCGACCCCCTCGGCCTTTGGTCCGATTTGTCGCCGACACGCGGCCCAGCTGCCCGTTCAGCCCCCGCTACCGGTGTGCAATGAACGTCGTGACTGGCAGACGAGCGGCTCGGGACCATGACGAGCGTCCCACCGGGCCGGCGGCCGGGGACGAGGCCACCCGGACATCCGAGCCCAGGGGCAGCGGGGTCGCGCCGCTGCCCCGACCGGTACCTCCCGCCGCCGACCCGACCGCCACCGGCCGCCCCGGCGCGTCGTCCCGGCCGGGCGCTTCGTCCCGGCCGAGCCCCACGCCACGGCCGCCGACACCCACCCCGGCGCGCCCCAGCCCGACGGTGCCCACACCCAGCCCGGCCCGGCCACACCCGGCAGGATCGTCCGGCGAGACGCCGCCACCCGGTTCCTCCGCCGACATGACGGCACCCGACTCGTCCGCCGACACGCCGCCACGCGGTTCGCCCGCCGGCACGACGACGGCCGCGAGCACGGCACTGGCGGATGCCGGACCGGGCGGGGCGACGGTCGAGGTGGAGCCCACCACCGGGGCCCCGGTGGACGCGGTGCCACGCCGGGTGCCGATCCGTCAACAGAGCCGCAGCCGGGACGCGTACCGGCCCGACGGGGAGCAGTCGTCGGACGACGGTGTCTTCTGGGCGCCGATCGAGGAGGTGCACTGGGATGGCACCCCGGTCCGGGACGACCCCGCTCCCCGACCGCGCTCCCCGGCGACCGACCGCCGCAGGGCCGCGCGGACGACGGCGCTGCCGGACCCGCTGCGCGGGCTCACCGTCCTGGTGCTGTTGAGCCTGGTCACAGCCTTCTTCGCCTGGGTCAGCGCGGGGCCGTTCTGGCTCGCCGTCGGGCACGGGCGCGATGGCACGGTGGTGATCGACACCTGCACCGGCGGCGGCCTCAGCCAGCGGTGCCGGGGGATCTTCACGGCGGACGACGGACGGTTCCTGGCACACGGCGTACGCGTCAGCGGCGTACCCACCGGAGGCGGCGCGACGGGAACCGCGCACCGGGCCCGGATGACCGGCCCGGACAGCGGCACCGCGTACGCCGACACCGGCGCGAGCCGGCACCTGCACTGGCTGCCCGGGCTGTTGGTGGTGCTCGGCTGCGCCGCCGGCATCGTCCGGTGGACCGGGTCGGCCCGGCTGCCCGGCCGACGACACCGCCGTTGGGCGGTGTCCGCCGCACTCGCCGGCCCCACCCTGATCACCCTCGGTTTCCTGGCCGCCGCCTGGTGAACGCGTGCCCGGCGGGTCAGCTGTGCACGATCGTGTAGACCTCGCGGCGGCGCAGGGAGTATTCGGTGGCGACATCGGTGATGGCGTCCCGGCGGGAGCGGCCCGCAGCCTCGCGCTCGGCGACCGCGGCACGCAGGGTCTCGTCGTCGGGGCGCTCCGCAGGGGTCACCGGAGCGCCGCCCACCACGAGGGTGATCTCCCCGCGCGGATCGCTCTCCGAGGCCCATCGGGCCAGCTCACCGAGGGGGCGACGGAGCACCTCCTCGTACGTCTTGGTGAGTTCCCGGCAGAGCGCGGCCGGCCGGTCCGCGCCGAACGTCTCGGCCAGGTCGGTCAACGCCGCGCCGATCCGGTGCGGCGCCTCGAAGAAGACGAGGGTGCGCTCCTCGGCGGCGAGCGCCCGCAGCCGGGACCGGCGGGCACCCCCACTGCGCGGCAGGAACCCCTCGAAGCAGAACCGGTCGCACGGCAGCCCGGAGACGGCGAGGGCGGTGGTCACCGCGCTGGGCCCCGGCGCGACGGTGACCGGCGCACCCGCGTCCAGCGCCGCCCGGACCATCCGGTATCCCGGGTCGGAGACGCTCGGCATACCGCCGTCGGTCACCAACGCCACCGTGTAACCGCCGAGGATGACCTCGACCAGTTCGGGCGTACGCCGTTCCTCGTTGCCCTCGAAGTAGGAGACGATCCGACCGCCGACGGTGATGTCGAGGTCGCGGGCCAGCCGGGTGAGGCGACGGGTGTCCTCGGCGGCCACCACGTCGGCGCTCGCCAGCACCTCCCGGAACCGCACCGAGGCGTCGGCGGGGTTGCCGAGCGGGGCACCGAGCAGGATCAGGCGCCCAGCTTCGGACATTTCACCCACGACATCGTCTCCTTCATCGACAGCGAATACCGGTATCAGGGACGACGGGCGCCACACGACACCCTGGCAGCCTACGATCGCCGGGTGACGAGTGCGTCGACAGCGCAGAGCCCGAGCGCCGACCCGGCAGACCCGGTCGAGGTGTCCGGCGAGCCCAGCCCCCAGCAGACACCGGCGGAGCCGCGTGCCGACGGCGGGGGGGTGTCCGCCGTGGTCCGTCGTCGGTTCGCCACCGTCGACACCCGGATGGACCCGTACTCGTGGCTGGCCACCGCCGTGGTGGTGGCCATCGCGGCGATCCTGCGCTTCGTCGGCCTGTCCAGTCCCAAGGGCAAGATCTTCGACGAGACGTACTACGCCAAGGACGCGTACGGGCTGATCAGTCGCGGCGTCGAGTGGAACTACAAGGACAACGGCCCGTCGTACGTGGTGCACCCGCCACTGGGCAAGTGGCTGATCGGCATCGGCGAGTGGGCCTTCGGCTATCAGGACGCGGAGTCGAAGGTGTCCGTCGGCGGGCACCTGTTCACCACCGCGCCGGAGTTCGGGTGGCGGTTCTCGGCGGCCGTCATCGGGACGCTGTCGGTGCTGCTCCTCGTCCGCATCGGTCGGCGGCTGTTCCGCTCGACGGTGCTCGGCTGCGCGGCCGGCCTGCTGCTCGCGTTGGACGGCTTCCACCTGGTGCTGTCGCGCGCCGCGCTGCTCGACATCTTCCTGCTGTTCTTCGTGCTGGCCGCGTTCGGGGCGCTGGTGCTCGACCGGGACGCCCGGCGGCGGCGCTGGGCGCGCGCCCTGGACGAGGGGCTCGACCCCAGCCTGTCGGGTCGCGAGGGCCGGCCGTCGACCGGCTGGCGGACGTGGCCGTGGTGGCGTCTGGCGGCCGGGGTGCTGATCGGTTGCGCCTGCGCGGTCAAGTGGAGCGCGCTCTACTTCGTGCCGGTGTTCGCCCTGTTCGTGGTCCTCTGGGAGGTCGGGCTCCGTCGGTCGGCGGGCGTCCGCAGGCCCTGGCGGGACACCCTGCTCGACGAGGTGCCCTGGCTGGTGCTGGCCGGGGTGCTGATGATCGGCACCTACCTGGCCACCTGGTCGGGGTGGCTGATCAGCGACGACGGCTACTACCGGCTGGCGACGTCGTCCGCCTACCCGACGGGGTCACTCAGCGACACCCCGGTGATCGGCCCGCTGGTCAACCTCTACGAGTACCACCGGGCCGCGTACGGCTTCCACGCGCAGCTCGACGATCCGCACAAGTACCAGTCGTGGCCGTGGCAGTGGCTGCTGCTCGGGCGACCGGTCGCGTTCCACTGGTCGGGGGACGGCGCCTGCGGCGCGCCGACCTGCGCCTCGGAGATCCTGCTGCTGGGCACCCCGCTGCTGTGGTGGTCGTTCCTGCCCGCTCTGGTCGCCCTCGTCTGGCTGGGTATCGCCCGGCGGGACTGGCGGGCCGGCGCGATCCTGCTCAGCGTGGCCGCAGGTCTGCTGCCCTGGTTCTGGTTCGCTCTCGACGGCCGGACGATGTTCTCCTTCTACACGGCGCCGGCACTGCCCTTCCTGGTGCTCGCCGTGGTGTACGTGCTGGGTGCGATGATCGCCCCGGCCGGGGGTGACGTGGGCGAGACGGCGGCCCTGACGCCCGGGGATGCCGGCTACGAGAGACGGCTGGTCGGCAGCATCGCGGCCGGGGCGTACGTGCTGCTGGTGGGCCTGTGCTTCGCGTACTTCTATCCGATCTTCGTGGGCCGACTGATCCCGTACTCGGACTGGCTGGCCCGGATGTGGCTCGACGGTCGCTGGATATAAGCACCGGCAGGCGACGCGCCGCACAGCGCGACGGAAATCGGGCCCGCACGCGGAAAGCGTGCGGGCCCGATTCGTGCCTTCCAAGCTCTACACGAAGACGCGCGCCCCGATCGCCTGCCACGGGGGAAGCGGGCGATTGGGGCGCGCATGAAGAGCTTAACCACCGCGCGCCACCGGCACAACGGGTCAACTTGGGTCGGATTTCCGACCGATTCCGCCCGGGCCGAGGACTATCCTCCGGCCGTTGACCGAGGGTGACCTGACGTGGACCCAGCGCCCCCTCGCGGAGTCGTTCCCGGGCCGTACTGGACGACCAACCACCCCGACGATCATCCAAAGTGGATCTCACTACACTGCGGGCCGTGATCAACTTCAGACGATCGGCGGCCGTCCTTCTCGGACTGCTGGCGACCACCGCGCTGACCGGGCCGGTCCCGGCGGCGGCCGACGAGGAGCAGGTGGCCGAGCCGCCCCGGATCGAGCTGGTGCTCGACGTCAGCGGCTCGATGCGGGCGGCGGACATCGACGGGCGCACCCGGATCTCGGTGGCCCAACAGGCGTTCAACGACGTGGTGGACGCGCTGCCCGAGGAGACCCAGCTCGGCATCCGGGTGCTCGGCGCGACCTACAAGGGCAAGGACAAGAAGGTCGGCTGCCAGGACACCCAGCAGATCGTGCCGGTCGGGCCGGTCGACCGGTCCGCGGCCAAGGCGGCGGTCGCCGGGTTGCGGCCCACCGGATTCACCCCGGTCGGGCTCGCGCTGCGCTCTGCCGCACAGGACCTGGGCACCGGCACCACCACCCGACGGATCGTGCTGATCACCGACGGGGAGGACACCTGCGCGCCGCCGGACCCCTGCCAGGTGGCCCGGGAACTCGCCGCGCAGGGCACCAGCCTGGTCGTCGACACGCTCGGCCTCGCACCCGACGAGAAGGTACGCCGACAACTGCTCTGCATCGCCGGGGCGACCGGCGGCACGTACACCGCGGCGCAGAGCGCCGACGAGCTGACCGGCCGCATCAAGCAACTCGTCGAGCGGGCCGGAGACACCCACACCCGGGCGCCGACCGTCGTCGGCGGCACGGACGACTGCGCTTCCGCGCCGCTGCTCGCCCCCGGGGTGTACGCCGACCGGGAGTCGTTCTCCGAGCACCGCTACTACCGGGTGCCCGTACGCCCCGGGCAGGAGCTGCGCGCGTCGGTGAGCATGGCGCTGGACCGTCCGGTGAACCGGGACTACGGCGTGCTGCTGCGGGCGACCGCGGCGGACGGCCGGGAACTGGTTCGAGGCGCGGACGCCGGCAGCGGCCGCGCCGACGTGCTCTCCGCCGGTCTGCGCTGGTCCGCCACGGCGGACGACGAGGCGACCACCGACGACGAAGCCGCCGAGGAGAGCCCGGCACCCGTCGTCGAGCCCACCACCGTCTGCCTGGTGGTCAGCAACTCGTTCGCCGCGCGTCCGGGCACCGCCGCGACGCCCGGCATGCCGGTGGAGTTGACCATCGACGTGGTCGCTGCCGCAGGCGCCCCGGACGGCCCCGATCTCGGCCGAGGCTGGGTGCTGCTCGTCCTGCTCACCGTGGCCGGCCTGCTGACCGGCCTGATCGCCGGCCTGCTCACCCGCTGGTGGGTCGCCACCTGGAGGGAGAACTGATGCGTACCGCTCTGTTCCGCTCGCTGGCGGCGCTGCTCGCCGCCGGTGGGGCCGCGCTGCTGCCCGCGGCGGCCGTGGCCGCCCCCACCCCGTCTCCGGGCGCCACGCCGGTGACCCGGGCCGGCACCTCGTTCCTCACCGCCACGCCGATCACCGCCGGCCAGCCGGTACGCGTGGACGCCTCCGTCGGCGACCACCTGTACTGGTCGTTCACCGCGACCGCCGGCCAGGTCCACGAGATCACCGCCACCGTCACCTTCCCCAAGGCGCGCGGTGGGGCCTCCACCTGGACGATCGACGTGTTCGACGGGCTGCGCCGACGACAGGCGTGCACCGCCGGCGCGCAAACGCCGACGGTAGATGGCAAGGCGTCGAGCGTGGCGCTGGGCTGCACCCTGCGCGAGGTGCGTCCCTGGGCGGAGCCCTGGTCGGCCGACCCGCTGCCCGGCACGTACGTCGTCCGACTCTCGGTCGTCGACCTGCCCGAGCCGGACCTGGGCGCACCCGTCGACGTGGACCTGCTGGTCGGCGTCGTCGCGGACCGGGGCGCCTCGGCCGACGACGGCGCGTTGGCCGCCCCACTGGTGCCGAACACCAAGGCGGGCACGGTGCTCAACGCCGTACCGACGCCCGCGCCGGAGGCGGACGACGAGGGTGACCGGCTGGCGGACTGGCTACCGGATCTCGGCTCGCGTTGGATCTGGACCGGCGTCGGCGGCGTGCTCGCCGCGGTGGCCGGGGTGGTCGGTTTCGCCCTGACCCGGCGGCCCCGGCGGCCCTGACCCGACCGTGTCCGCCGGTGGCCCCGCCCGATCGGGGCGGGGCCACCGGCGGTTCAGCTTCGTCGCGTTCCTCGGGGCAGCCAGCCGATGAACCGGTCCTGCAACGACATCACCGGAGCTGCCCGCAGGTCCTCGGCGGCTGCGGCGAGACACGAGCCCAGGTAGACGCTGAGCATCGCCCGGTCACCCCGGTACTCCGCCAGCAGCCGGCCGCGCTTGGTCGTGCAGGGCCACTCGTCGCCGCAGGAGCCGCAGCTCCAGCCCGGGGTCGTCGGTGCGTGGTCGTCGGCCCGACCCCTCGGCCGTTCGGCGCCATCGCTCATCGCAGCTCCTCCAGATGTTCACGGGACTTGCCAGCTATTGATGGTGGTCCCCCCGGAGCCATCACGAAGGGCGCGACGCGTCCCTCCGGTGTTACATCTTTGCGGTACGTTCTGCGATCGTGGGAGTCGGAAATGTGACCGTCGCGCGAACGTCCCCTCACTACCCGGCGGTAGGTGTCCGCCGTGCGTGACCTCATGCCGCCAACCGTGGCCGTGGCCGTGGCCGCACCCGACGACTGGACCGGCGACCTCCTCGACGCCGAACAGGCGTGTCTCGGCGACAAGGCGGTGCAGACCCGCCGACGGGACTTCACCGCCGGTCGGGTGTGTGCCCGTCGGGCGATGGCCGACCTCGGCCTGCCGACGGTGGCCGTGCCGAGCGCCGCCAACCGCGCGCCGATCTGGCCGGCGGGCGTGGTCGGTGCGATCACCCACACCGCCGGCTACTGCGCCGCCGCCGCGGCGCGCGCCACCGAGGTGCGGTCCGTCGGTATGGACGCCGAGCAGCACCGCGAGATCAATGCGGGGGTACGCCGACTCGTGCTGCTGCCCGAGGAGGAGGAGACCTGCGCGCGGCTACCCTCCGGGGTCCGGTGGCCGATCGTGTTCTTCAGCGCCAAGGAGACCGTCTACAAGGTCTGGCATCCGGTCGTCGGGACCTGGCTGGACTTCCACGACGCCCACCTCGACCTGGACCCGGACGCCGGCACGTTCACCGCCCGGATCGCATCGGCGCGCGTGGACGCTGCCCAGGTCGCCGATCCCCCGACCACGATCACCGGCCGGTTCGTGGTCGCCGACGGCCTGGTCCGCACCGCCGCCGTCCTCGCCCTGCCCTGACCGCCGCCGCTCGCACCGTCCATGCTGGCCGCCGCGCGGGCGCTCGGTGGAACCGTGGACGCGAGGCGGCGCGCCGACCGGGCGACAGTCGACGCACGGTAGCGTCGGCGGGTTCCCGAACCGCACGTACGAGGCGTCAAGGAGTACGGTGACCCACCCCCAGCCCCCCGTCGGACCGCAGGACCCTCAGCAGCCGAGCCCGGAGCCGCCGCCGACGCAGCCGTTCCCGGCGACACCGCAGCCGCAGCAGTCCGCCGCCGACCCGACGGTCCCGCAGGCGCCGGTGCCGCCCGACCCGTGGTCGGCGGCGGCGCAGACGCCGGTGTCGGGTCAGCCGGCAGCCGGGGTGTCACCGCAGGGCGTACCGGAGCAGTGGGCGGCCCCGACGAACGCCCCGCTGCCGCCGTTCGCCAGCTCGCCCTATCCGGTCTCCCCCGACCAGCCCTGGCCGCAGCCCCCGTTCTCGGGCAGCGCCTACCCGTACGCGGGGGGCGCGTATCCACCTCCCGGCGGCCCGGGCTACCCGCCCACGACGCCGCCCGTCGCGACGAAGAGCTCCAAGAAGACCGTGGTGGTCGTCGCGGTGACGGCGGCCGTGCTCACCCTGCTCTGCTGCGCCGGCGGGATCGTGGCGGTGGTCTTCGGCGCGAACCGCGCGGCGAACGAGGTGACCGACGCGCTTCCCACCCCGGGCGTGACCCGCGGCGTCGGGCAGCCACCGGCCACCGCCGCTCCGTCGCCCCGGGCGGCCGACGGCGGCGACACCCGCGACATGTCCGTCGGCGACACCCTGGTCCTCGACGACAGCAGCGGAACCGTCGAGATCACCGTGACGAGGTTCAGCACCTCGGCCAAGCCCTGCACGTCGTACGGCCTTGAGCCGGACGAGGGCATGTACGTGATCGCCGACGTGACGGTTGCGGTCACCAGGGGCACCGGTTCGGCGAACCCGCTCTACTTCCAGTGGGTCGCCGCCGACGGCACCGAGACCAATGCGATCGCCGGCGCCTTCTCCGGCTGCGGCAAGCCCATCCCGGCCGGGAACGACCTGACCGCCGGCACCAGACGCACCGGCAGCGTGGTGTTCGACGTGCACGACAGGTCGGGAGTGCTCGAATACCAACCCAGGTTCGCGACCGCTGGCTCCTGGAAGCCGTGACGTGCGGTGGGGCCGACCCGACGGGCCGGCCCCACGCACCCGTGGAGATCGGGTGTCAGCAGCCCGTCCACCGGACCGGGGTCACCCGGTCGGCGTTGCGGAAGCCGACGATCGTGCCCGTGTCGGCGATGGCCTTCGCGCCGACGTTGCCCCCGCCCGGCAGGATCCGGGAGGTGCCGCCGCGCGCGACCCGCTCGCCACCCACGACGACGCCCTTGGCGTTGACGTCGTCCAGCCCCGCCTCCTCATCGAGGAACGTGTACGAGCCGTCGCGCAGGTCCCACCGCACCTTGGCCGGGCTGGTGCCGCCCAGCCAGACCTGGCCGATGGCCCAGTGACCCGCGGCGGCGTTGACAGTGGTCGACCCACCACCCGGAACCGCGAGCGGCTTGATCTTGCCGTTCGGTCGGCGGACCCAGCTGGTCCAGTCACCGAACGGGCCCGCGTAACCGACGATGGTCCCGTTCGGCGTGATCCCCACCGGCTGGGCGTTGGCCGGGGCGTCGAGCACCTCGACAGTGCCCGGACGAGCGGCGGGCCAGCGCAGGGCGACGAACTCGCCAGGCACGATGTCCGAGCCGTAGCCGACGATGTCACCGCTGGGATTGATGGCGGAGACGAAGATGCCGGTGGACGGCACCACCGGCAACTGCTGGAATGCGCCGTCGCGGTACGCCCACGGCCGGCCGATGCCGTTCTCCGCCCAGCCGTTGCCGATCACGATGCCGCTCTCGTTGACGTCGACCGGGTCGAACCCGTTGGCCGGCGCCTCCACCTCGGTGAGCTGCTGCCCGTCCCAGACCAGCAGCAGGTACTCGTTGCCACTGTCGAGGACCCGCAGGCCGGCCCCGGCGACGAAGCGACCCGACGGGTCGATGGCACTCGCCTCGGCGCGATAGGTGTCCGTCGGGTAGGGCAGCGTGCTGATCGTGCAGGCGTTGGCGGCCGTCCTGGCGGGCGCGGCGGTCGCCGCCGAGGACGCGGCGACCCCGAGGGTGGCGGCGAGCAGTCCGGCGGCGGAGCCCGCGAGCATTCTGCGTCGAGCGGTGTACGTCATCTTCTCTCCCCGTGTGCAGCCCGGTTTTCCGGGCGTCAACTGATGCCAGATGCACTCCTGAGGACGCCTCACGGTTGCGGCCTGTCGGATGAGCGACGTGATCGAGCGGCGCGTCCCGCGGGTCTGCTACGGACGGATGCCCTTGCCCGACGGGCGTCGTGGCCGCAGGATCGAGCGGGTGATCATCGATCGGCCGCAGGCGAGCTGCGCACTGGACTACCACCTGGTCCTGCCCGCGCCGGGCGCCAGTGACGGGGAGGGCATCCTCGTCGAGGAGTTCACCCGGCAGGACGACTTCTCCGCCAACGGCCTGCACAGCGCGAGTTGGACGCCCGGGTTCGGCTGGTGGAGTTCCGCCTCGCTGAGCCGCGACCTGCGTAGCGATCCGGCCGCACTCGCCCGGGTCGTCCCCGCCGAACGCGCGGGGGTGGCAGACGCCTACCGCCGCCTGGGGGGTGGTGACCTGCCCTCCGAGGCGGCGCTGCGGACGTACTTCCGCGACCACCAGCCGATCGCGACGGCCCCGCCGCTGCGGCTCGGCCCAACCCAGCCGCCGGACGGCTTTCACGAGCGACGCGTGTACCGCGTCCTGTTCGCCAGGGATCTGCGGGCGGACCAGGTGGCGGCCCTGCGCGCGCTCTGGCGTGCGGTTGGCGGCGGCGCAGCCGGATCGGTCGCCGACGGTCGGCGCGAGAGCGGCGGTGACCAGTTCACCTGGGAGCTGCGACGGGTCGGCCACACACTCGCCTGGTGCCTCGACGTGACGATCCTGATGAGAACCGGCGCGGTCGACGCGGTACGCGCGACCCTGACCGACCTGACGAACCTGCTGCGCGGGTACGGCCTGATCGTCGTGACGACCGAACGGTTCTCGTAGCCGCTCCACAAAGGGCGACGTGCCGATTTTGCAATGATGTACGTCGATGTTGCCACAGTGGGTTCAGACGTGGTGGAATGGCTCGTATCGCCGCAGCACGGGGGCAACCGCGCTGCGAACGGCCACTGCGGGAGCATCGCGGTGCCGGCAGCGCGCCACTTGGGCAGACGCTCGCCTGTCGCAGCACCGGGCCACCTCCACGACGACGGGCACCTCGACGCGTAGGGCGTCCTCGCCCGTCGTACGCATCCCCTGGCATGCACCCCGACGGCCGACGCACTCGACGTCCCGCCCGCCGGGGGCGTCCGATTCGGCCTGTCGGGACGCCGGAACCGGCGACGAGGTGAGAGGCAGTCATGAGTTCCCAGGAGAGTGTCGAGAGTGCCGCGACTGCCGAGAGGTGGTACCGGCACCGCCTGGTGTGGGTGGTGGTGATCCTGCTGGCGGTGTCGGCGGGCACGTTCGTCCTGGTCAGGCGGTCAGGCCGAGAGGCGGAGCCGGCGGATCTGCAAGCACAGATCACAGCCCGCATGCGTACCACCCTCGAACAGGCGGACCCGGGGCAGCACAACCATGCCGGCCACGGTGCCCAGCAGGCGGCCACCGAGAGCAAGCCGCCGGTGATCTGCGGAGTCCGCGTCTACGGCTACGAGCCGAGCGACGCCGCCGCACTCGCCGACGTACGGACCGTCTACGGCTTCCACCTCTGCGGAATCGCCGAGAAGAAGCGCCCCTGGGACGTGGCGGTCAAGCTGGCCGGCCCGCTGATCATGGACATGTCCACCAACCCTCCGGGGATCCAGGTGGTCGAGGCGACAGCCGACGTCATGTTCGTCGACCGGCTACGGGAGATGTTTCCGGACAAGTACGAGGAGTTGGCGCTCAAGGAGGCGCTGACCCAGTCGGAGATGGCCGACCAGCGTCGCCGGTACGACGCCGCAGCCGACCTCTGACCAGATCCCTCCGGTCGACGGGACCACCCTGACCACCTCATATCCCGTTTTAGATAGATCAGCATTGATATTTAGACACATGGATGTAACAGTGGGTTTGGGAGCGTTCCCACTTCGATCACCCCGAGGAACGGAGGATGAACCGTGCGTTCACCCAAGTCCGATCAATCCGGCGGACGACCCCGGTCAACTGCCCGTCGGTCACTTCAGGCGCTCGTCCTGCTGTTCGCCATGGTGGCCGGTACGTTGCCCTCGATCGGCGCGGCCCAGGCACACGGCACCGTCATCGGCCCGGCGACCCGCGCGTACCAGTGCTGGAAGACCTGGGGCAACCAGCACACGAACCCGGCCATGCAGCAGCAGGACCCGATGTGTTATCGGGCGTTCCAGGCCAACCCCGACACCATGTGGAACTGGATGAGCCAGCTGCGCGACGGTCTCGCCGGCCAGTTCCAGGCCCGCACCCCGGACGGGCAACTGTGCAGCAACGCGCTCTCCCGGAACGACTCGCTCAACCAGCCGGGAGCGTGGAAGTCGACAGCTGTCAGCCGCAACCTGACGGTCCAGATGTACGACCAGGCCAGCCACGGTGCTGACTACTTCCAGGTCTACGTCTCGAAGCAGGGGTTCAACCCGGCCACCCAGAAACTCGGCTGGGGCAACCTGGACCTGATCGCGACGACCGGGCGTTACGCGCCCGCACAGAACATCTCGTTCAACGTCTCGATCCCGTCCTCGCGCAGCGGGAACCACATCCTGTTCGTGCTGTGGAAGGCGTCGCACATGGACCAGACCTACATGTGGTGCAGCGACATCACCGTCAGCTGACGGCAGGACCCGGCATGCAGCAGAGGCGGTTCCCGGTGACCCGGGAGCCGCCTTTGCTGTGCTTCGCTGCTTATCACTGATGGCCACGGGGGCCCATGTCGCAGGCCCGGCCGGCGCGGTGACCCGGCCCGCCGCGGATGTAAACATCGATGTAAAAATTGAAACAACGTATTCATTGCCGATGTTTGCCCAGCGGCGAACACCCAGTGAAATTCCGGCGTCGACGCGCGTGGCGGGGTCCATTCGGCGGGTCGACCGTCGCACCGGATGCCTACCTGATCGGATCATCGCGACCCCGAAAATGGACTCCGCATACCATATTCTGGGACGGTAATTCAGCCTCGACAACACCCGATGAGCACGAATTCCACGCTCCTCAGACGACCCACAGACGGCACTGTCGGCAATATTTTCCTGAATCTCACCTCGACAGCGGTCAATGTCCTCAGTAGGGTGACTCCTTGTGATCGGGGGACCACTCCTCGACGCATGCACGGGGAGTGTCGTCAACGGGGCCGTCCGCTCTCAGAATCATCACTTTCTGCGACTGCCGATCCAGATCATCCCGAAGCTGCGGCCACGCCACCGGACCGCCCGGTGGCCGGTACGCCGTGCCGCCTTGTCGGATGCGCCGTCCTCACCACTCGCCGGTCCGCCGCCACCCTGGGTGCGCGGGGTGACCTGGCGCGTCGGTCCAGGGTGCATCCCTGCGTGCGGCGGGTCGGGATGCGGGCGCGGCAGCGCGGCGGGACTCGTCGTCCCACGCACACGCAAGCTCGCGCACACCGTTCACGTGGCTATACCAGCACCAGGGGGAGGTTCAGTGCCCATCGTCAGTGACCGGCTCCGGTTCGCCGCCGGGCCGACATCGGCAGCCGATGTGGTGGAACAGATCAGTTCGTGGTTCGCGGTTCCCGCGGACAAGGTCGACGAGGACCTGCGGCACGACCGGGAACGCATCCTGTCGGCCGTTCGTACGATCAACGACCGCGCCGCAGCCAACGAGCCCGACGCTCTGTACCACCAGCAACTGCTGCTCGCCCGGATCTACGCCCTGATCACCGCGCTGCCCGACGGCGCGACGGCCGAGGGCTCGGTGATCATCCACGAGGTGACCCGCCTGCTGGAGCAGGCCACCATCGAGGCCGAGGACAGCTGGATCGAACCGGCTGTCTACGACGCCATGCCCGGCCCGGGTCAGCCGTTCCTGTCCTGGTTGAAGGGGGTCGCGCGGCAGCACCCGGTGTTCAAGCACCCGTACTACGTCGACTTCATCAACCACCGTGCCAGCTCCGCCGACCTGCGCACGTACGTCATCCAGGAGTCCCTGGTAGACGGACGGTTCGACGACCTGCTCGCCATGATGCAGGTCGGCACGAGCGGCGCGGCCAAGATGGAGATCGCGGAGAACTTCTGGGACGAGATGGGCAACGGCAACCCGGCCGAGGTCCACACCCACCTGTTCAACAAGATCTACGACGTGTTCGACATCTCCGACGAGGAGTTGGAGAGCGCGATGACCGCCGACGACCTGCTGGCCGGAAACCTCGCGGTGCTGCTCTGCCGGTACCGGCAGTTCTACCCGGAGGCGGTCGGCTTCCTCGGCATGACCGAGTGGCTGGTGCCGGACCGGTTCCAGAACGTCGTCCGGGCCTGGGAGCGCCTCGGCCTGCCGGAGGTCGGCATCACCTACCACCGCCTGCACATCACGATCGATTCCAAGCACGCCGCCGGCTGGTTCCACAACATCGTCGTCCCGGCAAGCGAGTCGCCGCAGATGCGCCGGGGGATCGCCCGCGGTTCGCTCTGGCGGATGAACTCGTCCGCCCGGCACCTCGACGAGCGGCTGGCCCGCGCGGCCTGACCTGGTGATCGAGGCGCCGCCGCGCCCCGCCACCAGCATCTGCGGCGACACCCGTACCCGAAGCGAAAGGGAACGACATGCCAATCACCGACGAAGGGTTCAAGCTCGTCGAGCTTCCGCCGGTCACCGAAGAGGTCCTGGCCAGCTACGACCGCTGCCCGCCCGACCCGTACATGGGCAACCTGACCCGCTACAAGCGGTTCTCCCAGTACCGCGTGTCGCACAAGGGCGACGACGGGTGGCAGTTCGAGAAGCTGCCGCACCGCGCGTACACCGCGTTCAAGAAGTTCAACTCGATCGGCGGCGGGATGCGGCGGCCGTACGAGCCGCTGGAGGCGGACCTGATCCCGTGGGCCAGGTTCGGCATCGAGTCGATCCCGCTGGACCCCTCGGAGGACTGGCAGCTCAACGTGCACCAGAACCGCAGCCGGGCCACGCTGGAGAAGCCGGGCCAGCTCACCCCGGAGGGCATCCACCAGGACGGCCACGAGTACGTCATGATCGCCATCCTGCGCCGGCACAATGTCGTCGGCGGCGAGACGCGGCTGTGGCGGCCGGACGCCACCGAGCCGTTCTGGACCGGCACCCTCAAGCCCGGCCAGGCCCTGCTGCTCGACGACCGGGCGATCCTGCACGACGTCACCGACATCGAGCCCGAGAACGGCCAGCCCGGCCTTCGGGACATCCTGATCGTCGCCTGCTCCCGTTGGCGGGAGAAGTGGTACGGCGAGGAGCACGACGCCGCCGTGCTGGCCGACGGCGAGCCGGTCGTCTCGGCGATGTGAGCGCGTCCGCCGGATGAGGCCGTCCGCCGTGGTCCGGTCGAAACACCGGGCCACGGCGGCCCGCCGGGCGGGCGGATCACCCACGCGGCGGGCCCTTCGGACGGACCCGCCAGCGGGCAAGCGGACCACCGGCTCGCCGCCGGACAGACGGGAGCGAGGATGAGCGACTTCGTCAAGTACCACGCGCTCGGCAACGACTACCTGGTCGTCGACCCCCGACGGCTGGACATCGCGCGGACCGGCGACACCGCCCGACTGCTCTGCGACCGCCGGTACGGGGTCGGCGCCGACGGCCTGCTCGTCGGCCCGGTCGGCCAGGTGGTCCCGGGCGAACCCGTCGACCTGCTGATCTTCAACGCGGACGGCAGCCCGTGCGGCCGCAGCGGCAACGGCATCCGGATCTTCGCCAGTCACCTGCTCGACCGGGAACCACAACTCGGCCGCGGGCCGGCCGGCAACCAGGTCACCGTCCGCACCCGCGGCGGCACGTCCCGGGTGGAGATCCGCGATCCGGGCACCGGCACGGTCCGGATCGCCACCGACGCGCCGGCCTTCAGCGTGGCCGACCCGAGCGCGACGGACCCCGCCGCCCGGCTGCTCCGCCCGCTTGTCGTCGGTGACCGGACCCTGTCCGTGGTTGCCCTCGACGACGGCAACCCGCACCTGGTGGTGCCCCTGCCGGCGGTGGACCGGGCGGTCGCCGGGGCGCTCGGCGAGCCGATCGCCGGCCACCCGGAGTTTCCCGGCCGGACCAACGTGGAGTTCCTGCGGGTCGTGGACCGTTCCACAATCGAGATCGAGGTCTGGGAGCGCGGAGCCGGTTACACCACCGCGTCGGGCAGCGGCGCCTGCGCCGCCGCCGGTGCGGCCCACGCGCTCGGCCTGGTCGACGACCAGGTTGTCGTACACATGCCCGGCGGCACGGTCGAGGTCGGCATCGACGCCGACGGCACGGTCACCCTCACCGGGCCGGTCCGCGAGGTGTTCGCCGGTGAGCTGAGGGGCGACCTGATCGCCCGGCTCACCGCCGAGGAACGGGAAACGGAGCGGATCGGATGACGCAAACGCGTGAGGTCGTCGGGGGATGCCCGCTGGACTGTCCGGACGGATGTAGCTGGAAGGTCACCGTGACCGACGGGAAGGCCGTGCGGCTGCGCGGCAACCCGGACCATCCGTACACGCGGGGCACGCTCTGCGTGAAAGTCAATCAGTACCTCGACCACGTCGCCTCCCCGGACCGGCTGCTGTACCCGATGCGCCGGACCGGCCCCAAGGGCTCCGGTCGGTTCACCAGGATCGGCTGGGACGAGGCGCTGACCGAGATCGCCGACCAGCTCAACCGGATCGTGCGGGAGAGCGGTGGTGAAGCCATCTGGCCTTACCAGGGCACCGGCAACCTGGGCTTCCTCCAGGGTTTGCAGGGCCGGGCCGGTGCCCGGCTGTGGCATGTGCTCGGCGCCTCCCGGCACGAGATGACCATCTGTTCGATCGCCGGGCTGCACGGCACCACGTACGCCACCGGCACCAGCCGGGGCATCGATCCGGAGTCGATGGCGCACGCCCGGCTGATCCTGCTCTGGGGTGCCAACACCCTCACCACCAGCCACCACCTCTGGCGCTTCGTCGACCAGGCCCGCCGCGCCGGCGCGCACGTGGTGGTCATCGACCCGGTACGGACCCGGACCGCGCGGCAGGCCGACGAGCACATCGCCCCGCTGCCCGGCACCGACGCGGCCCTCGCCCTGGGCCTGCTGCACGTGGTGCTCGCCGAGGGCGCCGAGGACCGCGACTACCTGGAGCGGTACACCCTCGGCTGGCCCGAGTTCCGGGATCGGATCCTGGAGTACCCGCCGGACCGGGTCGCCGCGACCACCGGCCTCACCGAGGAACAGATCGTCACCCTGGGCCGGCGGCTGGCGCACACCCGACCCACCGCGATCCGGGCCGGCATCGGGGTGCAGCGGCACGCCGGTGGCGGCGAGGTGCTGCGGATGCTGGCCTGCCTGGTCGGCGTCACCGGCGACTGGCAGTACCCGGGCGGCGGGCTGGCGTTCTCGACCGACGGCTACTTCGGCGGCGACCGGGACGCGCTGGCCCGCCCCGACCTGCTCACCCGGCCGGTCCGCGCCCTGTCCATGACCCGGCTCGCGGAAACCCTGCTCGACGTGGACGACCCTCCGGTTCGGGCGCTCGTCGTGTACGGCTCCAATCCGGTCGCCAGCGCACCCGACCAGAACCGGATCCGCCGGGCGCTGACCCGGCCGGACCTGTTCACGGTGGTCCTCGACCACTTCCCGACCGACACCGTCGACTACGCCGACATCGTGCTGCCGGCCACCATGCAGACCGAACACCTGGACGTGCTCGACGGGTACGGGCACATGTACATCACCTGGAACGAACCGGCGGTGCCGCCGCCCGGTGAGTGCCTGTCCACCACCGAGACGTTCCGCCGGCTGGCCCGGCACCTCGGGCTGACCGAACCCAGCCTGTACGACTCCGATGAGGAGTTGGCCGGGCAACTGCTGGCCACCGACGATCCGTCACTGGCCGGGATCAGCATGGAACGGCTGCGCACCGAGGGCTGGGCACGGCTGAACTACGAGCCGGCGTTCCTGCCCTTCGCGGACGGCTTTCCCACCCCGTCCGGCCGGCTGGAGTTCCACTCCGAGCGGGCCGCCGCGGACGGGCTCGACCCGCTGGTCGGGTACGTCCCGCCGAAGGAGCCGAACGACCCGGACCTGTCCCGACGCTTCCCGCTGACCCTGATCGCGGGTGCCGGACACTTCTTCGTCAACACGGTCTTCGGCAACAAGCCGGAACTCGTCCGCCGGGCCGGCGGGCCCCGGATCGTCCTGCACCCGGACGACGCCGGGCCGCGCGGGCTCGTCGACGGCGGCCAGGCGCGGATCTTCAACGACCGGGGCGCGTTCACCGCGACGGTGAGCGTGGACGCGGACCACGTCCGGCCCGGGGTGGTCGCGACGACAAAGGGCCACTGGCTCAAGCTCAGCGGCGGCGCCGGGGTGAACGCCACGGTGGACGAGCGGGACTCGGACATGGGCGGCGGCGCCGTCTTCCACGACAACCGGGTGCAGATCGAACCCGTCGTACCCGGAGACGTCGAACCATCGTGACCACAGAGTAGGAGACCGTCCATGGAGTTCCGCCCACTCGGTCGCAGCGGCCTTCGGGTCAGCGAGATCGCGTACGGCAACTGGCTGACCCACGGCTCGCAGATCGACGTCGACACCGCGCGGACCTGCGTGACGGCGGCGCTCGGCGAGGGGATCACCACTTTCGACACGGCCGACGTGTACGCGGGCACCCGGGCCGAGGCGGTGCTCGGCGAGGCGCTGACCGGGGTACGCCGGGAGTCGCTGGTGCTGTGCACCAAGGTGTACTTCCCGACCGGTCCAGGCCCCAACGACCAGGGCCTGTCCCGCAAGCACATCGTCGAGTCGCTGCACGCCTCGCTGCGCCGGCTGCGCACCGACTACGTGGACGTCTACTACGCGCACCGGTTCGACCACGCCACCCCGCTCGTCGAGACGCTGCGCGCGTTCGACGACCTGGTCCGCCAGGGCAAGGTGCTCTACCTCGGGGTGTCCGAGTGGACCGCGGAGCAGATCGTCACCGCCCGGCGGCTGGCCGAGGACCTGGGCCTGACCGCGTTCGTCGCGAACCAGCCGCAGTACAACATGCTGTGGCGGGTGATCGAGGGCGAGGTGGTACCGGCCTGCGAGAAGGCCGGCATGAGCCAGGTCGTCTTCTCACCGCTGGCCCAGGGCGTGCTCAGCGGCAAGTACCGGTCCGACGGGCCGGCGCCGGAGGGCTCCCGCGCGCTGGACGCGAACGGCGCCGACTGGGTCGGCCCGTACCTGCGGCCGGAGGTGCTGGAGCGGGTGGCGGCGCTGCGTCCGCTGGCCGCCGAGGCCGGGCTGACCACGGCCCAGCTCGCGGTCGCGTGGACGTTGAACAATCCGAACGTGGCGGCGGCGGTGATCGGGGCGTCCCGGCCGGAGCAGATCCGGGAGAACGTCGCGGCGGTCGGGGTACGGCTCGACCCGTCGCTGCTCCGGCGGATCGACGAGACCCTCGGCGACGTGGTCGAGCGTGATCCCGGGAGGACGGAAAGCGCCGTCTGAGCGGCCACCGAGGAGAATCGAGGCCCCATGAGTTTCGAACCGTTCGCGCTTGTCGAGTGGCAGTCCCGGTACGAGCCCTCGGTCGAGTACACGCTGGCGGACAGCAGTTGCCAGCCGGTACGGCTGCGGGAGTTCGTGACCGGGGCGGACGCCGACCGGTTGCTCGACGGCCGCCAGCACTACCCGTCCGTGCGTGGTACCCCGGCGCTACGCGAGCTGATTGCCGACTGGCAGGGCTGCCGGCCGGAGGAGGTGCTGGTCACCGTCGGTGCGGCCGAGGCGAACACCCTGATCATGGACGCGCTGGTCGGGCCGGACGACCACGTGGTGCTGATGGAACCCGGGTACCGGCAGGTGTGGGGTTTGGCCCGCAACACCGGCGCGAAGATCGACACCTGCGCGCTGGACGAGGAACGCGGGTGGCGAATCGACCTGGCCGCGCTGGAGAGCCTCGTCCGGCCGGACACCAGGGCGATCGTCGTCACCAACCCGAACAACCCCACCGGCTCGGTGCTGTCCGCGCCGGAACGGGCGGCCCTGGTCGCGGTCGCCGCGCGCAACGGCGCCTGGCTGGTCGTGGACGAGGTGCACCGGGGTACCGAACTCGACCTCGACACGGTCACCCCGACCCTGTGGGGCGGGTACGACCGGGTGATCTGTGTTGGCAGCCTGTCGAAGGCGTTCGCCCTGCCGGGGCTGCGGGTGGGCTGGATCGTCGCGCCGGCGGAGTTCCTCACCCGGGTGTGGCGCCGGCACGAGTACCTGACGGTCAGCACCGGGATGCTCGCCATGCAGGTCGCCGAGTTGGCCCTCGCCGACCCGACCCGGGACCGGCTGCTGGACCGCAACCGGCGGCTGATGCGCGCCGGCCGGTCCCTGCTGGTCGACTGGGTGGAGGCGCACCAGGAGCTGGTGTCGATCGTCCCGCCGACCGCGACCGCACTCGGTTTCGTCCGGTACCGCGCGCCGGTGACCAGTTTGGCGCTGGCGACCGCGCTGCGGGTGCGGGGTGGGGTGCTCGTCGGGGCCGGCGCCCACTTCGGCTGGGAGGGGCACTTCCGGGTGATCCATTCGCTGGATCCGGGGTACGTCTCGGCGGCGCTGGACCGGGTGGCGACGGTGCTGGCCGAGGGCGTCGAGGGTGTGCTGCCAAAGGACGTGGGACCCGGCTGACGCCGGTCGGCACCGCGGACGCGGGGTCCGCCCGGTGGGATGTCCAGCCGGGCGGACCCCGCGTCCGGCTCAGCCGGTCCGGGCCGGCGACGGCCGCCGGTCGCCGTCGGTCGCGTTCGCCGGCCGCGCCCCGTTGGCCCGTCGCTCGCCGAGCGTCAGCGCGACCACGGCGCCGAGCAGCACTACCGAGCCGACGGTGGCGGCCACGGTGAGCCGTTCGTCGAACCAGAGCACGGCGATCACGGCGGCGGTGACCGGCTCGATCAACGCGATCACCGACGCCGTCGTCGCCCGGACCGTGGCCAGCCCGGTGAAGAACAAGCTGTACGCGAGCGCTGTCGGCGCGAATCCCAGGTAGAAGACCAGACCCAGCGTCTGACCGACATCCCCCGAGGTGGGCAGCAGCCCTTCGAGCAGGGCCAGCGGGAGCAGGAACACCATTCCGACGGTGAACCCGCCCAGTGCCATGACCTGCGGGCTGCCGCCGCTGTCCCGGCCCAACTTGCGGTTGAGCAGTGTGACCCCGGCATACCCGGCGGCGGACAGCAGCGCGCAGGCGAGCCCCAGCGCCGGTGCCGAGGCGGTGCTGGCGCTCCCGCCGCCGACCAGCAGAAGCAGCCCGACCAGGGCCATCGCCACGGTGGCGGCCCCAGCCCGGCCGAGCCGTTCACCCATCAGGAGGTGGGATCCGATGGCGATCAGGACCGGTCCGGATCCGAGGGTCACCACCGTCGCGACGGCCAGCCCGGCGTAGTCGACGGCGGCGAAGTAGGCGGTCTGGTAGACCGCCAACCCCACCCCTGTCGTCACCACCTGCTGCCAGCGCGGCCGGGCGAGGGTGCCGGTACGGCGACGGAGCAGCAGGTGAGCGGCGGCGAGGAGCAGGACTCCACTGGCGAACCGCCAGAAGGAAACCGCCACGGGTCCCATGCCGCTGTTGTCGTAGAGGACGGCCGCCACAGCGCCGCCGGTCCCCCAGGCGACAGCCGCGACACAGATGTAGAAGATTCCACGCCCGACGGACGGGCGCATATCAGTATTCACACAGTTCTCCGAAGTCATCGCCACCCGGGCACCACAAACGCACCCGGGCTCAGGAAAGAGGGAGCCGGGTTGGAAAGGTGTCGTTACCGGTTCGCGGGTGGTGGCGAGACAACGAAGAATGTCACCAGGACACCATACCGGCGTTCCCGTGACCAGGCCGTCACACCGTGCCGTAGGTCAGTCCCGGACCAGCATCAGCCGAAGGGCCAGGCCGACGAACACCGCCGAGGTGACCACGTTGAGCGCCTTGATGATCCGCCGGCTGCGGCGCAGCAACTGACCCGCGTGCCCGGCGGCGAGACCGATCACGCCGTCGATCAGGAGGTCGATGACCACCAGGGTCAGGCCGAGGATGAGGAACTGGCCGGCGACGTTGCCGAGTTCCGGGTTGACGAACTGGGGCAGGAACGCGGCGTTGAACAGGATCACCTTCGGGTTGAGCAGGTTGACCACTGCCGCTTTGCGGAACGCCACCCAGCGGTTCACGCCGCCCGCCTCGCCGGCCGGCGCGGCCAGGGCCGTCTCGTTGCGTTCGAGGTACGTCTTGACGGCCAGGTAGACCAGATAGGCCGCGCCGGCCCAGCGGATCACGTCGTAGAGGAACGGTGCCACGGCGAAGATCGCGGCGAAGCCGAGGATGGCCGCCACCGCGTGCACGGCGAGGCCGGCCGCCACGCCCAGCGCGGCGGCGAATCCGGCCAGCGGGCCGCCGCTGACACCCATGGTGATGATGAATGCCATGTCAGGTCCCGGCACGATCACCAGAATCACGGCCGCCAACACGAATGCCTGGTAGAGCGACAGATCGATCACCGACATAGTATTCCATACCGGCGTGAACAGGTAGGCGTCGGCAATCCGTCCGCCCGTTCCCAGGATTTGGGCGGCTGGCTCCACAAGGAAACGAATGTTGAATTGTTGTCAGGCTATCGCAGGTCGGCCGGATCGGTTCACGCTGACGTTGACAGGTGGCGCTGGTGACGGCGCGATCTGACGACCGCGTCTCCTCCGACACAGCGCGCACCAGCGCCTGACGCACCCCCCAGCAAGACGGACCGGGTCGCGACGGCGCCGTCCTGCGGACAAGCAGCGGACAAATGATCAAGGGCGGGTCTCCGTCTTCCGGAGACCCGCCCTTGACCTGCTGTTTCTTGGTGGAGCTGAGGGGATTTGAACCCCTGACCCCCTCGATGCGAACGAGGTGCGCTACCAGTCTGCGCCACAGCCCCCCACCGGTTAACCGGCTTCGGTCCCACCCGGCTTGCACCGGGCGGGCCGGCAGCAAGGCTAACAGGTCGTTCGCCTCCACCGCGAATCCACCCCCGGTGCGCCGCCGGTGCGCCGCCGGTGCGCCGCCGGTGCGCCGCCCGGCCAGCTCTGAGATCCACTCGACATCCAGGAAGTCGGGCCATCCCGGACGCCCGGACACCCCGCCTTCCGGGAAGCCGAGTCGATCAAGCTCGGCCGGCCTTCGCACGGCCTTGATCGACTCGACATCGCCGACGTGGGGGCATCATCGTGCGGTTACACCCCCATATCGGTGATCTGGGTTCGATCAAGCTCCCCCGACGGGGCCCCGTCGGGGCCGACGCAAGCCCGGCCAGGCCCGGCAAGCCCGGTCAGGCCCGGCAAGCCCGGTCAGGCCCGGGCAGCGGTCAGGCGCCGCGGCCGGCCTCGTAGGGGCGACCGCGCAGTCCGCCCGAGCGGCGGTACGAGACCGAGCCGCCGTTGACCGCCGCCGGCAGGTCGGAGGGCCGGTCGAGACCCATGGCGGCTCGGCGTACCCCCTCGCGTTGGGCCGCCAGACGACGCTGCGCCTCCCGGCGGGCCGCCGCGCGACGGGCCTGTTCGCGGCGGACCTCGGCCTGCCGGGCGGCCAGCCATGCCGCCTCCCGGGCCCGGGCGCGACGCCGGCGACGGGCGGCGAGGGCCCGCCGACGCAGGTGTACGACGTACACGGCCAGCAGCATGAACGTGACCGAGAAGCCGATCCAGAAGCCGGGGCTGACGAACAGCACGCCGATCAACTCGACGACGTTGAGCAGCAGCAGCGCGGCGAGCACGCGGCGTCGCCGGTACACGGCGGGGGCGTGCTGCCGGCGCGGTGGACGGCGGCGGGGACGCTTCGGCGCCGGCGGCACGGCGCGCAGCCGTCCGGATCGGCGGGCGGCCGGGGGCGCGGAGACCGGCACGGCCAACTTCCCCGTAGTCGCGTCCTCACTCAGGGTGACGACAAGCGAGCGTGGAGGGTGGACGGGCTGCCGTCCCGGCACAGTGCGACGCCGCCGACGGCGTTGGAGCACCCGCGCCGTCGACTGCGCCCGCTCCGCCACCAGCCGCTCTGTGGCGTCGTACCGACGAACAAGCGCCGGAGCCAGGGCGAGCAGGCCGGCGGCGGCGAGGACGGCGAGGAGCACCGAGGTCGGCACCCTCACCCCTCCCGTCACCGAATTCGGAGCAACCGCTCCCCGACCGCAGGATCTTTGACCAATCACGCCTGTTTGCGTGGATCGTCCGGGCGGTGAGCGCTTGCCGCAGCTTGCAGTTACTTGAGGTTACGGTGCACCGACCGGGTTGCCGCCACGCCGCGCCGATCCCGTCCGTGGGACAGCCTCTAGCGCGCGGTGGCGCGGATCCGGTGCCAACGGGCCAGCAGACCGCCCTCGGCGGCGACTTCCTCGCTCGTCATCGCGTATCCGATGTGGTCACGCCACGCACCGTCGATGTGCATGTAGCGCACGTGGTACGACTCATCGCGGAAGCCCAACTTCTCCACCACCCGCCGCGACGGACGGTTCTCCGGCCGGATGTTGACCTCGACGCGGTGCAGCCCACCCGGGCCGAAAGCGTGGTCGACCGCGAGCGCGAGCGCGGTCGGGATGACACCCTGGCCGGCGACCCGGGCGTCGACCCAGTAGCCGACATAACCGGAGCAGAAGGCGCGGCGCACGATACTGCCGATGTTGAGGTGCCCGACCAGACGGTCCCGGTCGGCCTCCCGCAGGCAGACAGCGAACGGCATCCCCTCACCCTCGCGTGCCGAGCGCCGCTGGTCACGGTGCACCCAGCGGAACGTGGCAGGCGAGTTCAGCTCGTCCCAGCCGCCCGGCAGCGACGACTCCCAGGGGGCCAGCCAGGCCTGGTTGGCCCGACGCACCTCCGACCACGCCGCCGCGTCGGAGCGCCGGTAGGGGCGCAACAACACCGGGCCGTCGACGAGCACCGCCGGCCATCCGGGCGCCCGGACTGGTCCGAAGAGACTCACCCGCACAGTCTCCCGCGCGGGACCGGTGCGCGCGCAAGTGGACCCACGAGATCCCGCCGACGAGCTGAGTTCACCGACGGCGGTCCAGCAGCAGGACGTCCACGGTGGACCCGGCGGCTGCGGTGGTGACCCGCTCGCCGAGCACCAGGAGCCCGTTCGCCTCGGCGAGGCCGGAGAGGGTGAAGGGCCCCCCGCGCAGCGGCTGCACGGTGTAACCGCCGCCGCGTCGTTCGGCGACGTGCGCGGGCCGAAACTCGCGCAGCCCACCCGGGGACGACACGGTCTCCAGCAGATGCGCCCGGACGCTGGGACGGAACACCGGCTCGGCGCCGGCGAGCAGTTGGATGGCGGGGCGGGCCAGCACCTCGAAGCCGATAAGCGCGGCGCCCGGGTCGCCCGGCAGGCAGACCACCGGCACCTCTTCGGCACCGACGGTGCCGAACCCGAGGGCGGTGCCGGGATAGAGCGCCACGTCGGTGAAGGTCACCGGTCCGGCCCGGCCACCCTCCCGCCGGGACAGGATCCGCCGGACCATGTCGCCGGGGCCGGTGCCGGTGCCACCGGTGGTGATGATCAGATCGGCCCGCAGGGTCTGGTCCTCCAGCAGCCCGCGCAGCCCCTCCGGGTCGTCGTCGCAGATGCCGACCCGGTACGCGAGCGCGCCCACCTCGGCCGCGGCGGCGGTCAGCGCGTGCGAGTTGGCGTCCACCACCTGACCGGGCTGGCTGCCGCGGCCCACGTCGACCAACTCGTCGCCGGTGGCCACGATGACCACCCGTGGACTGGGCCGCACCACGACGTGGCCGATGCCGGTGGCGGCGAACACCGCGACGAGGGCCGGGGAGACGTAGGTGCCGGCACGGGCGAGCAGGGTGCCGGCGGGCAGTTCCTCACCGGCGCGGCGGACGCCGTACCCTCGCTTGGGGCTGCGGAAGATCTCCACGGCGGCCATGCCCTGGTCCGTCCATTCCACCGGCACCACGACGTCCGCGGCGACCGGCAGCGGCGCCCCGGCGGCCACCGAGAAGCACGAGCCCGGAGTGAGCCGCACCGGCCGCCAGCTCGCCGCGCCGAGGTCGCCGACCACGTTGAGCCGGATGCTCCGCCCGCCGGGCGTGCCGGAGGGGGCCGGGACGTAGCTCGGGCCCCGGCCCCCTCCGGAAATGTCCTCCCAGCGGGCCGCGTACCCGTCCACGGCCGCCTGGTCGAAGGCCGGGAAGGCGTGCGGCGCGACGACGTCCTCGGCGAGGACGTTGCCGTGCGCCTGGGTGAGGTCGAGGTCGAGTGGCGGCAGCGCTCGCAACCTGCGCAGCACGCTGCCCAGGTAGTCGGCGAGCGGCGTCAACTCGTTCGCGGCCGCCTCGGCGTCGGCCGTCGCTGTCATGTACCAGATCCGCCTGCCGCGTCGGCCTTGACGAACTCGGCCAGCCAGGAGCGGAACTCGCTGCCGAGGTCCTCGCGCTCGGCGGCGATCTGCACGACCGTCTGGAGGTAACCCAGCGGCATGCCGGTGTCGTAGCGGGTGCCCCGGTAGACGATCGCGTGCACCGGGGTGCCCTCGGTGCGGAGCAACTCCATGGCGTCGGTCAACTGGATCTCGCCACCACTGCCCGGCTTGGTCCGCCGGATCGCGTCGAAGATGGTGCCCGGCAGCACGTACCGACCCAGCACGGCGAGGTTGCTCGGCGCGTCCTCCGGCTGTGGCTTCTCCACCATGCCGGTCACCTTGACGACCTCGCCGATGTCGGTCAGGTCGGCCTCGGCGGGCTCGACCGAGGCGATGCCGTACCGCTTGGTGTCGGCCGGGTCGACCTCGAAGAACGCGAGCACGACGCCACCGGTGCGGGCCTGCAACTCCAGCATGGCCGGCAGCAGCGGCTCGGACGGCTTCACGAACTCGTCGCCGAGCAGCACCGCGAAGCTCTGGTCGCCGACGTGGGACTCGGCGTACCCGATCGCGTGCCCGAGCCCGAGCTGCTCCGGCTGCCGGACGGTGTAGATCTCCGCCAGCTCACTGGGCCGGCGCACGGCCGCCAGCCGCTCGGCGTCGCCCTTCTCCTCCAGCCTGGTCTCCAGGTCGGGGCGTCGATCGAAGTGGTCCACCATCGACGTCTTACCCCGACCGGTGATCAGCAACACGTCGCCGATGCCGGCCTGGGTGGCCTCCTCGACGATGTACTGCAACACCGGCCGGTCGACGACCGGCAGCAGCTCCTTGGGAACCGCCTTGGTGGCCGGCAGGAAGCGGGTAGCCAGTCCGGCGGCCGGGATGACGGCCTTGACCGCCA
Organism: Micromonospora sp. NPDC005174; assembly: GCF_040608495.1. Classification (NCBI taxonomy): domain Bacteria; kingdom Bacillati; phylum Actinomycetota; class Actinomycetes; order Micromonosporales; family Micromonosporaceae; genus Micromonospora; species Micromonospora sp. NPDC005174. Next base: position 66,316 of record NZ_JBEXIJ010000025.1, on the reverse strand, counting down.
GGGGACGGCCGGTTGCGGCGACCGTCGCTGAGGGGTTCGCTGAGTGCTCCGACATGCCGCGAGACTATCGGCCACGGCTCTGCCGCGGCGGGTGTGGCCCAGAAGACGCGCCGCCACCCGGCCCCGGTCGGGCCGCGTCGGGGCCGGCCCGCGCCGCGTCCGCCGGGCCGTCGTCGGGATCCGGCCGGGCGTGCGCGGGCCCCGAACGGTTCGTTTCCGGTACGCCCACAGCCGACTCCGACCGGGCGTGGCCGCCCGGCTCCCGCGGGACCTGCACCTGTCGACCCGCCCTCGGCAGTCCGTCGGGTGGGCTGACCGCGCCGGCCGGCACCGGTATCTCCCGCGTCGGCACGTCGGGGCGCGCCTCGGCGACCTGGTAGGTGTCACGCCCGGCGGCCTTGGCCACGTAGAGGGCGTCGTCGGCGGCCTCCAGCACCTCCCGCCCTGTGCTGCCGTGGTCGGGATAGACGGCGATGCCCACCGACACGGTGACCACGATCGGCCCCGCGTACGCCTCGACGGCGATCGGTGTCTCGCGTACCGCCGCTCCCAGCCGCTCCGCGACGATCGCCGCGCCCCGGGCGTCGGTCTCCGGCAGGAGCAGCACGAACTCCTCACCGCCCTGCCGGAACGCCAGGTCCACCTCCCGGATCTCTCCGCGTACCCGCCGGGCGAACTCCGCCAGCACGGTGTCCCCCGCCGCGTGCCCGTACGTGTCGTTGACGTCCTTGAAGCGGTCCAGGTCGAGGGCGAGGACGCTGAGCATCCGGCCGAACCGGCTCGCCCGCTCGACCTCCCGCCGGATCGACTCGCGCAGGTAGCGGTAGTTCCACAGCCCGGTGAGCGGGTCGGTCAGGGAGAGCCGCTGCGCCTCCTCGTGCACCCGCACGTTCTCCACCGCGACGGCCGCGTGCCCGGCGAAGGTCCGCAGGGTGACCAGGTCGTCGTCGTCGAACTCGTCCGCGCCCACCCGGTCGTAGAGCGCCAGTACACCGAGCGCCACCGCCGGGGCCCCGGCCTCGTCCACCGTCCTCTCGTCGCCCGTGATGGTGGGCCCACCACCCGGCATGGTCGTCGTGCCGCCCGGGGCGGCGAAGGGGACCGCCACGTAGGTGCGGCAGCTCGGCTCGCCGGTCGGGGCGTCGGTCGGTTCCACCCGCCCCCGCTGCGGCTCGCCGGTCGCGGCCACCGCGCCGACCACGCCGACGCCCACCGGCACCCGCAGGGTCGGCGGGCCGTCCGGGTCCGGTGTCGGCCACCGCCCGTCCAGGCCCTCGCTGCACTGTGCGACGAGCACCCCGCCGGTCTCCACCAGCAGCACCGCGCCGGCCCGCGCGCCGGTGGCCGCGATGGCGCTGTGCAGGATCACCCGCAGGATGCGTTGCAGGTCGTGGGTGCTGGCCAGGGTGTCACCGAGCACCGCGAGGTGCCCGCGTAGCTGGTCACGGCTGCTGGTCAACGCCGCGACGTACGACCCGGTCTCGCGGGTCATCCGGTTGAACGCCGCCGCCAGCCGGCCCAGCTCGTCGCGGCTGCGCACCGGCACGCGGGCGGTCAGGTCGCCGTGCGCCACCCGGTCGACCGCACCGGCCAGCTCCACCAGGGGTCGGGTGGTCACCCGGGCGAGACGCCACGCGGTCAACACGGCGAGCAGCCCGGCGAGCACGACCACGCCGGCCAGCGTCACGTGCAGCCCCGGCGGCCTGGTGCTCGGCACCGACAGCACCAGCGGCAGCGGCTGACCCGCGGACGGCCCGATCCGCCGCACGTACCGGCCCTTGGTGGTCTCGGTGACCCGCTCCCCGGTGGTGTGGCCGGCGGCGGACAGCACCGCGTCGCGTACCTCGCGGGACTCGGTGGTGTGGGTGAACCGGGCGGCGCTCGCGCCGCCGTCGAGCAGCGTGACCGCGACTCCGCTCATCGCCGCCAGCCGGGCCACGAAGGCCGGGTCGACAAGTTGCGCGGCGGCCACGCTGCCCAGCAGGGTGCCGGCCGGGTCCCGGCGGTCCACCCGGGCCGACAGCGCGCGGACCGGGCCGGACGTCGCGGCGGTCGACTCCGAGCAGTCCCGCCAGGGTGTCGTCGGCGCGCCGGGCGACGCGTACGTGACCCGCCCGCTGACGTCGCTTATCAGCACGGCCGCGGCCAACCCTCGGCCGACGAGCTGGCCGGCGACGACGGCCGGATCACCGGTGAGGGCGACCGCGTCGGCGGCGGCGCGCAACTGCTGGCAGAGCGCGTCGACCGAGGTCCGCACCGTGGACGCGGCAACGGCGAGCCGTTCGGTGGACCGGGTGCGGTCGACGGCCGTGACGGTGGAGGCGACGAAGAACGCGCCGAGCAGGACCGGGCCGAGCACCACCACGAGGAAGGCTGCCGTCAACCGCCCGCGTAGCGTCACTCGGTCCCCCCGGAAGTTCCGCCTCCGTTGCTTGCGATGCTGACACAGAGCAACCGTGGGAGTGGCGTTGCGTCAGGAGTGTTGCGTGCCAGATTTTTCTGATGAAGCGGAAGTGACCCGTGTGACCAAGCGGGACGCCCGCGTGCGGCTGCTCGCCGGCCGTCGGGCCATGGACGGCGCGACGCGGGCCGAATCGGCCGTACGCGTCCAGGCCGAGCTGGTCGCCCTGGTCCGCCGGCTGCGCCCGCGCCGGATGACGGCGTACGTGCCGGTCGGCACCGAGCCGGGCGGCGCCGACCTCGCCGAGGTGTTACGGGGGGCGTTACCGGCCGACGCCGAGTTGCTCCTTCCGGTACTTCGCGCCGATCTGGATCTGGACTGGGCGGCGTACACCGGTCCGGACGCACTGGCCGCGGCCGGCCGGGGCATCCGGGAGCCGATCGGCCCGCGCCTGGGTGTGCACGCGGTCTCCGACGCCGAGCTGGTGGTCGTGCCGGCACTAGCCGTCGATCACCGCGGCCGGCGGCTGGGCCGCGGCGGCGGCTCGTACGACCGGGCGCTGGCACGGGTACCGGCGGCGAGCCTGACGGTGGTGCCCCTGCACGACGGCGAGCTGGTCGAGGCGCTGCCGGCAGAGCCGCACGATCGTCCGGTCCGCGCGGTCGTCATCCCCTCCGGCGGGATGCGTACGCTTGACGCCGGCCCGGGTACGGCGCAGAGTGTCGCGCCCCACACGTCCGCTGGACGAACCCGGTCCGAATGACGCACCATTGGCACTCGAATACGTCGAGTGCCAACTGGCCGAGCCCAGACACCGGAGGAGAACGTGCCTACGTACCAGTACGCCTGCACCGCGTGCGGTCACCAGCTCGAGGCGGTGCAGTCCTTCTCTGACGAGCCGCTGACCGAGTGCCCGGCGTGTCAGGGGCGGCTGCGCAAGGTCTTCAACTCCGTCGGCATCGTCTTCAAGGGCTCGGGCTTCTACCGCACCGACTCCCGCGCGTCCGGCTCGGAGACGTCGGCCGGCGGCACCGCGAGCAAGCCTGCCAAGTCCGACTCGACCTCGACCTCGTCCTCGGGCGGGGATTCCGGGTCGTCGTCCTCCGGGTCGTCCTCGTCGTCCGGCTCCTCGCCGTCGGGGTCGTCCTCGTCGTCGTCCGGCGGATCGAGCGGCGGCAAGGCGCAGACGGCCAGCTCGACCTCCTGACCCTCCGGCGCACGCCTCCGGAGGTCCGGCGGCGTGCCGCATGATCGACACCGGGTCGACGACATGGCGGTGTCCGTTCGAACGGATGCCGTCCTGTCGGCGATCCGCCGCCGGTCGTCGCGTGCGGTCCCCGCCCGAGCTCAGTCCCAGTGCGGGGGGCGTTGGGCGAGGAGCCAGTCGTCATTGCCGTCGCTGCGCTCGCCCCAGCCGTGGTCCGTGTCGTCCGAGGTCTGCTCGGGCAGCACCACGAAGTCGTCGCTCAGGTCGACGGTGCGGTCGTCATCGCCGCGTACGCTCGCCACGCCGGGGTCCTCGATGCTCACGAGCGGCAAGACTAGCGCAGGCCACACCCGCCCGGGACGCTCGCCGACGGATGGGCACACCGGTCAGAAGCGACCCGACCGCCGGCTCCGTTGGTAGCGTCGGACGGCGTGACGACCCCCAGCGCCGGCAGCAGCCCGGACGACCACTGGCGCCGACCCGAGAGCGGCGACGGCCCGGCGGCGAATCAACCCCCACCCGCCACACCACCCACCAGCGGGTACACCGGACCACCACCGAGCGTGCCGCCCCCGGCCGGGTGGCGTCCCCCCGTCCACCTGGAGCCGGCGCCGCCGCGACGGTTGCCGCCGCAGGACACGGCCGCCCTGGACGCGGCCGAACAGCGCTCGCAGCGGGTCACCTACGGCTTCGGGGCCGCCGCCGGCGTGGTGCTGGTGGCTCTCGTCTGCCTGCTGTGCTCGCGGCTCATCTTCTGACCCCGATCCGCGTTGTCGATCCCGCACCGCTCAGAGGGTGGTGCCCCAGACCGCCTCGGCACCCGAGTGCCCGGTCAGAAGGACGTAGACCAGGGCGGCGACGGACAGCACGACGAGCGCCACCGCGAGGATCGGCGTCACCAGTGCCGGCAGCCGTGGCACCCGCCGGTGTCCGCTGGTCACCACGAGAAGCGCGATGGCCACGATCCCCAGGGGCACCACGATCCGGAACAGGATGTCGCCGTAACGCGAGTGCTCGAAGATCTGGTCGAGGATCTGCCCCTGGTAGCCGCGGGCGACCAGGGCATCGGTGAACGCCTCCCCAGACTCGACGGCCACGAAGGCGGTCACCGGCGTCACCACGGCGAGGATCCCCAGCGCCCAGTCCAGTCGGTGCCGCCAGCGCGGCAGCCCCGCGTACGCGATGGCCAGCCCCGCCAGCAGTGGGACGAAGACGACCATCGCGTGCACGACGAAGACGTGTACCGGTAGACCCAGGATCTCCTCGAACATCGACACCTCCAGGCGGATCACGGTCACGGGATCGACAGCGTACGTACGGCCACCGGTCGTCCCTGGCTCTCGCCCTAGAGACACGCGGGCGGTGGTGCTCAGGTTCAGCGCCGCTGCGACGAGATCGACCGGGCGGTCGTCCGTCCGCGCCGGCCGGCACCAACGCGGTGGCCGTGGCACGCTTGGTCGGTGGACTCCGATGACCTCGGCCTCTTCGGTCCAGGTTCGGTCACGTGGAAGGTGCACGAGGAGCCGATCCTGATCGTCGCCGGCCTGCGCTCGCTCTATCTCCAGGCGTTGCACCCCCGCGCCATGGCCGGCGTCGCGCAGAACAGCAACTACCGCACCGACGCGTGGGGACGACTGGTCCGCACCGCCACCTACGTGGCGACCACCGTCTACGGCACCACCCTCGACGCGGAGCAGGCCGGAGCGCGGCTGCGTCGGCTGCACGCCCGGCTGCGGGCCGTCGACCAGGCCACCGGCGAGGAATTCCGGATCGACGACCCCGCACTGCTGCGCTGGGTGCACGTCACCGAGGTCGAATCGTTCCTCAGCACCGCCCGTCGGGCGGGTCTGCCGCTCACCGATGACGAGGTCGACGGCTACTACACCGAGCAGCGTCGGTCGGCCGCCCTCGCCGGGCTGGATCCGGCCACGGTGCCGGGCACCGCCGCCGAGGTGCGGGAGTACTACCGTGTCGTCCGGCCCGAGCTGCGGATGACCCGCGAAGCCGCCGAGACGGCGATCTTCCTCACCGCCCCGCCGCTGCCGTGGAAGCTCGGCCTGCCGGCCCGGCTGGGCCTCAACCTGGGCCCGCCGCGCTGGGCGTACCTCGGGATCGCCGGCACCGCGTTCGCGCTGCTGCCCCCGTGGGCACGGCGGATGTACGGCGGGTTGGGGCTGCCCACCACCGAGTTGTCGGCCGACCTCACCGTACGCGCGCTGCGCCTGGCACTCGGCGCGGTGCCACGCCGCTACCTGGAGGGGCCGCTCGTGCAGGCTGCCAAGGAGCGGGCCGCGCGCCGCGCCGCGACCGCGCTGGCCGGCTGACCGACCGGCGGCGTTCCGGCACCGGCGCTCCTGCTTCGGGCACCGGCCGACGGCACGAATCAGCCCTCGGCGGACCTCTCCACGGCCGCCCACGGCTCCTTGCCCGGCGTCTGCGCCCCGGTGGGGCAGTGCCGGCGATAGTCGCACCAGCCGCAGCGCGGCCCGGGCGCCACGGGGAACGCCTCGTCGGGATCACCGCCGTCGGCGACGGCCCGCTCGGCGGCCATGATGTCGCGAGCCGTGTCCTCGGCGCGGGCCAACTGGCGGGCCAGCGACTCGACGGTGTGGTCGTGCCCGGCGACCGTACCGGTCGGCAGGTGGTGCAACTCGACCCGACGACACGGCCGGCGGAACACCCGCTCGGCCGCGTACGCGTAGAGGGCCAGGGCCTGCGAGCCGCGGGCGTCGTCGGCGTCCAGCCCGGTGCGGCCCGTCTTGTAGTCGACGATGACCACCTCCGGACCCTCCGGCCCGGGGCGGGAGTCGATGCGGTCAGCGCGGCCGTTGAAGGCCAGTACGGCGGTCTTGACCGCCACCACCCGCTCGACGCCGAGCGGGTCGGCCTCCGGTTCCAACGTCTCGACGTACGCCTCGAGCCAGCTCAGCGCACGCCGGTAGGCGGCACGCTCCTGCTCGTCGTCGCGGTAGCCCTCCCGGACCCAGGTGCCCTTGAGCAGGGTGGCCAGCGCCTCGGGGCGGCGTCGGTCGACGGGCAACGCATACCAGTTCTTCAGGGCGGTGTGCACGCTCGCGCCGAGCGAGTTGTGCGCCCAGGGCGGCCCCTTCGGCGGCGCGGGCCGGTCGACGTAGGAGTAGCGGTAGCGGCGGGGGCAGTCCGCGTACGCGCCGAGCTTGCTCGGGGTGCAGACGAACAGTCGTTCCGGCATCCCCTCGAAGCCGAGCTGCTCGGCGCCACCGGGACGCTGCTGAGGGGTCCGACCGCCCGCGGCGGGTCGTCCGGCTGAAGAGGCTCGTCGCACGCCTGCGATCCTGCCATCCGCCTGCGACATTCGGCGTGTGCCGGTCAGGTCATGTTCACGTAGTGCGTGACGAAGGCGGCCACCGCGTCGGCGATGAGCTGGACGGCGATCGCGGCCAGGAGCAGGCCGGCGATCCGGGTCAGCACCTCGATCCCGCCGGGGCGCAGGATCTTGACGATGCCGCCGGAGAAACGCAGCACGATCCACACCGCGACCATGACGGCGAGGATCGCGGCGGCGATGGCGGTGAAGTCGCCGAACCCGTCGGCCTGCTGGACGAAGAGCATCGTCGCCACGATGGCGCCCGGTCCGGCCAGCAACGGGGTGCCCAGCGGCACCAGGGCGATGTTCGAGGTGACCTGCTGGCTGGGGTCGTCGGCCTTGCCGGTCAGCAGTTCCAGTGCGACAAGTACGAGCAGCAACCCACCGGCGGCCTGCAGGGCGGGCAGGTCCACGTGCAGGTAGTCGAGCAGGGTCTGCCCGGCCACCGCGAAGATCACGATGACGCCGAGGGCCAGCGCGACGGCCTGCCAGGCTGCCCGGTTGCGGTCGCGCGCGGGCAGCGGCCCGGTCAGTGCCAGGAAGATCGGCATCATGCCCGGCGGGTCGGTGATCACCAGCAGGGTCACGAAGACCTCGCCGAACAGCTTCAGATCCACGTGAGCAACCTAGCCGCGCCGTGGTGGGCGAAATACGCGGATCAGGCCGAAGCGACCTCGGTCACGCCGGCGGCGACGATCCGCTCGTACGCCTCGACGCCGGTGGTGAACGCGCCGAGCTGGACGGTCTTGTGGGTGCCGTGGAAGTCGGAGGAGCCGGTGACCAGCAGGTCCAGCTCCGCGGCGAGCGAGCGTACGTGCGCACGCTCGGCCGGGCTGTGGTCCTCGTGGTCGGCTTCCAGCCCGGCCAGCCCGGCGGCGGCCAACTCGGCGATCAACTCGTCGGGGACGACCCGGCCGCGTCGGGTGGCACGGGGATGGGCGAAGACCGGTACGCCTCCGGCCGCCCGGACCAGCCGGACCGCGCGGAAGACGTCGATGTCCTCCTTCGGCAGCCGGTACCGCTCACCGAGCCAGTCCGGGCCGAACGCCGCACGGGTGTCGGCGACCAGGCCGGCGCGGATCAGCGCCTGCGCGATGTGCGGGCGACCCACCGTCCCGCCAGCCGCGCCGGTCAGGATGTCCGGCCAGCTCACGTCGATGCCGTCGGCGCGCAGCAGGTCCACGATGCGCTCGCCGCGCTCCTCTCGGGCGGCCCGCACCCGGGCCAGCTCGGCGACCAGCTCCGGATGTTCCGGGTCGAACAGGTACGCCAGCAGGTGCAGCGGCGTCGCCGGCTGCGTGCCCGCCCAGCGGCAGGACAGTTCGGCGCCCCGGACCAGGAGCAGTCCGGGCGGCAGCGCCCGTACGGCCGGCGCCCAGCCCGCGGTGGTGTCGTGGTCGGTGATGGCGAGCACGTCCAGGCCCGCCTCGGCGCCGGCGCGGACCAGTTCGGCCGGGGTCAGCGTGCCGTCGCTGGCGGTCGAGTGGGTGTGCAGGTCGATCCGGGGCGCGGAGCCGGTACGCGAGGTCACGTCCCGACGCTACCGAGCGGACCCGAAGATGACTCGCGTAGGGCGAAGAGGTCCCGAACCGTCCGGCGGACCGGTCGGCCCGGGGAAGCGGGCCCGCGACGGGTCAGGAGCCGCTGACCAGGACCGGACGGTCACCGGGCTGGAGGCCGGCCACGGGCACCGGCTCGGCCTGTTCGCCGGCACGTACCCGCTCGACGTCGACCCGGACCAGCCGACCGGAGCTGTCGACGTAGGAGGCGTCCGAACCACTCGTCCAGGCGATGCCGCCACTCAGCGCCGGGCCGGCCGGTACGGCGTTCAGCGTCGTCCCGAGCTGCTGCAGGTCGACCAGGAAAGACCGGTCGGCCATCCCGACCTTTCCGTTGACCAGCAGCCACCGTCCGTCGTCGGACATCCCGCCCGCGCCGTCCGGGCTCAACTGGGCGCCGCAGGCGCGTACCGCTTTCCGAGCCCGCTTCGGATCGAGCAACGCCAGGCAGGTTCCGTCCGAGGAGTTCCCTGCCACCTGGCCCACCAGCCGCCCGTCGGGCAGCGCGCCGTACACGTCCAGGGTGTCCTGCTCGGGCACCGCCGTCAGCTTCTCCGCGCCGGGCCGCCACATGGCGTGACCCGGTCGGGTCGGGTCGAGCCGGACCAGCACGTTGTTGCCGACGAACCGGACGGGCTGCGCGTCCTCCGGGACCGCGATGCGCACCGTGCCGATGAGCTGGGTGCCGACGACTCCCGCCACGAACAGGTCACCGCCATCCCGCCAGGCGACCTGGGTCGCGTCCGGCGCGAGGACGATCTGGGCGGCGCCGGCCAGCAGCACCTGCACCAGGCCGTCGTCCTGGGCGACCCAGAGGGAACGCCCGGCCGTGGTGGGCGCACCGACCACCAGGAGACCGCCACCATTGGGCAACCGGTGGGCGCGTTCGGCGGAGCCGACGCCGGGCAGCGGCAGCCGTTTGCCGTCGGCGTCGATCAGGGTGCCGGCGAGGATCAGGTCGGCGGGCGCTCCCTGCGACGGTGGGGGCGGGGCGATGCTGACCGAGGGGAGCGGTCGAGCCGACAGATCCGGGTCGCCGATCACGACGATGGGCGGCCCCTCGCCGCCGGAGTTGTCGGCGAGGTGTGACATGCCGGCGCCGATCAGCACGGTGGTGACCACCCCGAGCGCGACGCCGGCTCCGGCACGCCGCCGACGGATCCGGTTGGCGCGGCGGATGGCCTGACCCGCCGGGTCGGCGGTCAGTGGACGGGTGACGGCGACCTGGTGCGAGAGGGTCTCCCGCACCGCACCTTCGAGCTGGTCACGTCGCACCTGGTTGAGACGCTGCGGACCGCCCGTCAGGTTGTCGGGTCGCCGCGGAAATGCGCTCACTGCTGATCTCCGGCGCCGGTGCCGACAGGCACGGCCGCCGAAGCGGTGGGCAGCTCGACCGCCGGGGCGATCGGACGGGGCGGGCGGGGTGCGACGGACGTGGGCTCGGCCCGACCTGTGCTGGGACGCGGCACCGCCGCGGAAAGGGACCCCGACACACCTCCGGCCGCGCCGGACCGGGCACCACCGGGCCCTCGGCCGGACCGGGCTGCATCGACACCCGGGCGGGGCCGGAGAACAGCAGCGTCCCGCCCGGGCCGGGTGCTGGCGGCGTTCCCGACAGACCGGGGCGCTGGGGCGAGATCGGGGGTGTCGGTGCCCATGCGTCGACGCAGCGTGGCCAGCGCACGGGATGCCTGGCTCTTCACCGTTCCGGGGGAAATGTCCAACAGTGCGGCTGTCTGTGCTTCCGACATGTCCTCGTAGTAGCGCAGGACGAGCACCGCCCGCTGCCGGCTGGGCAGCTCCTTGAGGTGCCGCCAGAGCAGGTCACGGTCGAGCTGCCGCTCGATCTCGTCGACGCCGGGGCGTTCGGGCAGCACTTCGGTGGGGCGCTCGCCGTGCCAGCGCCGCCGCCACCAGCTCGTCGAGGTGTTGACCATCACACGCCGGGCGTACGGCTCGACCGCCTCGATCCCGCCGAGCCGCTTCCAGGCGAGGTAGGTCTTCGTCAGCGCCGTCTGGAGCAGGTCCTCGGCCGTCGCCCAGTCCCCGGCAAGGAGATAGGCGGTGCGGAGCAGGGCGGCGGAGCGAGCCGCGACGAACTCGCGAAACTCCTCCTCCAACGGGTCCCTGCTCGCCACCACACACCTCCGCACCCAAACCGTCCTGGCAGAGTGCCACGTCAGAGGCGGTCTGGTCCATGACGAAAGGTGCGCACTTGCTCCGATGTTCGGACGAAAACTTTCACGCCCCGTCGTCGGCCTTGGCCTCGTCGGCCTCCTTGCCCAACCGCGCCTCGACGGCCTGCGGCTCGTACATCTCTTCGACGACGCGTAGATAGAGTTCGTTGGGGTTGGGCAGATTCTTGATCTCCCGCAGCGCCTGCTCCTGGCCGGCGGACTCCAGCACGAAGGTGCCGTAGTTGAGGGCCCGGCCCGTCGGGGTCTGCTCGTACTTCATGTCGGTGACCCGGACCAGCGGCATCATGGCGACCTTGCGGGTGACGATGCCGTTGACCACCATGACCCGCTTGTTGGTCAGGATGAACCGGTCATACCACCAGTCCGCGACCTTCCACGCCACCCAGCCCATGACGGCGAACCAGAGCAGCACTGCGATGGTCGTCAGCGCGCCGACGTTGTTGCCGGCGAGGAAGCCCGACAGGTAGCCGAGCACGAAGGTCGCCGCGACGCCGATCAGGAGCGGGTTGGTGAGGTGGATCCAGTGCCGCTTCCACTCGCCCCGGTAGCGCTCGGTGGGGAAGAGGTAGCGGGCGACCAGCGAGCTGGGCTCGTCCTCCAACGGAAGAACCCGTCGGGGTGTCGACCCCATGGCGTCGGCGCGCAGCCCCGCCAGCTCTTCCTCGGAGATCTGGGGCGGCTGGTTGGCCGCGTCGGGATCACGGAGCCAGGCTCGCCCGGACCGCCCTTCGCCGGCATAGCCGGGCCCGTCGCCGTAGCCGACATCGTCCGAAAGGGATGGCCCGTCGGACAGGCCGGCGCCGGCTCCGTAGCCCGGGCCGTCATCGGGCCCGATTCGCGGGATCGGCTCGGTGTCGCGCTCGCGACGCTCCCGGTCGGGGTCGTCCGGGTCGAAGGGTGGACCGGAGGGGCTTCCCATCGACGGCTAGGCGACGAGGCTTGTGAAGAAGTCGCCGAATCCCTGGGCAATGTCCATGATCCCGCCGCCCAACGACTTGAACACATCGGCCGCAGAGTTTGGCCGATAGGCGACGAAGAAGATCAAGAATGCGATTCCGGCCCAGGTGAGGACCTTCTTGACCATGGCGGGCCATCCTCTCGCGCGGCGCCGGGTCCCATTACCGCAGCGGCACCCAGAGTATCAGTGTGGTGTCGTACAGTGAATATCTGCGTCCGTTCTCCGTCAACCCGGAAGAGAAGTCAAGCTCTCCCGGACAGGTACGGGGACGGTGCGCCGTACACGAGTTCGGGCGGAGTCCACTCGGTCAGGTCGTGCAAGACGACGTCTTCCGCGAGGAGGTGACCCGCACTCGCCGGCCAGGCTATCGCATGTAGCCACATTCCCCGAGCCTCGCCGGCGTACGCGCTTCGATCCGTCGAAGAATTCACCAACCACAGTGGAGTCGGTCACCGCGACACTCACATCCCCACCGTCACCCGGCATCGCCGGCACGTCGAGCCGGAACGCCGATCGCGCCGGGGGCGACGGTCAGTCCGGGGGTGGACCGGCGTGCGTACGAATCCACGCGTGCATGGCGATGCCGCTGGCCACACCCGCGTTGATGGACCTGGTGGAGCCGTACTGGGCGATGGAGTGGAGGCGGGTGCAGGCCGCACGAGCGGGGGCGGACAGGCCCGGCCCCTCCTGACCGAACAGCAGCACGCACTCGCGCGGCAGGACGGCGGTCTCGATCGGCCGGGAGCCCGGCAGGTTGTCGATGCCGAGCACGGGCAGCCGCCGCCCGGCCGCCCAGTCGACGAACTCCTCGATCGTCTCGTGGTGCCGGACGTGCTGGTAGCGGTCGGTCACCATCGCGCCGCGTCGGTTCCACCGACGCCGACCGACGATGTGCACCTCGGCGGCGTTGAACGCGTTGGCGTTGCGGACCACCGTGCCGATGTTGAAGTCGTGCTGCCAGTTCTCGATGGCGACGTGGAAGCCGTGCCGATGCCGGTCCAGGTCGGCGACGATCGCCTCGTGCCGCCAGTAGCGGTAGCGGTCGACGACATTGCGTCGGTCGCCCTCGGCCAGCAGCTGCGGGTCGTAGCGCGGGTCCTCGGGCAGGTCCCCCGGCCAGGGGCCCACACCCACCTCAAGCTGGTCGTCGGTCACGGTCATCAGAGAGTACGGGCACCCGGACGCCCGGCGATCTCAGCCCAGGCCGAGCGCGTCACCGAGCCGGTCCAGGAAGCGCCGGTCCGCAGGGCCGACCGGACCTCCGTCGAGGCCGGGCGCCGCCCGGCAGACGCGGGCCGCAACCGACTGCACCCACTGGCGGTACGCGGCCGAGTCGGCCGGATCGGCGCGCCGACGCAGCACCCGGGCCGCCGCCCGACAGGCGGCCAGCAGGTCCACCAGGTCGGTGAGGCGCGCGGTCGGAGCGGGCGCGCCGTCGTGGCGGGCGTAGATCGCGGCGACCACGGCCCGGACCAGGTCACTGTCGAAGCCGCGGCCGGCGGCCACCGCGTCCAGGCCGGCCAAACCAGCCATCACCCCGCGCTCCGGGCGGCCGGTGCCAGGCGCGGCAGCGGCCACGAGCACCCGAGCGGGCAGGCTGGTGAGCAGGTCCCACTCGGCGGCGGAGTAGACGGCGGTGGTCAAGGGTGCGGCGCGGCGGCCGGCAGAGGGCGGCTCTCCAGCGACGGAGTGGCTCATCGGAACCTCCGGCGTCAGCATAAGCCCCGAAAACGGGACCAGGGCCGCCACCGGCGGAACCTGCTGTCCGATGGTGCCCTGCTCCGGCGTGCGGCCCGGCGGGCGCGTTCAGCGCGGCGTGGGGAAGCTGGGCCGCTCCGGGTCCACCCCGTCGGGCACCGCGCTGGCCGCGTACTCCTTCTTGGGGACCATGACCCGGCGGCGGAAGACGCAGACCATGGTCCCGTCCTGGTTGTAACCCCGGGTCTCCACCGAGACCACGCCCCGGTCGGGCTTGGAGCCGGACTCGCGCTTGTCCAGCACCGTCGTCTCGCCGTAGATGGTGTCGCCGTGGAAGGTGGGCGCCACGTGCCGCAGCGACTCGACCTCCAGGTTGGCGATGGCCTTGCCGCTGACGTCGGGCACCGACATGCCGAGCAGCAGGGAGTAGATGTAGTTGCCGACCACCACATTGCGCTTGAACTGGCTGGACGTCGCGGCGTAGTGCGCGTCCATGTGCAGCGGGTGGTGGTTCATCGTGAGCAGGCAGAAGAGGTGGTCGTCGTACTCGGTGACGGTCTTGCCCGGCCAGTGCCGGTAGACCGCGCCGACCTCGAACTCCTCGTAGTAGCGGCCGAACTGCATCCTGGTCCCCTTCGACGGGCGGCGATGGAGTTCGGCACAGCATGCCTTACCGGTGGTTAAGGCGACGGTCCGGGCGAGACCTCGGCGGAAATGTCACACCGGTCACTCACCAGGGGGGAGACGCAATGAGCGGCGGGGCCCTCCCCGGCACCCGCCGCCCACGCTCTGATGTGAGGAATTCTGCCCTACGGTGCCGTAGCTTCAACAGAGATCGCGGTCACATTTATCTTTTTGTAACAATACTCTCCGTGACGGACGCGGGGTTGATCAGCGATCTCCGCAGGCCGGATAGCTCCTCGTCAGGGCTCAAGTTACCGATTCGTAGCGCTCGACCGGGTGGATCTCCCTGGAAACGCTCCCATTACCGCAGGTCACGCAAGTGCGTCGTGCACTTGCGTTCCGCAGGACGAGATGAACTGACACAGTTCGATGGTCTGCGCGGCCTCCGAGCAGCCCCGGCCACGTTTCGTGCGCAGCCGCCCGGGAATTCGATACGGTCAGCCCTGGTTCTACGGGACGCAGACAACCCGCAGGTGATCGGAGAGTGCAATGGCAACCGTTGAGCTGACCTCGACGAACTTCGACGAGGTGACCGGCAACGACGGCATCGTCCTGGTCGACTTCTGGGCCGACTGGTGTGGTCCGTGCAAGCGGTTCGCCCCGGTCTACGAGCGCTCCTCGGAGAAGCACCAGAACATCGTCTTCGGCAAGGTCGACACCGAGGCCCAGCAGGAGCTCGGCGCGAAGTTCGACATCCGGTCGATCCCGACGATCATGGCGATCCGCGACGGCGTCATCGTCTTCGCCCAGCCGGGCGCCCTGCCCGAGTCCGCCCTCGAGAACCTGATCGAGCAGGTCGAGGCGCTGGACATGGACGACGTCCGCAAGCAGCTGGCCGAGCACAAGCACTGAGCCGTCCGCGTGACGGCACGCGAAGGCCGGGCCCGGTTCGGGTCCGGCCTTTCGTCATGCCATGCCCGGGCACTGGCCCATGATCACCGACCTGGCCAGGCGGAACTGACCGTCGGTGGGACGCGAGACGGTCGGTACATCCCGTATCGTCACGACCCGATGGAGACCCTGACCACCCGCGGGCGCGTGACCCGGCTGGGCGCGACCGCCCTCGGTCTCGTCCTGCTGCTGCTCGGCACCTTCTGGGGCAGCGACGACGACTTCCCGTTCGGCCCGTTCCGGATGTACGCCACCTCGAACCCGCCGAACGCCCCCGCCCCGGACACCCGGGTGGAAGGGGTGAGCAGCACCGGAGCCGTGGTCGACCTCGACCAGGACGCGACCGGCATCCGCCGCGCCGAGATCGAGGGCCAGCAGGCCCGCTACGCCGCCGACCCGGCGCTTCTCGCCGAGGTCGCCGACGCGTACGCCGAACGCCACCCGGACGCCGCCGCGCTGGTCGAGGTGCGCATCGTCATCCGGTGGCACGGCATCCGCGCGGGCCGGCCCACCGGGCAGCACACCGACGAGACCGTGGTCCGCTGGCAGGTCTCCGGATGACCGGCTGGCTGACCGAGGCGGTGCCACGCGGTCGGATTGCCGCGTTCCGGACCGTGATCTACCTCTTCGTCGCCGCCGACCTGGTGGTCTTCACCCCGTGGGTACGCACCAGAGCCAGCGTGCCCGGCGAGCTGTACCAGCCCCTGCTGATCGGCCGGCTGCTCCCGCTGCCGACGCCGACGCCGACAGTGGTGGCGGTGATCTTCTGGGTGCTCCTGCTCGCCGCCCTGCTCGCCGCGACCGGCCGGGCGCCCCGGCTGCTCGGCTGGACGGTCTGCACCCTGTACCTCGAGTGGATGATCATCGCGATGAGCTACGGGAAGGTCGACCACGACCGGATCGGCCTGCTCGTCGCGCTGGCCGTGCTGCCCACCGCCGGCCGGGCCCGCCACGGCGACACCACCCGCACCGAGGCCGGCGGCTGGGCCCTGCGGGTCACCCAGATCGCGGTGATCTGCACGTACTTCCTGGCCGCCTTCGCCAAGCTGCGCTTCGGCGGCCTGGACTGGCTGACCGGCTCGGTGCTGGCCCGGGCAATCATCCGACGCGGCACCGACCTGGCCGATCTCGTCGCCCAGGTGCCGTACCTGCTGATCGTCGCCCAGTTCGGCATAGTCGCCTTCGAACTGCTCAGCCCCGTGGTGTTCCTGCTGCCGGCCCGCTGGCGACTGGCGATGGTCGGCTTCTTCTACTCGTTCCACGCGGTGACCATCGCGACCATCACGATCTCGTTCGCACCACACCTGGCCGCGATGACCAGCTTCCTGCCCCTGGAACGCGTACGCCCACTGGTGTGGGCAGGCCGGCTCGCCGGCCGCGGCCCGGTGGACGTCGACACGACGTCGGCGCCGCCCGATCAGACTCCGCCCGATGATCGGGCCCGGCTCGGCGATCAGGCTCCGGCAGTCGGGCGCCCGGTCGGGCCGTAGAGCCGCTCCCTGGCCTCCTGCGGCAGGGAACACGCCGCCGTACCGCCCGGGAGGCGGTGCCTGTTCCGGGCCACCCAGCGGTACACCGGCCAGGCCACGAGGCGCACCGGTGGAAACCTCAGGCCAGCCCCGGCGACCCGCCAGAGCGGGCCACTGGCGGCGAGCAGCTTCGCGATGGCGTCCGGGCCGGCTGCGCGGGTGGCGTCCGCGCCGACCCACTGCACGGCCTCCTCGCACTCGGCCACGCTGAGGCCGAGCGCGTCCAGGTCGGCGAACTGCCAGGGCACCACCCGTGCGCTGGTGGGGATCCGGCGTTCGATGAACTCCGCGCAGGTCGTGCAGAACGCGCAGTCACCGTCGTAGACGAAGGTCGACGTCTCCATGGCGCCCATCCTCCCCCGTCGCGACGCCGATCACTCACGGGTGTCCGGCGCGTCACTTGCGTAAGCCTCGTACACGTGTTCGAATAGTGGCCATGCGCTGGGACAACCTCACCGCTCCCCCGGTCGAGGGAGACCCCGAGCGGGCAGCGCCAGCGACGCCACCCCTGCCGCTGGCGCTGCCCGGCGCCGTCGTCCGCACCTTCGACACTCCTGAGTTCGCCGGGATGACGTTCCACGAGGTGCAGGCCAAGTCGATCCTCAACCGGGTGCCCGGCGAGTCCCGCGTCCCCTTCGAGTGGACCATCAACCCGTACCGGGGATGCAGTCATGCTTGTGTCTACTGCATGGCCGGTGACACTCCGATCCTGATGGCGGACGGTCGCACGAAGCCGATCAGTGAGCTCGAGCCCGGCGACCGCATCTACGGCACCGAGCGACGCGGTGCTTACCGCCGATACGTCGTCACCACCGTTCTTGACAAGTGGTCCACCGTGAAACCCGCATACCGGGTCACCCTGACTGACGGCACCACGCTCATCGCCAGCGGAGACCACCGGTTCCTCTCCGATCGTGGCTGGAAGTACGTCACCGGGGCTATGCGGGGCACCGGCCAGCGCCCCTACCTGACCACCAACAATCGCCTCATCGGCACAGGCCGTTTCGCATCCGGGCCGAAGGAGTCACCTGACTACCGCCGGGGCTACCTCTGCGGGATGGTCCGGGGCGACGCTCACCTCGCCACCTACTCGTACCCACAGGGGGTCGTGCATCGGTTCCGTCTGGCGCTGATCGACGACGAGGCGTTGAGTCGGAGCGAGCGCTACCTCGCCCAGGAGGGCATCGAGACACAACGCTTCTCGTTCGCACCGGCCAGCGCCACCCGGCAAGCCCTGTCGGCCATCCGCACCTCGAAACAGCGGGACATCGATACGATCACCGGTCTGATCCAGTGGCCGGCTGCCCCCACCGACGAATGGCGCCTCGGCTTCCTGGCCGGCATCTTCGACGCCGAGGGCAGCTGCAGTAGAGGCGCCCTGCGCATCAGCAACAGCGACGACACGATCCTCGACCAGACGACGGCGGCGCTGCGCCGGTTCGGCTTCGCCTGCGTGCTTGAGGACCCCGGCAGACCCAACCGGGTGCGGCAGATCAGATTGACCGGAGGTCTTCCCGCTCGGCTCCGGTTCTTCCACCTCACGGACCCGGCCATCACCAGGAAGCGCTCGATCGAGGGCGCCGGGCTGAAGTGCAGGGCGGACCTCAGGGTCGTCGACGTTCAGGCTCTCGGGCTGGAGTTGCCGCTGTGGGACATCACCACCGGCACCGGCGACTTCATCGCCGACGGTGTGGTGAGCCACAACTGCTTCGCCCGAAATACCCACACCTACCTCGATCTCGACGCTGGTACGGACTTCGACCGGCAGGTGATCGTCAAGGTCAACGCCGGTGAGCTGGTGCGACGCGAGCTGGCCGCGCCGAAGTGGCGGGGCGCGCACGTGGCGATGGGCACCAACGTCGACTGCTACCAGCGGGCCGAGGGTCGCTACCGGCTGATGCCGCAGATCATCGCGGCCCTGCGGGACTTCGCCAACCCATTCTCGATCCTCACCAAGGGCACGCTGATCCTGCGCGACCTGCCCCTGCTGCGTCAGGCCGCCGACGTGACCACGGTTGGCATCTCCTTCTCGGTGGGCTTCGTCGATGACGGGCTCTGGCGTGGCGTCGAGCCGGGCACACCGCACCCGAGCCGCCGGCTCGACGCGGTCCGCCGGCTCACCGACGCCGGCTTCTCCGTCGGGGTGCTGATGGCGCCGATCCTGCCCGGCCTCAGCGACGGCGAGGAGTCGATCGACGCCACGGTCTCGGCGATCGCCGCCGCCGGTGCGACGAACGTGACCCCGCTGGCGCTGCACCTGCGACCGGGCGCCCGCGAGTGGTACGCCCAGTGGCTCGCCCGAGAGCACCCGCACCTCGTCCCCCGCTACCGCGAGCTGTACCGCTCCGGCGCGTACGCCCCGCAGGCCTACCAGCGGGAGTTGACCGCGCGAGTGCGGATCGCCGCCCGCCGCCACGGACTGCTTCGGGGCGAGGTGGGCGACAATCGCCGCCTACCCGAGCCGTCGCCTACCGCGACCGCCGAGCAGCTGACCCTGCTCTAGTCTCCGTACCGGCAGGCAAGCCCCTGACCTGCCCGAACGTTCAACAGCACAACCTCTTTCCGCACCCCTGCGACGGTGACGGACAGCCGATGGCATCACACACGCAGTGCTTGCGACGGTGCTGGGCCGGAGAGGCGGGAACCTGGCGGCGGCGGCAGACAAGAACAGGGCATGAACGCACCGTCGAACCAGGGGGCCATCGGGACATGACTGTGACCGAGCGCTCCGACGCGCTGTTGGTAACGGGAGCGCCTGAATTGTTCGGAGAGCTGTTCGAGCGGTACGGCGGGTGGCTGTACAACTTCAGCGCCCGCCGGGTCGGGCGGCAGCTCGCCGAGGATCTGGTTGCCGAGACGTTCCTGGTCGCGTTCTCGCGACGGGACCGTTACGACACGTCGATGCCCAATGCACGTCCGTGGCTTTTCGGCATCCTGAGCAACCTGCTGCGCAACTACCACCGCGCCGAGGTGCGATGGCTGCGGGCACTGGAGCAGTCAGGCATGGACCCACTCGGTGGTTCCGGTCAGCACAACTTCGCCGACCGGGCCGACGAACGACTCGACGCCGAGGCTGCCACGCGGGCACTCGCCGGCGCACTCGCCACGATGCCGCACGACCAGCGCGATCTGCTCCTGCTGCACACCTGGGCCGGCTTGGACTATCCGGAGCTGGCCGCCGCACTCGGCCTGGCACCGGGCACCGTCCGGTCCCGCCTCCATCGGGCCAAGGCACGCCTGCGCCTCGCGATGCCCGCCCACTACGCACCGTCCGCTGCTGCGAACGAAGGAAACGCATGAACGACAACGTGGAATCTGACAACGCAGACGTCGAGCTGCTGGTCGCCTTTCGCGAGGACCTGACCGGCGCCCCGACGGACGCGACCGATCGGATGCGGCACGCGATCCTCAACGGGACCGTGTACCGGCGCCCGACCCCGAAGCGCTGGTATCTGCGTCGTCCGGCGATCGCGACCGCGACCGCCTTCGCCCTGGCCGGTCTCGCCGCCGGCAGTGTCGCGCTGGGCACGGCCGACCAGCGGACCGGGCAGACGGGCGGGGCCTCCGCCAGCTCGACCGACGCCTCGCGCCCGTCGCAGTTACGCGACGTCGCCTACGTCAGCATGCAGACCCAGGCCGCGCTGGGTGCGGCGGAGGACTACGTCGTGAAGGTGCACGACGCCTACAAGGGCGGCTCGATCGACTCATGGGAGGACAAGCAGACCGGACGCCGCCGGGTCGACATCTACCGGGGCGACGGCAGCCCGGACTCCACGCTGGTGACGGTCGTCGCCGACGGGAAATCCCGTGGCACCCAGATCAGCCACCTCGAACGGACGTACTTCCAGTTCGTCGACTCGGCGGACAAGGCGACCGGCACGGTCTTCGTGCCGAACGACGCGGCGGGCATCCGGGACTGGCTCGCCCGGGGAAGCCTGGAGATCGTGGGCCAGGAGAAGGTGGACGGGCACGACACCGTGCACCTGCGGTTGAAGGCGGGGAAAGCGGCCTACACCGCGGACCTGTGGGTGGACTCGACCTCGTTCCTGCCGTACAAGACGGTCGCCGACAAGAGCGGCAAGGTGACCGACAGGGCAGAGGTCAGCACCTTCGAGTGGCTGCCCCGCTCGGAGCAGAACCTGAGCCACTTCGATCTGACGCCGCCCGCCGGCTACGAGAAGGCCGGGAGCAAGTCCACCAAGGGCGGCTCGCCGTTCACCCTTCCCGCTGGCCCCGAACGACCCGGGTCGACGACTGACTGACAGCCGTGGATGGCCGGCCTCGGATTCCGGGGCCGGCCATCCACGCCGTGTCCGGCCACCTCGCGTTCTGCGTGACCCGCCGACCGGGGCGGTCTCGGGCGGGCGGCGCTACAGTCGGCGGGTGCGTACCGCTCAGCAGATCCTCGCCGACTCCGCCGTGATCGCCGTCGTTGGCGCGTCCCGCGACCCGTTGAAGGCCGCACACCGCGTTCCGTTGCAGATGCAGCGGTATGGCTGGCGCATCATCCCGGTCAACCCGACCGTCGACGAACTCTTCGGCGAGCGGGCGTACGCGACGCTGGCGGACATCCCGCACCCGGTCGACCTGGTGGACGTGTTCCGGCCGGCCGCTGACGCCGTGCAGGTGGTCCGGGACGCGGCGGCGATCGGAGCGCCGGCGGTCTGGCTGCAACTGGGCATCGTCTCGGCCGAGGCGCGGCGAATCGCCGAGGAGGCCGGCATGGAGTACGTCGAGGACCGCTGCCTCATCGTCGAACGCGCCGCCGGAGACCTGACCCGCCTCCGCTGACCCACTCTCCCCCGCGATCTTGCACTTTCGGTCGACGTTCTGCCCCGCTATGCACTCTGTGTCGCCACAGCAACTGCAAGATCGCGGGGATTCAGCTGGGGTCAGAGCTTGTACTCCTTGAGCAGGCCTCGGCTGATGATGGTCTTCTGGATCTCCGAGGTGCCCTCGCCGATCAGCAGGAACGGGGCCTCGCGCATCAGCCGCTCGATCTCGTACTCCTTGGAGTAGCCGTAGCCGCCGTGGATGCGGAACGCCTCCTGGACGACCTCGGCGCAGTATTCCGAGGCGAGCAGCTTGGCCATCCCGGCCTCGACGTCGTTGCGCTGGCCGGCGTCCTTGAGACGCGCGGCGTTGACCATGAGGGCGTGCGCGGCCTCGATCTTCGTACCCATCTCGGCGAGCTTGAAGGCGATCACCTGGTGCTTGGCGAGCGGCTGGCCGAACGTCTTGCGCTGCTGGGCGTAGCTGACCGCCAGCTCGAAGGCGCGGATGGAGATGCCGCAGGCGCGGGCGGCCACGTTGACCCGGCCCACCTCGATGCCGTCCATCATCTGGTAGAAGCCGCGGCCGACCTGGTCGGCGCCGCCGAGGATCGCGGTGTCGGGCACGGCCACGCCGTCGAGCACCATCTCGGTGGTCTCGACGCCCTTGTAGCCCATCTTCTCGATCCGGCCGGGGATGGTGAGGCCCGGGGCGGTCTCGCCGAAGCCCGGCTCCTTCTCCAGCAGGAACGTGCTCATGTTGCCGTAGACGGACTCGGCGCCGGTGTCGGTCTTGACCAGGGTGGCGACCACCGATGAGTAGGCCCCGTTGGTCAGCCACATCTTCTGCCCGTTGAGGACATAGGTGTCGCCGTCGCGGACCGCCCTGGACTTGATGGCCGAGACGTCGGAGCCGGTCTCCGGTTCGGACATCGAGAACGCGCCGCGCACCTCGCCGGTGGCCATCTTCGGCAGCAGGCGGGCCTTCTGCTCGGCGGAGCCGTGCTGGGAGATCAGGTACGCCACGATGAAGTGGGTGTTGACGATCCCGGAGATCGACATCCAGCCTCGGGACAACTGCTCCACCACGAGGGCGTAGGTGAGCAGCGATTCGCCGAGGCCGCCGTACTCCTCGTCGATGGTGAGACCGAACAGCCCCATCTCGCGCATGCCGTCGAGGATGTCGGTGGGGTACTCGTCGGCGTGCTCGAGCCGCTGGGCGTGCGGGATGATCTCCTTGTCGGCGAACTCCCGGACGGTCTCCAGGATCGACCGCTGCACATCGGTGAGGCCGGGCGTCTGGGCGAGTCGGGCCATCTCAGCCTCCGGGGATCAGCGCACTACTCGTGGGTAACTGAACGCTCGGTCAGTATCGGCCGCCCGGCCGACCAGGCCAAGGTGACCAGTCCACACAACCGCTGTGAAAAGGTTCACCGCTGCGGGTAGCGTCCGGCAAGAGGGACTTTTCCGGCACGGCAGGAGGAGGACATTCGTGAGCCACCCGCCGCCGTCGGGCCCGCCGGGGGACGAACCGCCGCCGTCGCCGTACGAGCCGCCCCGGGACCAGTCGCCGTACGCGCCGCCGCCAGCCGGCCAGTCACCGTACGCGCCGCCGCCGGACCAGTCGTCCTTCGGACCGCCGGAACGCTCGCCGTACGGGCCGCCCGCCGACGACCCGTCACCCTACGAGCAGCAGGGACCGCACCAGCCGGCGCACTGGAGCCAGCAGCCGCCGTACCCTCCGCAGGGCCCCTACGGTCAGTACGGCCCGCCGCAGCGCGGGCCCGGCCGGCCCACCAACATCCTGGCGATCCTCTCGCTGGTGTTCGCCTTCGTGTTCCCCCCGGCCGGCGCCGTCCTCGGCCACCTGGCCAAGCGGCAGATCCGCACCAGCGGCGAGGACGGTGACCAGCTCGCCACCTGGGGCCTGATCCTCGGTTACGTGTTCACCGCGCTGACCCTGCTGGCCTGCTGCGGCTGGCTGGCGCTCGTCGTCCTCGGTAACAGCGACAGTCGCGGCTACTGATCAGCGGAACCGGGCCTCACGGACGCTGTTGCCGCCGTCCACCACGAGCATCTGACCGGTGATGTACGACGCCGCCGGCGAGCAGAGGAAGCTGATGGCGGCGGCGACCTCGTCCGGGGTGCCCGGTCGACCGACCGGCGTACCCAGACCCTGCTTGATCTCGGCCATCGTGGACGCCGCCGTGTAGATGGTGCCCGGCGCGACCGCGTTCACGGTCACGCCGTCGGCGATCATCTCCATGGCCAGCGCGCGGGTCAACCCGACGACACCGGCCTTCGCCGCGGCGTACGCGGCCTCGGTGGGCAGGGCGTTGACCGGTCCGGCGGTGGCAGCCAGGTTGACGATCCGCCCCCAGCCCCGCTCGGCCATCCCGCCGATGAACGCACGGCTGCACAGGAACGCGGTGGACAGGTTGCGGTCGATCTCGCCGCGCCACTCTTCGTAGGTCAACTGCGCGACCGGGCGCAGGACCCCCTGACTGGCTCGACTCGCCAGACCGGCGTTGTTGACCAGCACCTCGACGTCGCCCAACTGCTCGGCCACCGCGTCGGCAAGCGCACCGACCTCGGACTCGTCCGTCAGGTCCGCGACGAACCCGGTCACGCCCAGCTCACCGGCCCGCTCGTGGATGCGCCGGGTGGTCGACACGATGGCCACCCGCGCGCCCAGGTCGGCGAGCCGACGGGCGGTCGCGTACCCGATGCCGTCCACGCTGCCCGCCCCCGTCACCAGGGCGACCCGACCGTCGAGCCGCATGGTCACCGGGTCCGCGAGCGCGACCGGCTCGTCGGTGCCGGTCGCACCGGTCGACGGGGCCACCCGACCGCGTCGGGCGACACCCGGGCGGCTCACGTCCCGTCGCGGTCGGCTGCCGGAACGGTCCCCGGCACGCGCGTCAGTTGCCATGCCAGCGATCCTGCCCGTTACGACCGGCCCGGGCAATGCGGCACCCGGGAGCGGGGGCGTCGGGTTTGGTCACTGCTGGCTACTCTGGCGGCGCACCCGAGCCGACGGAGATCACGCATGACCAATCCCCCGCCCCCCGGCGACTGGAACGACCCCACCTGGTCGGCTCCGCCGTCGAGCACACCCCCGGACCCGACCCTGGTGGCCGGTCAGCCGGTACCGGCCCAGCCCGGTCCCGTGGACCCGTACGCGCCGGTGGACCCGTACGCGGGCGCTACGTTCGCACCCGGTCAGCCGACGCCCGGCTACGCGCCGCCCGGTTACCCCGCGCCCGGTTACGCCCCGGCGGGTTACCCGCCGCAGTACCCCGGTTACGGCTACCCGGCCCCGCGCAAGACCAACGGCCTGGCCATCGCGTCGCTGGTGCTGGCCCTGGTCGGTCTCACGTCCTGCGGCATCACCGCGCCGATCGGGGCGATCCTCGGTCACGTCGCGCAGAAGCAGATCCGGGCCAGCGGCGAGGACGGCGAGGGGATGGCGAAGGCCGGCATCATCGTCGGCTGGATCGTCACCGCGCTGATGGTGCTGGCGATCGCCGCGTACGCCGCTGTGATCATCTTTGCGGTAACGACGGGCGAGAGCGGCGGCAGCAGCAGCAACTACTGAGGCGGCGAGTTGGTGGCGTACCGCCGAATGCGGGACCGGGTCGACAGCCGGCGGCGGTCGCCCCGGCCCGGCCACTCAATGCGCCGGTGGGGTGAACGACGAGGTACGGCTCATGCCCGCGGCGCGGCCCTTGGCGGCGATCACCAACGCCATCTTGCGGGACGCCTCGTCGATCATCTCGTCGCCGAGCATCACCGCGCCCAGCTTGCCGCCGGCCTCCGAGGTGTAGTGCTCGTACGCGTCGAGGATCAACTCGGCGTGGTCGTAGTCGGCCTGCGCCGGCTGGTAGACCTCGTTTGCGGCGTCGATCTGGCCCGGGTGCAGCACCCACTTGCCGTCGAAGCCCAGCGCCGCCGAACGCTTCGCCACCTCACGGAACGCGTCGACGTCGCGGATCTGTAGGAACGGGCCGTCGATGGCCTGCTTGTCGTGCATCCGGGCGGCCATCAGGATCCGCATGAGGATGTAGTGGTACGGGTCGCCGGGATAGTCCGGGATCAGCCCGCCGACCACCAGCGACCTCATGTTGATCGACGCCATGAAGTCGGCCGGACCGAAGATGATGGTCTCGACCCGGGGCGAGGCGGCCGCGATGGCGTCCACGTTGACCAGACCGGCCGCGTTCTCGATCTGCGCCTCGATGCCGATCCGGCCGACCTCCAGGCCGATCGTCTTCTCGATCTGGGTGAGCGTCAGGTCCAGCCACTGCACCTGGGCGGCGTTCTGCACCTTCGGCAACATGATGCAGTCCAGGTTCGCGCCGGCGCCCTCGACCACCTCGATGACGTCCCGGTACGTCCACGGGGTGGTCAGGTCGTTGACGCGTACGACCCGGGTCTTGCCGGACCAGTCACCGTCGTTGAGGGCGGCCACGATGTTCTTGCGCGCGTCCGGCTTGGCCAGCGGCGCGACGGCGTCCTCCAGGTCGAGGAAGACCTGGTCGGCGGGGAGCCCCTGCGCCTTGCCGAGCATCTTGACACTGGAACCCGGCACGGCCAGGCACGACCGGCGGGGACGACCGACTGCGGCCATGGATGCGCTCCTTCCAGCGACCGGCGGACGCGCCGAGCCACCTGACTCCGAGAAAACTTAACGATCCCAAGGGGCGTGGTGACGTCACGGTAACCTCGCGCCATGACCGCGGTGAATGGACCTGTGGAAGATCTCACTGGGCGTCGACTGGTGGTGGTGACAGGTGCCAGCTCCGGCATCGGGTTGGCCGCCGCGGTGGCCTTCGCCTGTCGTGGTGACCAGGTGGTGCTCGTCGGGCGCGACCCGGCCCGCCTGCAGGCCGCGGCCGACCGCGTACGGGACATCTCCGGCGAACGTCCGGAGCTGTTCCGGGCCGACTTCGCGGTGCTCGACGACGTACGCGGACTGGCGGGGCGGCTGCGCGACGCGTACGACCGGATCGACGTGCTGGCCAACAACGCCGGGGCCATCGCGCTCCAACCGCTGACCACCGTCGACGGTTTCGAGCTGTCGATCCAGGCCAACCACCTGGCCCCGTTCCTGCTCACCAACCTGCTCGCCGACCGGGTGGGCCGGATGGTGGTGACCGCCTCGGGCGCGCACCGCTTCGGCGCGCTCGATCCCGACGACCTCAACAGGCCGCTGCGCGCCTACCGTCCGATGGGCGCGTACGGCACCAGCAAGCAGGCCAACATCCTGTTCGCCGCCGAGGCGACCCGGCGCTGGCCGGGCGTCCGGGCGTACAGCTTCCACCCGGGAGTGGTGCGGACCCGGTTCGCCAACGACAGCCGACTGGTCGCCTTCGGCATGCGGTTCATGCCGTTCCGCAGCCCCGCGAAGGGTGCCGAGACACTCGTCTGGCTGGCGAACCAGGACCCGGCCCGGCTCGTCGACGGTGGCTACTACTACAACCGCCGGCCGCGCCGGCCGTACCGCAAGGCGGCGGATACACGGCTCGCGGCCCGGCTCTGGGAAGCCAGCGCCACCGCCGTCGGCATCGACGGATAGCGTGGCCGCCATGCTGACGCTTGTCGCGATCGTCGAGTACGCCGCCCGGGCCGAGGCCGCCGGACAACGGTACGAGGACGCCGTGCTGGCCCTGCTCGACCGGCACGGCGGCCGGCTGGAACGGCGGCTGCGCGGCACCGACGGGCGCAGCGAGGTACACGTGATCACGTTCGCGGCCCGCAGCGGCTACGAGTCGTTCCTCGTCGACCCGGAGCGGGCCGCGCTGCGCGCCGAACTCGGCGACGCCGCCCCGACCACCCGCGTCATCGAGGCGCACGACGTCTGAAGCGATCGTCAGCTCTCCAGTGGAGCGGCGTCGGCGGGCAGCGGGGTAGGCGGCGTGGCGCGGCGGCCGGCGCGAGCGCCGCCCAGCACCACCACCGCCACTCCGACGAGCAACAAGGCCATCCCCACCAGCGCGTACGGGCGGGGCACCTGGTGCAGCCAGGCCCAACCGAGCAGCGCCGCGCCAGGCACCTCCAGCAGGATGAGCACGCTCACCGTGGTCGCCGAGATCTTGTGCAGGGCGTAGTTGAACATCGAGTGCCCGAGCAGTTGGGCGCCCGCCACCAGGGCCAGGATCGCCAGCCAGGTGCGCGGGTCGAAGCCGACGAGTCGTACGCCACCGAGGAGGCAGACCACCAGCAGGATCGCTGCGCAGATGCCGTAGCAGATGGTCGTGTAGGTGGTGGTGCTGATGCTCGCGCGGGCCCGCTCACCGAAGGCGGTGTAGACGGCCGCGAAGATGCCACCGGTGACCGCCAACAGGTCGCCGGCGACGGCCCTGCCGGACACGCCCACGTCCGCTCCGGTGGCGATCACCGCACCGCCGGCCGCCACCGCGACGCCGATCCAGACGACCAGGGGCAGCCGTCGTCCCTGGGCGCGGGCGATCAGCCCCTGCCAGATGGGCTGAGTCGCTCCCAGGGCGGTGGCCGCGGCAACCGAGGTGAGCTGCGCACTCGGCACCCAGGTGGCGAAGTGCGCGGCCAGCGCAACCCCGGACAGGACGCAGAACAGGCCTTCGCGCCGGCCGACGCCGACGGTCAGCCGACGGAACTCGGCCCGGCGTCGCGCCAGGGAGAAGGGGCTCAGGAGGGCGACCGCGAGCAGGTTGCGCCAGAACGCGATGGCCAGCGCGGGAGCGGCGGCGTACGCGATCAACGGTCCGGACGACGACACGGCGACGACGGCCAGGCCGACCGCGCCGGTGGTCAGCGGGTCCAGGGACGGACGGTCGGAAGGTGGAGACACGAGGAGTAATCCTCACACGTATGACGGACAACACGGAGGGTCAGCACTCCGTTACCATCACGCGGTCATGCCGGCGACCACGACCGCCCGGAGGCTTTCCCCCATGCCCAACTACCAGGCGGTGCTGTTCGACTTCTTCGGCACGCTGACCAGTTCGGTGCAGCGTGGCGCCGCGCACCTCGACACCGCCGAACTGCTCGGCTGCCCCAGCGAGACCCTGAGCGAGGTGCTGAACCGCACCTACTACGAGCGCGCCTCCGGCCGACGCGGCGACGCGGCGACGACCATGCGGTGGGTGTGCGCACAGGCGGGCGTACACCCGACAGACCGTGCCCTGCAGGCGGCGGTGGTGTCCCGGCACCGCGCGATCCGCGCGGACACCCGGTTGCGCGCCGACGCGGTGCCCGTGCTCGCGGCCCTGCGCGAGCGCGGCGTCCGCACCGGCGTGATCAGCGACTGTACGCACGAACTGCCGGACTTCCTGCCGCAGCTCCCCGTCGCGCCGCTGCTCGACGTGCGGGTCTTCTCCGTGCAGGTCGGGCGTTGCAAGCCGGACGCGGCGCTCTACCTGACCGCGTGCCGTCGGCTCGGGCTCGCGCCCGACGCCTGCCTGTACGTCGGTGACGGCGGCAGCCAGGAGTTGACCGGTGCCGAACAGGCCGGCATGACCGCGGTTCGGCTGGCCGCGCCCGACCTGGCCGAGCACATGGTCTTCAACGCCGACCGCCAGTGGCGCGGCCCGACGCTCGGCACACTGGGCGAGGTGCTCGACCTGGTCGACACCGACACCGAGGTCCTGGGGGTCGGCGGCCGGGCGGGGTGACGCGCCGATCAGCGGCGGCGGACCCGGTGCAGGCGGAACGGCTTACGGGTGGCGCGCACCGCCGGAGTCTCCCGCGGCGTCTCGGCCTGCGCATCGGACGGTAGGTCGGAGCCGGTCAGGGCCGCACCGGCCGGGGCGAGGCGGTTCAGGGCGCAACCCTCGGCGGCCCAGCGGGCCACCAGGTCGGCGCTCGGGCCGGGGGCGTTCAGGCGCTTGCCCGCCACCAGCGGCGCGGCGGTGTCCCACGCCTCGGTGCCCGGTGCCAGCCGGGTCACCCGGGCCGGCCAGGTGACGATTCGACCGCCGTGGTCGCCACGCAGGGAGACCTGCGCCTCGGTGGCGTCGGCGAGGCCCGGCGCCGCCTGCTCACCTGGCCCGCTCACCACGAGGAGCGCCCCCTCCAACGGCGCGCACCAGAGCGCGAGCGCCGGCCCACCGGACACGCTGACCCAGGCCACGGCGGCCTTCTTCATCGCCTCGTCGACCAGCGGCGTGCCACCGGTGGCATCCTCGTCCGTCACACCCGCATCCTCCCGCATCGGCGGCGTCGTTCAGCCCACGAACGGCGGCACGGCGATCTCGCCCCGGGCCACCGGCATCACCTGACCGGCGACTGTCGCGCCGACCGCCACTCCGTTCGCCGCGGTCACCGTGCAGGCCAGCGCGGATGGCCGGCCCATCTCCGCGCCCTGGCGCACCGAATAGCGCGACATCCCCTCCGCCGGCAGCAGCCCGCTGGCCACCAGCCAGACGCCCAGCCCGAGCGCCGCCGAACCGGTCGCCGGATCCTCCGGGACGCCGATCCCCGGCACGAAGACCCGGGCATGCGCGGTTTGCGTGGCGGCGTCCCAGGAGAAGACGCTGACGTGCGCTACCCCCAACCGTTCCGCTGCCGCCGGGTTCACCCGTGCCCGGGCCACCGCGTCCGGGTGGACCAGCAGGTACGGAAACTCCAGCCCGCAGCCGGCCACCCGGGGCGCCGGCCCGTCACGGTCGAGGTCGTCCGCGCCCAGCCCGGCGATCTCCAGCAGCAGCTCCGGGTCCAACTCGGGGCCGAGGGTGGGAAGGCCTCCGGTGAGCGTCGCCCCGGAGGCCGTCACCTCGATCGGGAGTACGCCCGCCCCGCACTCCTGGGTGACCTGCCCCACACCGAACATCCCGCGCCGACTCGCGGTGACCGCCGCGCCGACACTCGGGTGCCCGGCGAACGGAAGCTCCTCGACCGGCGTGAAGATGCGGGCCCGGTAAGTGGCGCCGACCTGCGTCGGTGGCAGCACGAACACCGTCTCGGAGAGGTTGAACTCCAGCGCGAGCGCCTGCATCTGCTCGGTGGCCAGCGCCTCCGCGCCGAACACCACGGCCAGCGGGTTGCCGGCGAACGGGCGGTCGGTGAAGACGTCCACGATCTCGTAGGCCAAGGTCGACATGTTGATAAACACTAGGCGCTTAGGCTGGTGCCCGTGAGTACGCCGACCCGGGTCTACATCGCCCGCCTCGCCGGAGTCGCCGTCTTCGATCCGAACGGTGACCAGGTGGGACGGGTCCGTGACGCCGTGGCACGGCTGCGGGCCACCGCACGTCCGCCCGAGGTGGTGGGTCTGGTCGCCGAGATGCCGATGCGTCGGCGGATCTTCCTGTCCATCAACCGCATCACGTCCATCGACGCGGACGCGGTGGTTCTCGGGTCCGGGACGCTCAACCTGCGGCGCTTCGAGAAGCGCCCGAACGAGCTGTTGGTGCTCCAGGAGCTGCTGGACCGGCGCGTACAGCTCGACCCGGGCGGCCAGCCCGGCTCGGTGGTGGACGTCGCCATGGAGTGCGCCCGCGGCGGCGAGTGGTCGCTGAGCCGGGTCGCGGTCCGCGAGCAGACCAGCCGGCTCACCCGCCGCGGCCACCTGCACCAGGTCGAGTGGGACCGGGTGCGCGGGCTCAGCGGCATCGCCGACAACCGGGGTACGGCGAACCTGCTCGCCGTCCTGGAGGACATGCGCCCGGCCGACCTGGCCAACGCGCTACAGGACCTGCCCGACGCGCGGCGCAACGAGGTCGCGGCGGCGTTGAACGACGAACGGCTGGCCGACGTCCTCAGCGAGCTGCCGGAGCACGACCAGGTCGAGATCCTCGCCGCGCTGGACCGCGAACGGGCCGCCGACGTGCTGGAGGAGATGGACCCGGACGACGCCGCGGACCTGCTCAACGAGCTGCCCCCACCGGAGCAGGACGTTCTGCTCGACCTGATGGAGCCCGACGAGGCCGACCCGGTACGCCAGCTGTTGAAGTACATGCCGGGAACAGCGGGCAGCGTGATGACCTCGGAGCCGGTCATCCTGCCGCCGGACGCCACCGTCGCCGAGGCGCTGGCGCGCATCCGGGAGCCGCAGCTGTCACCCGCCATCGCCGCCCAGGTCTTCGTGACCCGGGCGCCGCAGAACACCCCGACCGGCCGCTACCTGGGCATGGTGCACTTCCAGGCGTTGCTGCGTGAACCGCCGGCCGACCTGCTGGGCAAGGTGGTGGTCAACGACATCGACCCCCTGCGTCCCACCACCCCACTCCCGGAGATCACCCGCCGGATGGCTACCTACGACCTGGTCGCCATGCCGGTGATCGACAGGAACAACCGGCTGGTCGGCGCCGTGACGGTCGACGACGTACTGGACCACTCGCTGCCCCGGGACTGGCGCGACCGGGACGCCCTAGCCGCCCCGGGCGCCTCCGACGCGGTGCTGGACGGCGACGGTGGCTGAGCAGCGGCGCACGGAGCGGCTCGACCAGCCCCGCGAGCCCCGCGGCATCAAACTCCCCCGGTTCGACGCGGAGGCGTTCGGTCGCTGGTCGGAGGGCATCGCCCGGGGCATGGGCACCGCGAACTTCATCGTCGTCATGACTGTGGTGATCGCGATCTGGTTCGGCTGGAACATCCTCGCCCCGGCCGAGCTGCGCTTCGACCCGTACACCTTCACCTTTCTCACGCTGGTGCTGTCGTTGCAGGCCAGCTACGCCGCGCCGCTGATCCTGCTGGCCCAGAACCGGCAGGCCGACCGGGATCGGTTGGCGTTGGAGGAGGACCGGCGGCGCGCCACGGCCCAGAAGGCGGACACCGAGTACCTGGCACGGGAGATCGCCGCGCTGCGGATCGCGCTCGGCGAGGTGGCCACGCGTGACTTCCTCCGCTCCGAGCTGACCCGCCTGGCCGAGGAGCTGGACGAGGCGGGGCAGCGCCGGCAACGTCTGGAGCGCCGGCAGCAGGGGAAGGAAAGCCAGCGGTCGACCGACGGCCCCGGGCTGGACGAACCGCGCGACGAGCTGGACGGCGACTACGCCCGCGACGCCCGGCCCGAGCGCTGAGGACGGCTCATCGTTTGGCTCACACCACCCTCGGCCAGCGGTCGGCCGGGATGCCCCGCGACGTAGCATTGCGGGCATGTCAGCACCCGTGAGCACCGTCGAGGACGCGATCCAGGCCGCGCTGGCCACCGTCAACGACCCGGAGATCCGCCGGCCCATCACCGAGCTGGGCATGGTCCGCTCCGCCACGATCGGTGCGGACGGTGTCGTCCGGGTCGAGCTGCTGCTCACCGTCGCCGGCTGCCCGCTCAAGGACAAGCTGCGTACGGACATCACGGCCGCCGTGGCGGCGGTGCCGGGTGTGAACGGCGTGGAGATCGACTTCGGTGTGATGAGCCCCGAGCAGCGGCAGTCGCTCCAGGCCCAGCTACGCGGCGGCGGGGCGAGCGAGGAGCCGGTCATCCCGTTCGCCCAGCCCGGCTCACGGACCCGCGTGTACGCGGTCGCCAGCGGCAAGGGTGGGGTCGGCAAGTCCAGCGTGACGGTCAACCTGGCGGCGGCGCTCGCTGCCCGTGGGCTCTCCGTGGGCGTGGTCGACGCGGACATCTACGGTCACTCGGTGCCCCGGATGCTCGGCGCGGACGGCCGGCCGACCCGCGTCGAAGACATGATCATGCCGCCGCAGTCGCACGGCGTGAAGGTGATCTCGATCGGCATGTTCACCTCGGGCAACGCGGCCGTGGTCTGGCGTGGCCCGATGCTGCACCGGGCGTTGCAGCAGTTCCTCGCCGACGTCTACTGGGGCGACCTGGACGTGCTCCTGCTCGACCTGCCCCCGGGCACCGGCGACGTGGCCATCTCGCTGGCCCAGTTGCTGCCCAACTCGGAGATCCTGATCGTGACCACCCCGCAGACCGCCGCCGCCGAGGTGGCCGAACGAGCGGGTGCGATCGCCCTGCAGACCCACCAGCGGGTCGTCGGCGTCATCGAGAACATGTCCTGGCTGGAGCTGCCGGACGGTTCCCGCATGGAGATCTTCGGCGCCGGCGGCGGTACGGCGGTCGCCGAGTCGTTGAGCCGGACGATCGGCGCGCAGGTGCCGCTGTTGGGACAGATCCCACTGGACACCCGGGTCCGGGAGGCCGGCGACGCCGGTACCCCGATCGTGCTGGCCGAGCCGGATTCCCCGGCCGCGCAGGCGCTCGGCACGGTCGCCGACCGGCTCGCGCTGCGGCGCGAGTCGCTGCTCGGCAAGCCGCTCGGCCTCAAGCCCGCCGGGCGCTGAGCACCCCGATCGACGACGCCCCGCCGGCCACTCGGGCCTGCGGGGCGCTCTCGTTCGGGTGCCGGATCAGGTGGCGTCGTCGTAGCTGACCCGGGGCGCCGGCGTCGAGGGCGTGCCGGTGGCCGTGCTGGGTCGCGTCCCGTTCGACCGCAGGTCAGCGGCGTTGGCCACGTCCTTCAGGTCGTTGTGCACGCCGTTGACGTCCGCGCGCAGGTTGTCGTAGACGCCCTGCAACGGCTTGCGGATCGCCGCCTCGTCCTCCTCGCTGAGGAGGTGCTTGCGGATGAAGGCCTTCGGGTGCAGATCTTCGAGCTGGATGTCGGTGCCCAGCTCGCGACTGAGGTCGCCGGTGGCGTTGCGGGCCATGTTGCGCAGGTTGCGCACCAGCCGCAGGCCGTCGTTGATCACGGCAGGCAGCCGGTCACCGAAGATCAACAGCGCCAGGAGCAGCAGCGCACCGATTTCCCACCAGTTCAGGTTGTCGAGCATCCCGCGGGCCTCCTCTCGGCGTCAGCAGCAAGACTACGCACGTCGGGCGGCTTTCCGGCAGGGGGTGACCCGCTGTTCACTTCGCATCCGCCGCGAGTGTCACCGACGTGTTCCGGCGCGCGCTGCCCCGCCGGAACTCGACGGTCACCACCGACCCCGGGGCGAACTTGCGGACCAGCGCGATCAGGTCGGTCGGTTCGGTCATCGGTCGACCGTCGAGCTTCAGGATCACGTCCCCGACCTTGAGCCCGGCTCCGGCCGCCGGGCCGGAGGGCTCCACGGCAGCCAGTCGTACGCCGCCGCCGGCACCCGCGCCCGGGCCACCGACCTGGGCGCCGATGACCGTACGCCGGGCCTTGCCGGTGCCGATGATCTCCTGGGTCACCCGCTTGGCCTGGTTGATCGGGATGGCGAAGGCGAGCCCGATGTTGCCGGCCTCCTGCCCCTCGGCCACCAGCGACTTGATCGTGGAGTTGACGCCGACGACCCGCCCGGCGCCGTCGACGAGCGGGCCGCCCGAGTTGCCGTGGTTGACGGCGGCGTCGGTCTGGATCGCCGCGTAGTAGCGCACCGGACCGCCCGGCTCACCGGCCTGCATCGTCCGGTCCAGGGCGCTCACGATGCCGGCGGTGACCGTGTTGGCCAAGGACAGCGGTGAGCCCACCGCGAGGACCGGGTCACCGACGGCCAGCGCGTCGGAATCGCCGAACTCCACCGGGCGCAACCCCGTCCGGTTCACCTTGATCACCGCGATGTCGGACTCCGGGTCCTGGCCCACGACGGTCGCCGGAGCGGAGCTGCCGTCGTTGAAGACCACCGAGGCCTTGCCGCTGCTGTTGGCCACCACGTGGTCGTTGGTGATGACGTGCCCGTCCGCGCTGGCGATGAACCCCGAGCCCTCGCTGATCCCGCCGAGGCTGCTGACGCGGATGGTGACCACGCTGGGCAGGACGCGTTCGGCGACCCCGGCCAGCGACTCGGGTCTGCGCTGGGCCAGCGCCGGCGGCTCGGCGGCCTGCGCCCCGAGCACCGTGCCGGCCGCGCCGCCCCGCACCGCGAACGCGTAGCCCAACGCGCCGCCGAGGGTGCCCGCCAGCAGAGCGGTGATCACCGCAATGAGCAGGAGGTGCCGCAACGTCGGCCGGCCCGGCGCGTCCGGGTCGGTGACCGGCTCGGGCTCGGTGCCGGCGGCCACCACCTGAGGCACCACCACCGCAGCGGGTGCCGCCGGGTCACGCCACGGATCGCCGAGCGCGTCGGACCACCACGGCGACGCGTCGGCTGCGGCGGACCCACTCGCGGTCGGCCGGGGCGGGCCCGTGTACGGCACGGTGGGCGCGGGCGACGGCCCGGCCACGGTGTCGCCCGCCGAGGGCACCGGCGCGGTGCCGCTCCCCGGCGCGGCCGACGGACCCGCCGACGGGGCTCCTGCCCCCGGCGGGCGCGCCGGAGCCGGAGTCTCACCGTCCCGGCGCCATTCCCAGCCGTCGGTCACGTCGGTGCCTCCCAGTCCGTCCCCCGGATTCCGTACGGCGTCGCCCGGCCACGGTTCGGCGCGGTCGAGGCTGACGGAATACCGCTTCCAGGATTGCACGGATGCGCGCGGTGGAGTCAGCGGTTGCCTCTGGTGATCGTGGAGGGACGGAGGCGCGGCTGCGCCCCGCGCCGGTCGCCTCTACGCTCACAGTGCCAACCCGCCCCCCGCACCACGCGCCGCCCGGAGGTGCCCCATCGCCACGGTCGCCGGTTCCGGCAGTTCGACGACGCAGGCTCAGCAGTTCGCCGAGTCGTACGTGACCGAGGATCTCGTGCTCCGCACCGCCCGCAGCCTGGCCCACGAGGTGGGCCTCGAAGCGGTCACCCCCGGAGCGGGGGCGGCGCTGCGGCTGCTGGCCGCTGCCGGCAACGCCCGCGCGGTCGTGGAGATCGGCACCGGCACGGGCGTGAGCGGTGTCTGGCTGCTGCGCGGCATGCGTGTCGACGGCGTGCTCACCACCATCGACCTGGAGGTGGAGCACCAGCGGATCGCCCGCCGGATCTTCACCGAGGCGGGCTTCCCCGCCGGCCGTACGCGCATCATCACCGGCCGAGCGCTGGACGTGCTGCCCCGGCTCGCCGACGGGGCGTACGACCTCATCTTCGTCGATGCCGAGGCGACCGGGTTCCACGCCTTCGTGGAAGCGGCGCTGCGGTTGCTGCGCCCGGGTGGCGTGCTCGCGCTCAACGGGATGCTGGCCGGCGGCCGGATCGCCGACCCGGCCGCCCGGGATGCGGAGACGGTGACGGTCCGCGAAACGGTCAAGGCACTGCGGGAGTCGGAGCACTGGATTCCCGCGCTGCTCCCGGTCGGGCACGGGGTCCTCGCCGCCGTGAAGTGCTGACGGGTGCCCGCCGCCGTACGTCGCTGACGGTCAGTCGACGGCTGCCAGCCAGCGCAGCAGCGAGCGGACGCCCCAGCCCGTCGCGCCGCGGCTCAACTCCGCCTGGTCGCCGTCCGCCCAGGACGGGGCGGACATGTCCAGGTGCAGCCAGCGGTCCCGGAGGTCGCCGGTGAACTCCCGCAGGTAGAGCGCGGCCGTCACCGAGCCGGCACCCTGGGTCGGCGCGCTGTAGAGGTCGGCGATCTCGCTGCCCAGGTACTCGACGTAGTCGCTGTGCAACGGCATCCGCCAGGCCGCCTCGCCGGCCGCCTCGACCGCCGCCAGCACGTCGGCCGCGAGGTCGTCGTTCTCGCTGTAGAGGGCGGCGGTCCGCTTGCCCAGCGCAACGGCGTTGGCGCCGGTGAGGGTGGCGAGGTCGACGATCAGGTCGGGCTTGAGCTGCCGTACCGCGTAGGCCAGCGCGTCGGCGAGGACGAGGCGACCCTCGGCGTCGGAGTTGGTCGTCTCGCTGGTCGTACCGCCGTAGTGCCGGATGACGTCGCCCGGACGGAACGCCGAGCCGCTGACCATGTTCTCGGCGAGCGGGGTCAGGGTGGTGACGCGCACCGGCAGGCGCAGCGCCGCCGCGCCGAGGGTTGCGGCGACGACCGCCGCGGCACCGGCCATGTCCTTGCGCATCAGCTTCATCGCGGGCACCGGCTTGATCGAGATGCCGCCGGTGTCGAAGGTGATGCCCTTGCCGATCAGCACCACGTGGGTACGCGCGTCCGCGGGATGCCACTCCATCTCCAGCAGACGTGGACCGCTGGCCGAGCCACCGCCCACGGCGAGGATCCCGCCGAAGCCCTCGGCGGCCAGCTCGGCCGGGCCACGGACCGTCAGGCGCAGGCCCGGCAGGTCGGCGGCGACAGTGGTCACCTGGTCGGCGAACCACTGTGGGGTCTTCACCGAGGAGGGGGTGTTGGTCAGGTCGCGCGCGAGGCGGGTCATCGCCGCGGTGGTCCGCGCGGTGGCGATGGTGTCCTCGTGGGCCGCGGGGTCGGCGACCAGCAGATCGACGCTACCGAGCGCGGGCGGCCCGCCGGCGTCGGTCAGCCGGAACCGGTACGAGGCGAGCAGCAACCCCTCGGTCAGCCCGCGAATCGCGGCCGGGGGCACCTCGGCCGGCAGCGCGATAGTGATGTGCGTCTCATCTGCCGCAGAGCGGGCCAGAGCCGCGCCAGCGGCCCGCCAGGAGGATTCTCCGCCGTCGCCGATACCGAGCAGCACCAGCCGACCAGGGCTGAGGCCGGGACGCAGCTGGGTGCTGATCTCGCCGGCCCGTCCGCTCAGTCGTGCGGCCGGCACCAGCGCGGCCGCCTCCTCGGTGGTGCCGTCCGGCGGCGTCACGGCAGCGGGCACCAGCTCCGCCGAAGCGTCACCTCCCGCCGCCGGGTCGATGGGACGCACGGGCAGGACGAGGACGTCGAGCCGTTCGGGCTCGGCGAGCGGACGGATGGCGAGCACGCGGAACCGCACCTCCAGGAGATTTCACAGAGTGGATCGGGCCACTGCCCGTGCACAGATATGAAGACCCTGAGCCACCGGCGATCCCGGTGGCTCAGGGTCCAAGAAACGCTCCGACCGGCGTACGCCGTCCGGGTCGTCCCTCACTCAGCCGGCGGCTGCCTTCAACGCGTCACCGAGCGCGTTGGCCTCGTCGGGAGTCATCTCGACGACGAGCCGGCCACCGCCCTCCAGCGGGACCCGCATGACGATGCCCCGACCCTCCTTGGTGACTTCCAGCGGACCGTCGCCCGTCCGCGGCTTCATCGCCGCCATGTTGTCTCCCCTCAGACCTACACCAGGGTCGGTGGGTTGCCCCACAGCCACTTCGTCACGACCACCCGCAACGCTCGCGGGGGTGTCGACAGACGATTTTCCCTGATGAACACCGCCGGACCCAAACCGGAGCAGCATTGATGTAACAGCATCTAGCTTATCTTGAGAAGGCCTGTCACAATGTGCGGTCATGCAGGCACGGTCGGCACTCTTCGACCTGTACGGCGACCACCTCCGGCCGAGGGGTGGCCGCGCACCGGTCGCCGCCCTGGTCAAGCTACTGGCGCCGTTGGGAATCGCGCCGCCCGCCGTTCGCACCGCCGTGTCCCGGATGGTGCGTCAAGGCTGGCTCGACCCGCTCCGGCTGGCCTCCGGACCGGGATATTCGATCACACCAAAAGCCGCTCGACGACTCGACGAGGCGGCGGCCCGGATCTACCGAACCGGCCGGGTCACCTGGGACGGCCGGTTCGATCTGCTCGTACTCGACGCGCCGGGCTCCCGGCGGGACCGGCAGCGACTCGCCGCCACCCTCAGCTTCCTCGGGTACGGCACCCTCGACGAACAGACGTGGGTGGCGACCCGGCCCGGCGAGGACGTCGACCTGCTGCTGGCCGAGGCCGGCATCCGGTTCGAGCGGTTCACCGCCGCACACTTCTCCGGCACCCCCGGCGCGATGGGCGTTGTCCGCCGCGCGTGGGACCTGGCCGAGATCGGCCGGGCGTACGAGCGGTTCGTCGCCGACCAGCGCCCGCTCCTGAGCGCGGTCACCGTGCGCAGCAGCGACGAGGAGGCGTACGCGGTCCGGTTCCGGCTCGTGCACGCGTGGCGTACCTTCCTGTTCCGGGACCCGCAGCTCCCCCCGGCGCTGCTGCCCGAGCGCTGGCCCGGCACCGCCGCGGCCAGCTTCTTCGACCGGCACGCGGCCCGCCTGCGTCCGGCCGCCGACCGGTACGTCGAGCAGTGCCTCGACGCCGGCAACCGCATCGTTCGACAGAAGGGTCGTTAGACACGTGACCGAGCCGTTGCTCGTCGACCGGACCGACGCCGTCGTCACCCTCACGCTGAACCGGCCGCAGGCGATGAACGCGCTCGACGTCGCGTTGAAGGAGGCGCTGCGGGACACCCTGGCGGAGCTGGAGACGGACCGGTCGTGCCGAGCGGTCGTGCTGGCCGGGGCGGGCGGGTCGTTCAGCGCCGGCCAGGACCTGCGCGAGCACGTCTCGACGCTCGAGAACGGCTCGAACGACCCGCTGGGCACCGTCCGGGTGCACTACAACCCGATCGCCGCCCGGCTGGCCAACCTGCCCAAGCCGGTCGTGGCCGCGGTACGCGGCATGGCCGCCGGGGCGGGCGCGTCGCTGGCCTTCCTGGCCGACATCCGCATCGGCGGGCCGAGCACCAGCTTCCTGATGGCCTTCGCCAAGGTCGGCTTGGCCGCCGACACCGGCGCCTCCTGGACCCTGCCCCGGCTGGTCGGCCACGCCAAGGCGGTAGAGCTGCTGATGCTGGCCGAACCGGTCCGCGCCGAGGAGGCCTGCCGGCTGGGGCTGCTCACCCGACTGAAGGACGACGACGAGCAGGTGCTGCCGGCCGCACAGGAACTGGCTGCTCGGCTCGCCGCCGGCCCCACCATCGCGTACGGGGCGATCAAGCGGCAGCTCTCGATCGCCGACGCCGGTACGCTCGCCGACGCGCTCTCGGCCGAGGCCCAGGCCCAGGCCATCTGCGGCGCCACCGCCGACCACAAGGCGGCCACCCTCGCGTTCGTCGCCAAGCAGAAACCGGTCTTCGAGGGACACTGAACGCGATTCGCACCCCGTCCTTACCGTCCTCGTACGCGGGCCGCCTAGCGTCGACGTCCATGAGCGATCGTGAAGCGGTGGCGCACCTGCTGCGTCGGGCCACCTTCGGGCCGACCGCCGACGAGGTGGACGCGGCCGAGCGGGCCGGTGCGGCGGCGACCCTGGACACCCTGCTCGCCCCCGGGCGAGCCGACCGGGGCGCGGCGGCCACGCCACCGCCGGCCCTGCCCGCCGACCCGTACGCCGCGCTGACCAAGGAGTCCACCCGCGAGCAGCGGCAGAAGGCCAACGCCCAGCGCAAGGAGCAGCTTCAGCAGGTGACCCTGTGGTGGCTTGACCGGATGGTCGCCGCCGAGGACGGGCTCACCGAGAAGTTGCTCTTCTTCTGGCACGGGCACTGGGCGACGAGCGCCCAGAAGGTCAAGTCGGCGCGGATGATGCTGGGCCAGTTGGAGACGCTGCGCCGGCACGGACGCGGGCCGTTGGCCCCCCTGGTCGCCGCGATGGTGCGCGACCCGGCACTGATCATCTGGCTGGACGGGCAGAAGAACACCCGTAAGGCGCCGAACGAGAACCTGGCGCGCGAACTGATGGAGCTGTTCACCCTCGGCATCGGCGGTTACACCGAGGCCGACGTGAAGGCCGGCGCGCGGGCGCTGACCGGCTGGACGGTCGACCGCCGTACCGGAGCCGCCAGCTTCGAGGCCAAACGACACGACCCCGGGGAGAAGACGATCCTCGGACAGTCCGGCCGCTTCGACGCCGAGGCGTACGCCAAACTGCTGACCGCCCAGCCGGCGGCGGCGACGTTCGTGGCCCGACGGCTCTGGTTCCGGTACGCCGGCACCGACGTCCCGACGCCGGACGGCCTGGCCGGCGCGGACACCGTCGCCACGCTGCGCGCGGTGTTCTCGTCGCCGGCCTTCGCCCAGACCCGCGGCACCCTGGTCAAACAGCCCGTGGAGTGGATGATCGGCGCGCTGCGGCAGCTCGGCATCCGCCCCAAGGAGTTGCCCGAGCAGCAGCGCAAGCAACTGCTGAGCGGCCTGAACGCGCTGGACCAGGTGCCGCTGCGACCGCCGAGCGTCGGCGGCTGGCCGGCCGGCGCGGCCTGGCTGACCACCTCGTCGTTGCAGGGTCGACTGCGGCTGGCCGGGATGCTCGCCGCCGCAGCCGCCCCGGCGGTGCTGGGCCGGCTGACCGCCGCGCCCGCCGCCGGCCGGGCGGACGCCCTCGCCCGGCTGCTGGTCGTCGACGGTTGGGGCGCCCGCACCCGGGCCGCCCTCACCCCACTGGCCGGCGAACCCCGCAAGCTGCTGGCCGCCGGCCTGGTCAGCCCCGAGTACACCGTCAGCTGAGCGGAGGAGTCGCGAAGATGGACGCCCTGACCCGACGTAAGTTCCTGCTCACCAGCGGGGTGGTCGGCGCCGGCGCGCTGGCCGCCGGCGCTGGCGCGTACAGCCTGCGGGACCTGCTGGACACCGCCGGTGACCGCGATCCGCAGTCGCAGACGCTGGTCCTGGTCACGCTCTACGGCGGAAACGACGGCCTGAACACCGTCATCCCGTACGGCGACCCGGCCTACCGGGCGGCCCGCCCCGAACTGGCCTACCCCGACGGCGAGGTGCGCCGCCTCGACGACGACTTCGGCCTCAACCCGGCGATGGAGGGCCTGCACAAGCGGTGGTCCAACGGCGGACTGGCGATCGTGCGCGGGATCGGCTACCCGAAGCCGGACCGCAGCCACTTCCGGTCGATGGACATCTGGCACACGGCGCAACCGGACCGGCCGGGCACCACGGGTTGGCT
Organism: Micromonospora sp. NPDC005174; assembly: GCF_040608495.1. NCBI lineage: Bacteria > Bacillati > Actinomycetota > Actinomycetes > Micromonosporales > Micromonosporaceae > Micromonospora > Micromonospora sp. NPDC005174. The sequence goes on along the minus strand of NZ_JBEXIJ010000025.1, from coordinate 24,540 downwards.
CGGTCGCTGGCTGGACCGGGCGGGCGGGGACCCTCGGCTCGCGGTCTCGTTCGAGCCGGCGCTGCCGCCGCTGCTGGCCGGTGAGCGCAGCGCGGGCGCGGCCGTGCCGGTCACCGACCGCAAGGCCGCCAAGGGGCTGTCGGTGGAGACGTTGAAGGCGTTCTCCGCCGCCGAGGCTGGCGAGTCGTCGGCCCGCGCCCGTGCCGCCGCCTGCTTCGCCGACATGCGCTCGGTGGACGAGATGATCCGCGAGGTCCGCGACTCCGGCGACCCGGACACGGCGGACCCGGACGGCGAGCAGGCCCCGGCCACCGCCACGGGCGGGGCGCGTACGCCTCTCGACGCGCAACTCGACCTGGTCGCACAGTGCGTGGAGGCCGGGGTGTCGACCCGGGTCTTCTCCGTGTCCCTGGGCGGCTTCGACACCCACGCCGACGAGAAGCAGTTGCAGGCCGTGCTGCTGGGCCAGCTCGACCGGGCGTTGACCGGGTTCGCCGACCGGATGAGCCGCACCGAGGCGGGCCGCAAGGTGGTGGTGGCCGTCTACTCCGAGTTCGGCCGGCGGGTCCGGGCCAACGCCTCCGACGGCACCGACCACGGCACCGCCTCGGACATGCTGCTGCTCGGCGCAGGAGTGCGCGGCGGCTGGCACGGGGACGCGCCCAGCCTCACCGACCTCGACGACGGGGACCTGAAATTCACGACCGACTTCCGGGACGTCTACGCCACGCTGCTGGAACGTGTGCTGGGCAGCGACCCGGGCCCGGTGCTCGCCGACTGGCGGGGACGCCTCGACAAGCTGTTCTAGCTTAGTCGTCCTCTTCCGGGTCCTGGTTGGCCTCCGCGCCGAGCACGAACGCCTGCATGGCCAGCTCGTCGCCGGACGGTGCGACGAAGGCGGGCAGCTCCCGCGGCCCCAGCTCCTGCACGTACGACCAGAACAGGCGTACCGCCTCGGCCGGCGTGCCGGCCTCGATCGGCAGGTCCAGGCTGACCAGCCAGGTACGCCGGGCCGGGGGCGGGCCGAGCTGGTCGGCCAGCGCCCGGAAGGCGGCCGGGTCCAGGGCGGTGACCGGCCCGTCGAGGGTCAGCAGGTCGGCCGGCACCGGCTCGTCGAAGGCCCGCCGGGTGTACGTCACGACGAGCGTCTCCGGCTCGACCGGCGACTGCGGATCGTCCGGGTCCTCGCGGTGACGCCGGGTCGGCGCGCTGACCCGGCCGAGGGCCACCAGGCGCGGCGGCGCGTCGGCCAGCACGGCCACCCGGTCACCGGGTCCCGGCCGCCCGGTCTCGCTCAGGCCGGTCAACCTCAGCGAGTCGTGGTGCACGAGCCGCTCGGCCTCGTAACGCTCGGCGGGCAGCAGCACCGCCCAGGTGCCCGGCCCGTCTGCGTGGCCGGACCCGTCGGCCCGGTACGCGGTCTCGGTCGTCATGCCTGCCATCCCATCACGCCGTCCGTCAGCGGGTGACGTGACAGCCGACGATGTGATCGTCGACCATCCCGGTGGCCTGCATGAGGGCGTACGCCGTGGTGGGGCCGACGAAGCGGAAGCCGCGCTTCTTGAGCGCCTTGGCCATCGCCGTCGACTCGGCGGTGATCGGCGCCAGCTCGGCGAACGAGGCGGGACGGGCCGGCCGCCGCTCCGGCGCGTACGACCAGAGCAGCGCGGACAGTCCGTCGGGCAGGTCCAGGGCGGCGCGGGCGTTGGCGATCGCCGCCTCGATCTTGGCCCGGTTGCGGACGATGCCGGCGTCGGCGAGCAGCCGGACCACGTCGGTGTCGTCGTAACCGGCCACGGTGGGGATGTGGAACTCGTCGAAGGCCAGCCGGAACGCCGGTCGCTTGCGCAGGATGGTCAGCCACGACAGCCCGGACTGGAACGCCTCCAGGGTCATCCGCTCGTAGAGCGCGTCGTCGCCGTGCAGCGGCCGCCCCCACTCCGTGTCGTGGTAGACGGCGTAGTCCGGGGTGCTCGCCCCCCAGGCGCAGCGGGCCAGCCCGTCGGCGCCGATCACCAGGTCACTCACGTCGCACACGCTAGGCCATCGGACCGACAGCCGGACTCACCGGCGGCACGTGGTCAGGGCAGGCGGCCCTGCTCGACCAGCCGCGCGAACCTCTTCAGCGCCTGGGTGAGGCCGAACTTGGAGCCGGGCCAGAGCACCGGCCACGCCAGTCGACCGGCCCGACCGCCCGGCAGGTGGAACCACTCGTGCCAGACGACCTGGGTGCGGGCCTGGCCGAGCTCGGTGCAGCGCAGGACGCCGGGGCCGCGCAGTACCTGGCCGTGGTGCACCACGCCGATCTCGTACGGCTCGTCCACCCGGACCACCCGCATCTCGTCGCGGAGCGTCGCCCGGCCGAGCGCGGTCACCGCCTCGATCCGGCTGCCCTCGCGCCCGTCGCCCTCGACGACCCGGACCCGGGTGAACGGAATCCAGTCCGACTGCCGTTCCCAGGCGAGCAGCGCGGCGAAGACGCGGGGCGCCGGGGCGTTCACGATGACCGTGGCGGTCACCTCACCGGCGCCGGGTTGGGCCGCCTCCTGAAGATCATCAACGCCCTCCGGGCCGGTCACGCCGACTCCGACCGGACCACCGCGCCGTGCGGTCCGACACCCCCGGCCGGCTCGATCTCGGCCTCGGCGGCATCGGTCGACTCGTCGTCGCCGGAGGTGCGCACGCCCGCCTCGTCGTCGCCGGAGGTGCGCACACCCGCGTCGTCGGCGGCCGGCGCCACACCGTCGGCGTCCGCCGCCGAGGAGGTGGCTGACGGAGAGCCGCCCAAGCCGACCGGCGTCGCCTCGTCGTCGGCGAGTGACGCGTCCGCGTCCGGCTCGGTGGCGGCGGCGTCCGGCGTCGCGACGGCGGCCTGCTCGCGCGCCCGGCGCAGCACCTCCGCGTCGTCGGTCCGGCCCTCGCGCAGCGCGATGACCTCGGCCTCCAACACGCCGATCAGTTCGGACTTGTAGCCGATGTCGTAGGCGGCACGGCGCATCGCCTGGTCGACCTGGGACATCCGGTAGCCGCGCAACCCGGTGTCGAACCGGACCGCGCCCACGTCGGATTCGCGCAGCGGCCGGGTGCCCGGCAGCGGGACTGCCTGCGAATCCGGTTCCGTCGGAGCGAGGCCGGGATCGCGGCCACCGACCAGCACCGTCACACCGAAGACGACCGCCGCGACGGTCAACGCCACGACCAGGAGGAGCAGAAGCTGACCCATGCACTGATCGTGGCACGACAGCCGGCCGGTAGCGACCCCACCACCCCGATCACCCATCGACGCCCACGCCCGCCCCGCGCGCGCCCGGGACGGACCGGCTAGCGTCGGTGGCGGCCGGAGCAGCGGCAACGGCGCGCAAGAGGCGGGAGGCGTCATGGCCGGGGCACTTCGGCTTGGTTCGCGGACGTTCGCGCCGGGTGAGCTGGCGGTGATGGCCATCGTCAACCGCACACCGGACTCGTTCTTCGACCGGGGCGCCACCTTCGCCGCGGACAGCGCGCTGCGGGCCGTCGAGCGGGCGGTCGCCGCGGGCGCCGAGATCATCGACATCGGTGGGGTCAAGGCCGGGCCGGGCACCGAGGTGGACGTGGCCGAGGAGATCCGCCGCACGGTGGATACCATCGCCGCCGTACGGGCAGCCTTCCCGCAGGTCGTGATCTCGATCGACACCTGGCGCGCCGAGGTGGCGACGGAGGCCGTGGCGGCCGGCGCGGACCTGCTCAACGACACCTGGTCGGGCGCCGACCCGACGCTCGCCCAGGTCGCGGCGAGCACGGGCGCCGGGCTGGTCTGCTCACACGCCGGCGGGCTCGTCCCCCGGACCCGTCCGCACCGCGCCGCGTTCGACGACGTGGTCGCCGACGTGGTCACGACGGTGACCGGGCTCGCCGAGCGCGCGGTGGCGGCGGGGGTACGCCCCGACGGAATCCTCATCGACCCGGCGCACGACTTCGGCAAGAACACCCGGCACTCGTTGGAGATCACCCGCCGGCTGGACGAGCTGACCGCGACCGGGTGGCCGGTGCTGGTGGCGCTCTCCAACAAGGACTTCATCGGCGAGACGCTCGACCTGCCGGTGGCCGAACGGCTGGAGGGCACGCTCGCCGCCACGGCGGTCTCCGCCTGGCTGGGCGCCCGGGTGTTCCGGGCCCATCAGGTCGGGCCGACCCGTCGGGTGCTGGACATGGTCGCCTCGATCCGCGGCGACCGCCCACCCGTGGCCACCAGACGAGGCTTGGCCTGACCCCACCCGGGGAAATGGGTGGGAGGTCAGGTCCAGCGGAGGATGTTCCTGCGCCAGGCGTAGAGGATGCCGAGGGCGAGCACCGCGACGAACACCGCCATCTCCACCACCGTGACCAGGCCGAAGCCCGGCCGGTCGAAGACCACCGCCCAGGGGAAGAGGAACACCGCCTCGACCGCGAACAGCACGTACAGGTAGGCGTAGACGTAGTAGCGGATCTGCATCTGCGCCCAGTCCGCGCCGACCGGATCGAGCCCGCACTCGTAGCTGGTCCGCTTGCCGAACGGGTCGGCCGGACGGGCCGGACGTAACACCCGGTTGGCCGAGAACGCCGTCACAAAGAACAGGACACTGACGAGCAGCAAGAGCCCGAGCGTCGCGTACGAGCCCAGGTAACCGGTCACGTCCGCAGCCTACCGCCAGCCCCACAGGGACCGTCCCCAACACGTTACAAATTTGTTTCCGGGTGGGACTAGTGCGCCTGGGGCAACTATTAACAAAATTGGACACCTACCCATGTCACCGGAGGACAGATGGCCCGCGTGAAGGTTTCGCCCGATCGCTGGGCCACGGGGCGGCGTTCCACGCACCTGCTGGCGACGTCGCTCGTGCTCGGTTTGCTCACGGCTCTCGCCGTCGCACCGGCGCTCGCCGGCGCCGCGGCGCCGCGCACCGATCCGGTCGCCGCCGTGACGGAGTCGGCACCCGAACTCGACCCGGACCCGGAGAGCTCCGCGCCGCCGGAGCCCACCCCGACCGTGGACGACCCGGGCGATCCGGCGCCCACCGACCCGGCCCCGCCGACCACCGCGCCACCACCGGAGACGACACCGCCGGCACCCCCGCCGACGACCGTGCCGCCGCCACCGGCCACCAGCGCCGCCCCCGCCCCCGGCAATTCCAGCCGGCCCCCGACGCTCGCGCCGCCGGCACCGCCGATCCCCCCGCCCGCGCAGGGCGGCACGCAGGCGCCACCGCCGAGCCCGCTCGGCGTGCAGGTGACCACCGAGGACGTCACCCTCCCGGGGTCGTACTGGAACGCGTCCAGCACGACCACCACCCTGCGGGTCACCGTGGCGAACACCGGCACCTCGGCGCAGCGGGTCCGGCTGTCGTACACCCTGCCGGCCGGGCTGATGGACGCCGGCACGAACGGCTGCGTCGCCGAGGGCGGCGGCGCGTACGGCTGCGGAGCCTGGACGACCGAGGCGGGCACCCGGTTCAGCAGCCTGATCCGGCTGCGCGTCACCGGTGACGCCTGGAAGCGGATGCCGCTCAGCGGCTCGGTGCGGGTCGTCGCGGACGTGCCGGGGATGCCCGGCGAGGTGGCCGACGACCAGGGCTTCGCGGTGCTGTTCCCGCCCGGCCCGCCGGTGCCCGGCATCTCGCTGGCCGCCGACGAGGTCGCGTTCGACATCAGTGGCGCGCAGAGCGCCCTCGCGGTGCGGCTGGGCAACACCGGCACGGTGGACGCCGCCGGCCTGGTGGAGGTGGTCCTGCCGGCGGGAGTGAGCATGGCGACCCCTCCGCCGGGTTGCGTCGCCCTCGACACGTCCCACACCCGGTGCGACGCGGGTCTGCTGTCGGCGGGTGAGACCCGGGAGCTGCGGCTGCCGGTGGAGGCGACACCACAGGCCCAGCGGGAGGCACCCCTGTCCGGGGCGGTGGCCGGTCAGCTCGACCCACGAAACGGCGCGACGCGGCGGATGCAGATGAGTTTCCGCATCACCGCGGCGGCGGCGCTGGCCACGCCGGTCGTCTCGCCGCCCGCGCCGACCGGTTCCCAGGGCGTACTCCCGGCGGGTGCCACCACCGACGACGGCATGACCTCTGTCCAGCGCACCGCGGTCATCCTGGTCGTGGTCTCCGCGCTGCTGGTGGTGCTGGCCCTCACGCTGGCGACCACCTCGTTGCGTCGCCGGTTCGCCGGGCCGACGGCCAGGTCCACGACCCCGCCCACCGACTGACCGATCGATGATCCTGACCGCCGCCGGCCGGGTCGTCGCCGGCTCACCTACGGTGATCTGGATTACGGCGGCCGGGACGAAGCGCCGCATACCGCCGCAATTCTTGCGTTGATCGGGTCTCAGTCGGCGGACCTCCGGGGAGGGTCGGGGGTCCATTCGACGTAGGCTCTCGGTGAGGAACGACAGCGCTTGCGAGCCCGCAGTCGCGAACGAAGGTGGCACAGTGACCAAGCAGATCCGTCAACTCGACCGGGTGGTCATCCGGTTCGCCGGTGACTCCGGCGACGGCATGCAGTTGACCGGCGACCGGTTCACCTCCGAGACGGCGCAGCTCGGCAACGACATCTCCACGCTGCCGAATTTCCCCGCCGAGATCCGGGCCCCCGCCGGGACGCTGCCGGGTGTGTCGAGCTTCCAGGTGCACTTCGCCGACTACGACATCCTGACCCCGGGTGACGCGCCCAACGTGCTCGTGGCGATGAACCCGGCGGCCCTCAAGGCCAACCTGGCCGATCTGCCGCGCGGCGCGGACATCATCGTCAACACCGACGAGTTCACCAAGCGCAACCTGGCGAAGGTCGGCTACCAGAGCAGCCCGCTGGACGACGACTCGCTGGCCGGCTACGTGGTGCACCCGGTGGCGCTGACCTCGATGACGGTCGGCGCGCTGGCCGAGCACCAGGTGTCCAAGAAGGACGCCGAGCGGTCCAAGAACATGTTCGCCCTCGGTCTGCTCTCGTGGATGTACTCCCGGCCGTACGAGTCGACCCTGCGCTTCCTGGAGCGCAAGTTCGCGAAGCGACCGGAGCTGGTCGCCGCAAACGTCGCCGCGTTCAAGGCGGGTTGGAACTTCGGCGAGACAACCGAGGACTTCTCGGTCCGCTACGAGGTCAAGCCGGCCAAGATGCAGCCGGGCACCTACCGCAACATCACCGGCAACGCGGCGCTGTCGCTGGGGCTGGTCGCCGCCGGGGTCCGCTCCGGGCTGCCGGTCTTCCTCGGCGCGTACCCGATCACGCCGGCTTCGGACATCCTGCACGAGCTGAGCAAGCACAAGCGGTTCGGCGTGCTGACCATGCAGGCCGAGGACGAGATCGCCGCGGTGGGCGCGGCGCTGGGCGCCTCCTACGGCGGGTCGCTCGGCGTGACCACCACCAGCGGCCCGGGTGTGGCGCTCAAGAGCGAGACGATCTCCCTCGCGGTGGCGCTGGAGCTGCCCCTGGTGATCGTGGACGTGCAGCGGGCCGGCCCGTCGACCGGCATGCCGACCAAGACCGAGCAGGCCGACCTGAACATGGCGCTGTACGGCCGGCACGGCGAGGCGCCCGTCGCGGTGATCGCGCCCCGGTCACCGTCGGACTGCTTCTTCGCGGCGCTCGAGGCGGCCCGGATCGCGCTTACCTACCGCACGCCGGTGATCCTGCTGTCCGACAACTACGTCGCCAACGGTTCCGAGCCGTGGCTGCTGCCCGACGTGGAGTCGCTTCCCGACCTGCGGGTCGACTTCGCCACCGAGCCCAACGGCGACGACGGCACCACCTTCCTGCCCTATCTGCGTGATCCGGAGACCCTGGCCCGTCCGTGGGCCATCCCCGGCACCGCCGGGCTGGAGCACCGGATCGGCGGCCTGGAGAAGGCCGACAAGACCGGCGACATCTCGTACGACCCGGCGAACCACGACTTCATGGTCCGCACCCGGGCCGCCCGCATCGAGACGATCCCCGTTCCGGACATCGAGGTGGAGGACCCGGACGGCGACGCCCGGGTGCTGGTGCTGGGCTGGGGCTCCACGTACGGGCCGATCGGCGCGGCGTGCCGCGGGGTCCGCCAGCGCGGCCTGTCCATCGCCCAGGCGCACCTGCGGCACCTGGCCCCGATGCCGGCGAACCTCGGCGAGGTGCTGCGCTCCTACGACAAGGTGGTCATCCCGGAGATGAACCTGGGCCAGCTCGCCCACGTCATCCGGGCCCGCTACCTGGTCGACGCGATCAGCTACAACCAGGTCCGCGGTCTGCCGTTCACGGCCGCCGAGCTGGAGACGACGCTGGAAGAGGTCCTGAAGAATGTCTGAGCCCGTCGCCCTCAAGCTCACCGCCAAGGACTTCAAGTCCGACCAGGAGGTGCGCTGGTGCCCCGGCTGCGGTGACTACGCCATCCTGGCGGCCATCCAGCAGTTCATGCCGGAGCTGAACATCCCCCGCGAGCGGACCGTGTTCGTCTCCGGGATCGGCTGCTCGTCGCGGTTCCCGTACTACATGAACACGTACGGCATGCACTCGATCCACGGTCGGGCCCCGGCGATCGCGACCGGCCTCTCGGTGTCCCGGCCGGACCTGTCGGTCTGGGTGGTCACCGGCGACGGCGACGCGCTCTCCATCGGCGGCAACCACCTGATCCACGCGCTGCGGCGCAACGTCAACCTCAAGATCCTGCTGTTCAACAACCGGATCTACGGGTTGACGAAGGGGCAGTACTCGCCCACGTCCGAGGTCGGCAAGGTCACCAAGTCGACGCCGGCCGGTTCCGCGGACGCGCCGTTCAACCCGCTCTCGCTCGCCCTCGGCGCGGAGGCCAGCTTCGTCGGCCGGACCATCGACTCCGACCGCAAGCACCTCCAGTCGGTGCTGCGGGCCGCCGCCGAGCACGAGGGCTCCGCCTTCGTGGAGATCTACCAGAACTGCAACATCTTCAACGACGGGGCGTTCGACCAGCTCAAGGACCCGTCGACCCGGGACGACTACCTGATTCGCCTGGAGCACGGCCAGCCGATCACCTTCGGTGCGGACGGGCGGTTCTGCGTGGTGCACCCGCCGGGCGCGTTCGGCCTGGAGGTCCGGGAGACCAGCTCCGTACGCCCCGAGGAGATCGTCGTGCACGACGCGACGGTGGCCGACCCGGCGTACGCGTTCGCGCTGTCCCGGCTGCCCGGCCTGGACCTGCGCAACACCCCGATCGGGGTGTTCCGTTCGGTGGACCGGCCGTCCTACGACAGCGTGGTGCAGGAGCAGTTGGCGACGGCCAGGGCCACGGTCACCGAGACTCCGGAGCAGCAGCTCGCCGGCCTGCTGGGCAGCGGCGACACCTGGACGATCGTCTGACCTGTCCGACCTGAACGAAAGCGGCCGTCCCACCGGGGCGGCCGCTTCCGTCGTACGGGCGTCGTCTCAGCGCTGGGCCGAGGCCGGCGTCCACAGGTTGTCGATCTCCTTCTGCGCGGCCGCCAGGCTGGCCTCGTGCAGCGGGATCAGCTCGGCCATCGCCGGCACCGTGGGCGCCAGGGTCAGCTCCGCGCTGATGAAGCGCGGCTGCAGGCCGGTCATCGAGAGGCCGTGCGGGAGCCACTGCTCCGCGTGGTCCCAGCCGTGCCGCGGGGTGCCCTCGCCGTAGCCGCCACCCCGGGTGGCCACCACCACGAACTCACGACCGCTGAGCAGGCCCTCCTGGGTCGTCGGGTCGTAGCTGAGGCCGGCGACGATCAGGTGGTCGACCCAGGACTTGACGCTGCTGGGGGCTCCGAAGTTGTAGAGCGGCAGCCCGAGCAGGATCACGTCGGCCCGCTTCACCTCGTCGACCAGGCGCTCGCTGAGCTGCCAGGACTCGCGCTGGGCAGGGGTGTGCTGGTCCGGCGGCGTCATTCGCGCCAGCCCGCCGTCGGAGTCCAGGTGCGGCAGCGGCTCGGCGCCCAGGTCGCGGTAGGTCACCGTGCCGTCGGGGTGCGCCGCACGCCAGGTGGCGGCGGCCCGGGCGGTGAGCTGCCGGCTGACCGACCAGTCGCCCCGAATACTCGAATCGATATGCAGCAGGTTCATGATTCCTCCTCCAAGGATCGTCTGTGTTGCACAAACTATTTATAGCAGGCAGATGTTCCGACGCGTCGGTAGACTGGGTCACATGTCCGCCCTGCCGCTTGATCCCTCGGAGCACCGCTCGGGTGCCCTGCTGGACCACCTGGCGCGGCGGATGCGGCTACGGGCCGAGTCGGTGCTGGCGCCACTGGGGCTGCGACCGCGTCACCTGGTCGCGCTCACGGTGCTGCGGGCGGGCGGCGGCATCAGCCAGCAGGCCCTCGCGAGCACCCTGGAAATGGACAGCACCAACATCGTCGGGCTGCTCAACGACCTCGAAGCGAAGGACCTCGTCGAGCGCAGGCGGTCACCCCAGGACCGGCGACGGCACGTCGTCGAACTGACCGAAGGCGGCACAAAACGCCTCAAAGAGGCAGAATGTGCTCTCGCGGGTGCCGAGGACGAGGTGTTGGGAGCGTTGGAGCCGGCCGAGCGGGAGACGCTCTACGAGTTGCTACGGCGGGCCGCCACCACGACACCGATCAGCTGCACCGAGGCACTGAGCGCCCCTGATCCGGGCGCCTGCTGACGCGCGTACGTCAGACCGTGGCCGTGGACTGCGGACGGTCGTCCCGGACATGCACCAGCATGTCGCCGGTCTCGATCACCGCGCCGGCCTTGTCGGCCAGGGTGACCACCTTGCCGCGCCGCACCAGGGCGATCACCAGTGAGTCCAGCTCGCGCGGTGAGCGACCCACCTCGTCCCGCTCCGCCGAGCGCATCGCCAACGCCATGCCCTGCCCCGGCGTGAGCAGATCCTCCACCACGTCGATCAGCGGCGGCGCCGAGGTCGAGAGACCGAGCAGACGGCCGGCCGTCGCCGACGAGACGATCACGTGGTGCGCGCCGCTCTGCTTGAGCAGCGGGGCGTTCTCCGCCTCCCGCGCCGCCGCGATGATCCGCACCTGCCCGGCGGTGAGCTGCCGGACGGTCAGCGCCACCAGCACCGACGCGTCGTCGCTGTCGGTCGCGATGATCACTGCCTTGGCGTTCTTGACGTGCGCCTCGTTGAGCACCGACGACCTGGTCGCCGACCCCTCGATCGCCACCAACCCGGCCGACGTGGCCTGCCGCAGGGCGACGCTGCTGCGCTCCACCACCACGATCCGCGACCGGTCCAGACCGTTCTCCAACAGTGCGTTGACCGCGCTGCGACCCTTGGTGCCGTAGCCGCAGATGATGACGTGGTCCTTCACGACTCTCCTCCACCGCGACAGGCGACGGCCGGTCCGGTACTGCTCGGTCAGAACTTCCAGGGTGGTGCCGACCAGGATGATCAGGAAGAGCACCCGAGCCGGCGTGACGAACAGGACGTTGACCAGCCGGGCCGACTGCGCGGCCGGGGTGATGTCCCCGTAGCCGGTGGTGGAGAGCGAGACGACCGCGTAGTAGAAGCAGTCGAGCAGGGTGAGGCCGTCCTCGTTGACGTCGCGGTAGCCGTCCCGGTCCAGGTAGACCGCCGCCACCACGGCGAAGACCAGACCCAGGGCGGCCGCGAGCCGGAGGCTCAGCGCGCTCAGTGGGCCCCGGCGCTGCGCGGGAAAATGGATCACCGTCGAACCTGCTCCGCCGCCGTCGCCTGCACGCCCACAACATAGCGGGTACGTCCTACACCGCACGTCGGGGTGGCCGGCGCGCCTGGACGGGACGACCGGCACGGGTGAGAGAGGGCATGATGGGGGTGTTGCACCGGGACGACCGCGAGAGTGAGGCCCCCATGTCGTTGCTGCGACGAGTGATCGGCGGGGTGCTGCGCCGGCTGCGCCAGAGCCAGGGCAGAACGCTGCGCGAGGTGGCCGAGGCGGCCGGTGTCTCCGTGCCCTACCTGTCCGAGGTCGAGCGCGGGCGCAAAGAAGCCTCGTCGGAGATCCTGGCGGCAATCTGCCGGGCGCTCGGCATCCAACTCTCCGATCTGCTCGAAGCGGCGCGCGACGACCTGCGCCGGGTCGAGCGTCGGATCCCCGCCGCACCTCGGGCCGCTCTGGCCCGGCTGGAGCGGGTGCCCTCGCCACGCAACGAGACCGGTGCGGCGTTCCGGATCGGATTCCAGCCGGGTGGGGCGACACCACCCGTGGCCGCCGCCCCGGCCCCCGTTCGGCAGCCGGCCGGGCCGGTGCTGCACCTCGGCGGGCCGATCCTGCACCTCGGCGGGCCGATCCTGCACCTCGTCGGTCCAGCCTCGCCCGTCGGGTCGACCGTCGGAGGAGCGGGGCTGCGGGTCCGGCTGATCGCCTCCGCGCCGGCCGGGCGCCCCGGTCCGCGTACCGTGAAGATGCTGGCCTGCCGCCGGGCCCGAGCGGGCCGGCGGCAGCTGACCCTCGTGTAGGTCGGCCGGGGTTCTGCCCTGGGCGGATCTGCCGCCGGCAGAATCCCTGGTCCGCGACCGCCGCCGCGCGCACCCTTGGAGGTGCCGGTCCACCGGGCGGTCTCGCCGCCCGCCGGCACGGCGAAGGGTGGCGACAGATGATCGGGTACGGCGTACGGATGCTGGACGGCGGGCAACCGACCTTCGGTGACCAGGTGTTCGAGCGGTTGCTGCGCGAGCGGATCGTCTTCCTCGGCACCGAGGTGACCGAGGAGTCGGCCAACCAGATCTGCGCGCAGATCCTGCTGCTCGCGGCCGAGGACGCCGACCGGGACATCTACCTCTACATCAACTCGCCGGGCGGCTCGGTGAGCGCCGGAATGGCGGTCTACGACACGATGCGCTACGTCCGCAACGACGTGGCCACGCTCGCGCTCGGGTTCGCCGGGTCGATGGGGCAGTTCCTGCTCTGCGCCGGCGCTGCCGGCAAGCGGTACGCACTGCCGCACTCCCGGATCATGATGCACCAGCCGTCGGGTGGAATGGGCGGCACCGCCTCGGACATCACCATCCAGGCCGAGAACATGCTGCACGTCAAGCGCACCATGCAGGAGCTGATCGCCCAGCACAGTGGACGAACGCTCGACGAGATCCAGCGCGACTGGGACCGGGACCGCTGGTTCACCGCCGAACAGGCCAGGGAGTACGGGCTCATCGACCGGGTGCTCAGCCGCGCCGAACAACTGCCGACAGACTGACCCCCGGCGATGGCTGTCCCCCCGAGAGTGGATCTCGTTGGTTAGGGTCGCGTCTATGCGCCGACTGATCCCTGCCCTTTCGATTGCCCTCGCCGCCGCCCTCGTGGCCGGCTGCGGCACCACGTCCGGCGACAGCGGAGGGTCCGGCCCCTCCGCCGCCCCCACCACGCCCAAACTCGAACCGGTCGCCGCCGTCCGGCAGGCCATGGACCGCAGCCTGGCCGGCACGGTCACCATGGACGCCTCGGTCAAGGCCGGCACCCAGTCGATCACCCTGACCGGCAAGGTGGACCCCGCCGCCAAGGCGATCCACGTCACCGGCACCGCCCCGGAGCCGATCGAGGCCCGCCTCATCGGCGACGCCGCCTACATCAAGTCGGACGAGCTCGACGGCGACAAGCCCTGGATGAAGATCGACCTCAACAAGCTCCGTCCGGCCAGCTCGCTGCGCCAGTCGTTCGACCTCAAGGCACAGACCGGCATCATCGGCGGCATCGTGACCGCCCAGGAGGTGAGCCCCGGCCGCTACAGCGGCACCGCCGACCTGAACAAGGCCGCCTCGGCCGCCAGCAGCGACGGCGGCATGCGCGAGGGCCTCGAGTCCACCGCCAAGCTGGCGAAGGACCCGAAGACGATCCCCTTCGAGGCGACCGTCGACGCCGACGGCCGGCTCATCGCGCTGTCGTACACGGTTGCCACGAAGAGCGTCGGCGACCTCGTCACCGACATGAAGATGAGCGGCTTCGGCGAGAAGGTCACCGTGACCGCCCCGCCGGCCGCCGACACCGAGGCGGCCTCCGCCGAGATGTACAAGTTCCTCTGACCCCTGCTACAGCGCGGTGCCCTCCGGGACGACCCGGAGGGCACCGCCTTTTCTCGGCTGGCCTCTTCGGCTGGGTGTTCCGCACGCGTAACGTTTCGCGGCGCTGCCCCGTCCCTGAGGTGACAACCACAGGGAGGGTCCATGTTCGCCACATACGTGACAGTCACCATCATCGCCTCGGTGTTCACCGCCATCGCCGCAGTCATCTACCTGATCGGCCACGACTACCCGAAGGCCCAGGCCGACATGAAGCGGGTGCCACACTCCTGGCTGCCCGTGCTGGGCACGCTGCTGGCGGCCGGATCGGTGGGACTGCTGGCCGGATTCGCCGTACCGCTGCTGGGGACACTCGCGGCAGCGGGACTGGTGTTGTACTTCGTCGGGGCGCTGATCGCACACCTGCGCGTGGGGTCACGCAAGCTCGTCGGATGGACGGTCTTCTTCGTCACGGTGCTGGCCGCGCTGATCGTGAACGTGGCCTACCACTGGTGATCGTCGAGGCGCCCTCGCCCTCCTCCGCCTCCGTCACGTCAAGGTCGCCGAGGACGAGGGTGACGGCGTGAGCGTTCACGGAGCGTTCAGGCGGCGGTGCCGGGGGCGCTGCAGTAGGCCGGTGTCACTGCCCGCTATTACGCCCGCGCGATCGATTCCCGCAATGCGGAGCTGGCCGCTCACCTGGACAAGGTCGGACGGGGACGATCGGGCACGGAAGCCACGCACAGACGAGAAATGATCGGTGATCAAGGCTCTGACCTGGTGCCCCCGGCAGGATTCGAACCTGCGACACACGGTTTAGGAAGGCGACAGCGGCAGTCCCACCACTGTGACCGCCGCCTGCGCGCCTGGGATGCCTTCCGGTCCTCCGCGTCAAGATCATTGCACGCACTCTGCACGAAGCGCTGCGGACGCCCGAGGACGGCCGGAGGCCGCCCGCAGGGCGATCCGCAAGTGCGCCTACCCTGTATCGCAAAGATCATGACCAGTGTCTGCCGGCGTCGGTGGTTGCCGCCGGCCCGCTCCATCTTGTCGCCTACCGTCGACCTTGGGCTGGATCCGTCGGCAGGCTTGCCGATACGAATGGGCGCACAAGGCACGGCTTCTTCGTCCCGAACGCCGTTGCGGCGCAACGCCCGTTGCCATCGGCGGTCATCCCGTTTCGTTTGACTCAGCCGCCGCGCCACCCGCTGGCGGGATCTGTCGCTCTCAGGCGACCCGTTCGCTGCCTCCTTGCTGCCCTTGCAGTGGAAGCAGTCGTGGGCATTAGGTCGGAGCGCCTGCCTGCTCAGGGCCGGTGCCACCCTCGGTCGTCGGTCGCATCGAGCGGCCCCGGGCCGAGGGCAGCATTTTGTGGTACTCGTCGTGACGGCCCTGTTTATCTAAGACGGCCGCGAGTCCGTGGCGGGTGTTCAGGGTGTCGGGGTGCTCCGTGCCGAGGACCCGGGTTTGGGTGGCCAGCACATCGCGGTAGGCGGTCTCCGCCTCGTTGTAACGGCCCTGGTTGTCCAAGACGACCGCGAGTCCGTGGCGGGTTTTGAGGGTGTCGGGGTGCTCCGTGCCGAGGACCCGGGTCCGGGTGGCCAGCACATCGCGGTACGCCGTCTCGGCCTCGTCGTAACGGCCCTGGCTGTTCAAAATGAGCGCGAGGTTGTGGCGGGTATGCAGGGTGTCGGGGTGCTCCGTGCCGAGGACCCGGGTCCGGGTGGCCAGCACATCGCGGTACGCCGTCTCGGCCTCGTCGTAACGGCCCTGGCTGTT
>NZ_JBEXIJ010000025.1:8487-8741 GCF_040608495.1 Micromonospora sp. NPDC005174 | reverse complement strand
TCAAGATAAGCGCGAGTCCGTGGCGGGTTTTGAGGGTGTCGGGGTGCTCCGTGCCGAGGACCCGGGTCCGGGTGGCCAGCACTTCGCAGTACGCGGTCTCGGCCTCGCCGTAACGGCCCTGTCTGTACAAAACGACCGCGAGGTTGTGGCGGGTGTACAGGGTTTCGGGGTGCTCCGTGCCGAAGACCCGGGTTTGGGTGGCCAGCACTTCGCAGTACGCGGTCTCGGCATCGTCGTAACGGCCCTGGTTGTCC
>NZ_JBEXIJ010000025.1:0-8390 GCF_040608495.1 Micromonospora sp. NPDC005174 | reverse complement strand
GGGTGTCGGGGTGCTCCGTGCCGAGGACCCGGGTTTGGGTGGCCAGCACTTCGCAGTACGCGGTCTCGGCATCGTCGTAACGGCCCTGGTTGTCCAAAACGACCGCGAGTCCGTGGCGGGTTTTGAGGGTGTCGGGGTGCTCCGTGCCGAGGACCCGGGTTTGGGTGGCCAGCACTTCGCAGTACGCGGTCTCGGCATCGTCGTAACGGCCCTGGTTGTCCAAGACGACCGCGAGTCCGTGGCGGGTTTTGAGGGTTTCGGGGTGCTCCGTGCCGAAGACCCGGGTTTGGGTGGCCAGCACTTCGCAGTACGCGGTCTCGGCATCGTCGTAACGGCCCTGGTTGTCCAAAACGACCGCGAGTCCGTGGCGGGTTTTGAGGGTGTCGGGGTGCTCCGTGCCGAGGACCCGGCTCCGGCTGGCCAGCACTTCGCAGTACGCGATCTCGGCGTCGTCGTAACGGCCCTGGCCGTCCAAGACGTTCGCGAGCTTGTGATGAACACGGAGGGTGTGCGGATCGTTGGCATCAACGCCTGGATGATCAAGGTGCAGACGTAGCAAACACCTGGTCGTAGCAGCCAATACGTGTTGCTCCGCATGGCGGGGTATCAGGTCGTACAGCTGCTGAATCTGCGCGACGGTCAGCGTGGGTTCGGCATCGCCGGTCAGGTGTTCCGTGATTAACGCGTCGAAGGGTGTTTGCATCTCGCTCGCTACCCGGATCGCCGCGCTGAGCATCGGTACCGGGTCATGGCGCAGCAGCATGGCAACAGCCGGCAGTGCGGCAGCCGTGTGGGCCGACGCTCGACTGAGTAGGGTCAGGACCCGCCTAGCGCGGCTTGGGTCGCCGCTCGTGGCTTCGCTCACGACCGCGGCCAGGGCTGGCGTACCGGTGAGCTGGCCGGCGACGTAGCGCTCCAACAACACCGCTGGTAAGTGCGGCGCCAGCCAGTCCGGCTCCTGCTGTCGGTACAGCCCACGCAGCCACTCAGCCAGCCGCTCCGCCTCCCGCTGCGGTTCACCTGCGCTGGCAAGCCCTGGCAGCCGTGTCAATAACCCCCGCGCCGTCGCCGCATCCGGCGCACCGACTAGCGCTGCCAGTACCACCGCTTGCCCGAACACCTCCTGCGGCAACGCGTTGACTCCTGCCCGCTGGGCTGTCGCCAACCACCGTTCCTGCTCCACTGCAAACACTCCGGCCACGGTCGCAGCGGCATCGACCGGCCCACTCTCGGCCGCCACCGCAGCCCACGCCGCACCCGCATGCAACAACGCGATCGATGGCGACGGCAGGACCGGCGCCCAGACCGCCGGCGGAACCGGCTCCCCCTCCGGCGTGAAGAATCGCAGTGCCTGCGCAAACATCTGGCGTTGCGCCTTCCCATCACCCACGACGGGCGGCACCGTCACCTGAGCCCGGAACGGCAGCTCCGAAACCACTTCGCTTGACAACCCGCGCCGAACTACCGGCCACCACACTGCATCGACCCGGCCAACCAGTACCAGACGGACCTCTGACGTCCCAAGCGCCGCCCATGCCGTCACTGTTGCCGCCACATCATTGCGCGTCTCGGTATCGTCCAACACCAACACCACCGAACGACCCAGACCCGCAGCAGCCGTTACCGCTGCCGCCCCACACCCCGATCGCGCCCAGCCCCACCGAGCGGCGCTCCGACCCGCCGCCTCTACCAGCAGCCTCGTCTTGCCCGCCCCCGCCGGCCCATCGACGTACAGCACCCTCTCCACCACGTCACTTTGCCCGTCCGCCCAGCGCAACACCCGCCGCAACAGCGCATCGTGCAACACGCTGTAGGGGACCAATGCCCGGCCGGCCGACAGCAACGCCAGCACACCGCCGTCGTCGACGTCAGCTCGATCTCCGCCCTCCACGCTGGCGAGCGCCACCGCCCGCCACGCAGCCTCCCGCGCTAAGAGCTCACCCCGGCGCTGCCACAACACGCCCCCATATAGGCCAGCGGCGCCAGACAATGCACCCAAGGCCGCAGCCAGAAACCACGGCACAAAGTTCGCCAATGCGGCCGTCACGCCAGCTGCAACCAGCAACCCGGTGCCCACCACCACCAGGCCTCGTTGCCCCAGCCGATCAGTGCCCCGACTACCAGCCACAACAACCTCCCACCGGCAGACCGCCAATCGATACACTGCGCCTCGCCGCCCGGACAAACATCCACCAATAGACCAGACATCCACCACCAACACTGACCGCCGCGGCTTTCCGGACAGGCTCGGCAGTACCAGCGACTATTCAGCCACCGTCTGATCCGTAGCTACGGGCGACCCGGTCTCATGCGTCCAAATACGCTGGTGCACCGCCAACAGCGGCTGGCCTCCGGCTGCTACAGGCTGATGCGTTGCTGTACTCCGCTGCTGTACGGCTGCCCCTGGCACTGGGGCGGAGCCCTAGACGGCTGCCGCCGACCCCTAGTCCGAGGCGCTCCTCCGTCGCACCAACGTCGTAGCCTCAGCTCGTGACACTCGCCGATGTAACCCGTAACGGTGTACTCGCCGCGGTGCAAGAGTTCGACAGGCTCGGCCGTGCCGCCTTCCTCAAGTCCACCGGCTTTGGTCGGTCAAAGGCCTACTACGTCGACCACCAGGGGAACCTTTACGACTCGAAACCGATCGTCGGCTACGCGCACGGCGTCAGCACGGGAACCGCATGGGGCCCCTCGCACTTCAGCGGCGGCGACAAGACCGTCGCCCACCTGCTGGAGGGACTTGGTTTCACGGTTGCCTTCCTACCGAACCCAGAC
Source organism: Micromonospora sp. NPDC005174 (assembly GCF_040608495.1). Taxonomy (NCBI): domain Bacteria; kingdom Bacillati; phylum Actinomycetota; class Actinomycetes; order Micromonosporales; family Micromonosporaceae; genus Micromonospora; species Micromonospora sp. NPDC005174. The sequence goes on along the minus strand of NZ_JBEXIJ010000025.1, from coordinate 5,615 downwards.
TGGACGCGAGACGAGATCATCCTCGCCTGCGACCTCGTCCAGTCCAACGGCTGGCGCCAACTCGACGCCCACGACGAACGGGTGCGCTCCCTCTCAGATCTGCTGCAGAGCCACGCCATCCACCGTGGCCGCCGCAATCCAGACTTCCGCAACCCTGCCGGCGTCGCTCTCAAGACCTACAACATCGTCGCCGACCGCAGCAACGGCAACCAACTAGACAAGCTGGTACGCCAGGAGTTCGAAGCCCACCCCATTGAGATGCGGACGCTAGCTGACCGAATCCGCGGGCTCCTTCGTGAGGGCCTCGGTGCAGAGCCCGTGATCGACGATCCGGACCTCGACGAGATCTCAATGCGGGAGGGCGGGGTCACTTTGCGGGAGCACCTGCGCCGAGAGCGCAGCCCCAAGCTTCGTCGTCGGAAGCTGGCCGAGGCAAAGCGGCACGGCGTTGCCATCGCTTGTGAGGTGTGCGGGTTCGACTTCCAACGTGTCTACGGCGATAGAGGACGTGACTACATCGAGTGCCACCACCGCACTCCACTGCATGTCTCCGGCGAGACCGACACACGGCTCAGTGACCTTGCTCTCATCTGCTCGAACTGCCACCGGATGGCACACCGCGGCAGCCCGTGGCTGACGGTTGAGCAGCTGAAGGCGCTCGTAGCTGCATCATCGGCCGCCTAGCAACCGCCTGCCGCACGACCCTTGCAACGGCGGACTCTGTGCTGCCTCAGTCTTGCAAAGATCAAGACTGTTGTCGGTCAGGGTCGGTGACTGCCGCTGGCCTGCTCGACTTGTCGGCTGCCGTCGCTCGTCGCTCGCGCCCGTCGACTGGCTTGGCTGCACGGATGGCTGTACCGCCAAATCGAATCTTGACCATACACCTCCTGGAACATATGTTCGATCTATGCCAGCCTTCAGAGGTGCAGGGCGAGCCTTGCCTTCCCCTTTTTCGACCTCACGTGAGGTAGGGTTTCGGGAAGTCTTTTGAGGAGCGCCGATGACTAGTCCTGCCGCAAGCGAACCAACCCCGTCGACCAGAGGCCGCACGCCGGTCGTGCTTGCTGAGGACGCGGATGCCCGACTCCGAGAACTTGATCTCTCTGTGGAGACGTTGCACGCCTCCATCCGAGTCGGCGATACAGCGCGCCGCCGAGTGACTGGCGGCAACTACCCCGTCACCTACCCCGGTGTCGTGATGTGGGCAGAGACCCTCGCGGCGCTGAGAAGCAAGCTGCCCGAGAGCGAGGGTTGGCGCATCGGTCGCAGCGGGAACTACGAGACCGTGTACTCTCCGAGCCTCAAGATCGGTATCACGGTCGTCGCAGGCGATGAAGACACTGGCCAGCAGAAGCCCAGCCGGGGTCCTCGTCTCAAGCGGAGCCGTGGGCCCAAGACGAGCCAACGAGTTCGGCGTAACTTCAACCCGAACCAGTTGTCGCTCGACCTTGAGGCGTTGGGATTCACCATCGACGTGGATCGGTTGCCGGAGGACGAGGACTGCCAGACTTGGTTCCTCGTCGTACACCCGACCGACGACGACGTTCGGATCGAGTTCTCCCTACCGACTGACATGAGCGGTGACGGGAACGTCAGCGAGTGGTCGGAGCGCATCCTGGTTGAAGCACTGATGGTCTCCGGAGTGCTTGCGCCGAAAATGCCAAATGAGGACGATGACGATGAGGGTGACAGCAACCTCGTTCGACGCCGGGGATGAGAGAGACTACTCCTTCAGCCCCAGCCGCCTGAAGCTTGCCCGCGAGCTGCGTGGATTGACGAAGCAGCAGCTCGCGGACACCTGTGGCGTCACACGGCGAACCGTTTCCTCATGGGAAGCCGGAGACACGGGGCGCCCACCCCTCCGGCAACTTGCTGACGTCCTTCAACTGCCGATCGACTTCTTTATGGCGGACGATGTATCAGCCGTCAGCAAAGAGTCGGTGAGCTTCCGCGCTCTTTCTACCATGTCAGCTCGGCAAGTTCATCGAGTCTTGGCTTCCGCAACGCTGGCTTGTCAGCTCAGCAGCTGGATGGACCAGCACTACGACACCCCCGATGCTCGCCTTCCCGAATTGAACGAGACCTATCTGGAAGACCCGCGCACCGCTGCTGCCAGAGTGCGAGCTACATGGAACCTCGGCCACACACCGATCAAGAACATGGCAAGCCTCCTCGAACGCCAAGGTGTCCGTCTGTTCTCGTTGCCTTCGACAGACCGCGAGGTTGACGCCTTCTCATTCTGGCGCGAGAAGCGTCCGTTCGTATTCCTCAACACATCAAAGTCGGCCGAGCGACTACGCTTCGATCTGGCACATGAGCTTGGTCATCTGATCCTGCACCGTGGGATCTTCACCAAGCGCGATCGTAAGTACGAGCTAGAGGCCCATGACTTCGCTGCAAACTTCCTGGTTCCCGAAGACGGGTTACGCGCTCAACTCAAGGGGCACCCAACCTTCAATGACATCTTCATACTCAAGCGATACTGGAAAGTTTCGGCTATCGCAATGACCCAACGCTTGTATGAGCTTCGCATCATTTCGGAGTGGACTCGACGGTCTTGGATGGTGGACCTGTCCCAACGCGGCTTTAGGTCCACTGAGCCAGGCGGTGGCCCTGCGGAGGGGTCGACCCTCCTTCGTGAGCTATTCAAAATGGCTCGTGAAGATGGATGGGGGTCGCGCAAAATCGCACAAGAACTCAAGGTTCACGAGCAAGAGGTCGACTCCCTTGTCTTCGGGCTTGCAGTCTCGGCAATTGACGGCGGAGGCCAGTCCGCCCCAGCAGTGACGGGTCATCTCCGTGTCGTCAAATAACGGTAACCACGGAGGGCACCTAGTGACGCCACACCCGCACTCTTTCTGCCGACCGATGATCCTCGGCTGCAACTGACTGTCGGGCTAGCCACCTACCCGAACAGTCCGACTGCTGCCCGTTGAATCTCTTGACGGTGCATTAGATACTGGTGGTGTGAAGTTTCCGAGGCCCGGCAACAAGCGCAAGAAGCAGCGGCATCGCGCCCCGAGCGGGTACTTGGTAGGCGAAGTCCGCGGAGCAGGGGAGTTGCCAGATGAGGCAAACTGCCCGATCCCTAAAACACACAACCGGATGCAGGATTGCCACGACCAATGGCATTCCCTTACGCGCGAGTATCACCACCCTCGGCACTTCCGGAGAGAACTGAACACGCTAGTTCAGAGCTTGCGCAATGTGACCTTTATCCTTCAGTCGGAGAAGTCCAACATTAAGGATTTCGATTCGTGGTACGGGCCGTGGCAAGATAAGATGCGAGCCAACCCCGTCATGAGGTGGGTTGTTGAGTTACGGAACAGAGTGGTAAAGCAGGGCGACCTGGATGCAAGGTCCGAAGCGAACGCCTCGCTTATCACTGCCTATTGGTCGGGGGAACCTCCCGAGGGCCTTTCTGCCGCACTCGGACCGGAGGGAAGTCAAGCTCTCAAACTGTCCGTCGATGTTCCCCCGTCTAGTACAACTAAGGAGCAGGTACAGGAGTTCGCGAACCTTCCTGACTTTTTTGTCAGGGAAGGCTACATAGAAATAACTCGTCGGTGGGTTGACCAAGCTTTGCCTGATCGAGAGCTGGCAGATGCCTGCGCTGAGGCATTCGGCGTGATGGCTGTCATGCTGGATGATCTACATAAAAAGCTTGGGATCGAACGAGGGTTGGCGCTTAAGTACTCAGAGGGCGACTTCCTCGTTGTTGCCGGCCTCCCTCATGGCAGGCTTCCATGCATGGTTCGCACTGACTACGCGGTACGCCGATTGAAGCTATCCAACGGGGCCACCCATGTTGGCGGGACTAGGTACTCCTTCTCGCCGAGCGCAAAACAGCTGAATCGATCCCTTAAGAGGTATGGCTTTTCTTATCCACCCCCACAAAATTGGGATTCAGTCACGGCCCTAGCCGGTTGGTGCATGAGCAACGCCCGGAATATCCTGAAGAAGGATGGGTGGCACGGCTGGTACGTCCTCTTGTATAAGGGAAATAGGCAAGTTGCTAGCGAAGCGCTAGAGGCACGAGACAGGCCAGATAAGATAGTCATGATGCGTGAACTGGCGGTCACAATTGAACGAAGCGGAATAGACGGCCTCATAGAAATTGGAGATACATGGCAGGGCCGGCTCGTCCATGACGAGCAGGGATTTATTATCCGCCCCGAGCTGCAAACCGACCGACGTGAGGCGCTATCTGTAATCGCGGAGGATGCTTATGGCAATAGGCGAGAACTCCTCTCTTTCTACCGGCGCGTCGGGAAGAGGATTGAGTTTGATGGTGACCCGATCGATGTAACGAAAGCCAGTTTCGCCAATAGCTTGGAACCAGTTCGCGAAGCCTGGCGACGTATGGGATTCGACTGACGGAAATCACCGGACGAGCCTTAAGCCGTCTCTTTGCCATCCCGTCTGCCGCCGACCCACACATCGTGGAGCGGGCCAGGGCCTGGGTGACAAGGTGGAGCGCCCTACTGGACGAACGACCTTGTCGCCCCTGGCCCTGGTCTGCTCGGCTTGCCTGGGTCGGTGGCTGGCGGGATGGCATCCCACCTCAACCACCCAACCACCGGAACCGTTCGGCAACTCCATCCTGGAGTCGTCTGGCCCCCGCCGGAGGCACAGCTCTAACTCTGCTCCTCCCTCACCTCCACCACCCCTTCCCCTCCTTGAGCTCAAGCGGCCAACCGCGGTTGTTTGGCAACTCCGTCCACCGTGGTGGCCGCTGCTCGTCGTGGGTCTCTGGATCGCCGGGAACGGGTGAGACTGTGTCCGCCTGGCCCTGGTCGTTCTTCGGGACTCGTCACCGGGTCACCTCACTGACCCAGGAGTGACGCGCGGGGCGGGGCGTGGGGTTCGGGCCGGCTGACTTTCCGCCCCGGCGCGCCTTTGCGCAGGGGCGGCGGCTCCGCAGGAGCCGGTTGCCGCGCCCCGGCCCGCGCCGCGCGGAGCGCCTTGATCCTGAAGAGAGCGTTTCGGCAACGCGGGTGTTTGACCGACTTTCGGGCCACCTTCCCGGCCGCCAAAGACTCGGCCGCTTCGCTGCTGTCTCGTACGTCTGCTATAGCGACCTCAACTGCTCGCCTCGTAGCTGAGGCGAAGGCACCCTTACACAGGGCAGCGACTTCGTGACAGTCGATGTATCTTCGGCGACATGAGTGGGGGCCGGAAATCTGGCAGCCGTAACAGGCGACGACAGGCCAGCGGGGATGAACGCACTGCGGCGGTTGAGACTTACCGCATGTCGGTCTCCCGCCTGCAGCACACCGCTCACCGGAACGTGCGGCAGACCGTCGCCTACGCCACGATCTTCGTCGCGGCCATGGCCACCTGGATGATCTTCATCGGCCAGCCCATGCCGACGACCTTCCACTGGTACGCGATCTCGATCCTCAGTGGCGCGTTCGGGTTGTCTACCTACGTCGTGCGAGAGCCCCGCCCGCGGCTCTACGTGCTCGCCGCCGCCGCCGTTTTCGCCGTCGTGGGCGTGACCGGCATCTTCCTCACGGACTAGGGCGTGTCCTGCCGATCTTGTAGTGGTTGATCGTTGACGATGTGCCGGTGGTACGTCGTGGTGAGCTGACTGACGAGGCTTGGGCGGTGAT
>NZ_JBEXIJ010000024.1:0-103851 GCF_040608495.1 Micromonospora sp. NPDC005174 | reverse complement strand
TCGTGCTCAACTGTGCTGGTGGCCCGCGCCCCGCGCCCCGCGCCCCGCGCCCCGCGCCCCGCGCCCCGCGCCCCGCGCCAAGATCCTCACAACTTCACCGATGTTGCTGCCTCAGACGCGCCGGAAGCAGCAACATCCCTGATGTTGCGCGGATCTTGGGCGGCAAGATCGCGCTACATCCTGGATGTAGTGGCGTCCCGCGTTGTCGAGGCCACTACATCCAGGATCGAGCACGATCTTGCGGGGCACGGCACGGCGCGGCACGGCACGGCGGGGCGGGGCGGCGCGGCACGGCAGGGCGGCGCGGCACGGCAGGGCGGCGCGGCACGGCGGGGCGGGGCGGGGCGGCCGAAGCAGACCGCGCGGGGCGGGGTGGACTCGGCACGGCGCGGCACGCACGACCGGCAGGTCGCGGCGGGGCAGGGCAGCTGGGGTCGAGCCGGCCGGCCGGAGCAAGGCGGGCCGGGGCAGCGCGGGGCAGCCGGAGCGAGGCGGGGCCGGGGCAGCGCGGGGCAGCCGGAGCGAGGCGGGGCCGGGGCAGCCCGGGCCGGAGCGAGGAGAGGATATGGGAATGCCCGTCGGCGGGTGGCCGACGGGCATTGGGTGGAGAAGCTCCCCCGATTGGACTCGAACCAATAACCTGCCGGTTAACAGCCGGCTGCTCTGCCAATTGAGCTACAGGGGATCGTGCACCGCTCGGATAACCGGATCTCGCCGGCACCGTGCGACGGGGACAAGAGTACAGGACATCCCCCGCTGGCGGTCCAGTGGGTTGCACCCGCATCTGCCTTGATCCAGTTTCGCAGGTCAGGATTACGCCGCGAATCGCAATCGGGGCAAATCGCCATCCGGGCACAAGCAGGCTTGAGCGGGGAGCAGGATGGGTAGTTAGCTGCGGACAGAGGACGCAGGCGCGAATTGGTCGTGCCCGACGGGGCAACCCGATGGGGCGACGGCGCGTCAGGTACGGAAGGAGCCGCCATGCGCGGAAAGATCATGTTTCTTGGCGGGCTGGCTGCGGGATTCGTCCTGGGCGCCCGTGCCGGCCGGGAGAAGTACGAAGAGCTCGTGGTCCGGGGCCGCAAGGTGCTCGACCACCCGACCGTGCAGGAGGCGGCCGGGGTCGCGCAGGCCCAGGCCAACCGGCTCTACAGCGAGGGCAAGGACAAGCTCGGCCAGACCAAGCTCGGCGAGAAGCTGGGTAACGGCAGCACCGGCAACCAGGAGCTGACCGCCGCCGACGACGCGTTCGCCGGCACGCCCGCCACGGTGGGCGCCAAGGCGGGCTCCAGCTCGGTCGGCACGACCTCCGGGTCGCCGTCGGCCACCACCCCCCGCACCAAGCCGTCCGGCTCGGGCACCAACGCAAGCACGCTCTGACCCACCCGCACGTCGACGGGCCGGCCGCCGCGAGGCGACCGGCCCGTGTTGTGTGCAGATCATGGTCCGGACGCACCGAGCCGTGGCCCGGCCCGGTGGTCGTCGGGCCGGGCGCGGGGGCTCGGTCAGTCCTTGCTGCTGAACGCCGCGTCGAAGGCGGCGCTCGGCGCGTCGAAGGCGAGCCGGCGGACGAACTGCAGCGCCTCCGGGGCACCCAGCAGGCGGTCCATTCCGGCGTCCTCCCACTCGACGGAGATCGGGCCGGTGTAGCCGATCGCGTTCAACGCCCGGAAGCAGTCCTCCCACGGGACGTCGCCGTGGCCGGTGGAGACGAAGTCCCAGCCGCGGCGCAGGTCGGCCCAGGGCAGGTGCGAGGCGAGCCGGCCGCGTCGGCCGTCGCCGGTACGCACCTTCGCGTCCTTGCAGTCGACGTGGTAGATCCGGTCGGCGAAGTCGAAGATGAAGTTCACCGGGTCCAGCTCCTGCCAGACGAAGTGCGACGGGTCCCAGTTCAGCCCGAACGCGGGCCGGTTGCCGATCGCCTCCAGCGTCCGCTTCGTCGTCCAGTAGTCGTACGCGATCTCGCTGGGGTGCACCTCGTGCGCGAACCGCACCCCCACCTCGTCGAACACGTCGAGGATCGGGTTCCACCGGTCGGCGAAGTCCTGGTAGCCGCGCTCGATCATCGACGGCGGCACGGGCGGGAACATCGCCAGGGTGTGCCAGATCGACGAGCCGGTGAAGCCGACGACGGTGTTCACCCCGAGCTTCGCGGCCGCCCGCGCGGTGTCCTTGATCTCCTCGGCGGCCCGCTGGCGGACGCCCTCGGGTTCCCCGTCGCCCCAGATGCGGCCGGGCAGGATGTCCTGGTGCCGCTCGTCGATCGGGTGGTCGCAGACCGCCTGACCGACCAGGTGGTTGGAGATCGTGAAGACCTGGAGGTTGTGCTTCGCGAGGGTCTCCTTCTTACGCTCGACGTACGAGTCGTCGGCGAGCGCCTTGTCGACCTCGAAGTGGTCGCCCCAGCAGGCGATCTCCAGACCGTCGTAGCCCCACTCGGAGGCGAGCCGGCAGACCTCCTCGAACGGAAGGTCGGCCCACTGGCCGGTGAAGAGCGTGATGGGTCGCGCCATTGTCCTTCTCCCCTGATGTGATGGGGATTCCGTTGTGCGGACCGGGGCGAGGGTGACCGGTCAGATCGGTACGCGGGACCGAGGCGGATCGCCGGTGGGTGCCGAGCGCACCTGAGCCCGGCGGGTTGCGCCTCCCACCGGGTCACCGGCCACCGTCACGGTCGCCGCCCCCACCCTATTTCCGTCGAGCCCATCGCGAAAGCCCTGGGGTGTCAGCCGACCGCTTCTTCGGGTGCGGGCAGGAACGCCCGGACGGTGAAACCGCCGTCGGGGTTCGGGCCGGCGTTCAGGGTGCCGCCGACCCGCTCGACGCGGCGGCGGACCGCCGGCAGACCGCCACCGGCACGCGCAGCGCCTTCCACAGGTGGCCCGCCGTCGTCGCGTACCTCGATGGTGATGCCCTGGTCGTCGTAGCGCAGGCGGACCGCGACGGCCGCGCCCGGCGCGTGCCGGCACGCGTCGGTCAGGGCCTCTTCGATGATCCGGTACGCCGCCACGTCCACCGCCTCGGGCAGCGGCCGGGGCGCCCCTCCCAGGCTCCAGCGCACTGGCTGACCTGCGACGAAGCCCTCCACCAGAGCGTCGAGGCGGTTCAGGCTGGGTGGCGGGCCGGTCAACGGGTCGGGCTCGTCGACCTGGCGCAGCGCGTCGTGCAGCCGGCGCCCCTGCGCCTCGACGACCTGGCGCCATCGCGCGTAACGCCCCATGCCGGTCAAGGTACTCCCAGCCGGCCGGGTGTCAGCCTGCCGCATCGGCACAACCGGCATGACGCCGTCGGCGCGGCGGCGGTGAGGTACCGCCGCGCCGACAGCGTCATCGGATGGTTCGCCGGGGCCGTCGGTCACGTCCGACGACCCCGGCGAGTGCTGCGCTCGATCAGGGCAGGGTCCACTTCTGGTTGGCCGCGCCGTTGCAGGTCCAGAGGTGGACGATCGTGCTGTCCGCCGAGTTGTTGCCGGAGACGTCGAGGCACTTGCTCGTGGCCGCGTTGCGCAGGCTGCCGTCGGACTGGGCCGCCCAGTTCTGCGCGCCGGTGCCGTTGCAGGTCCAGAGCTGGATCTTGGTGCCGTCGGCGGTGGCGCTGCCGGACACGTCGAGGCACTTGCCGAGCGCCTTGACCGTCGAGTTCGGCGTCACGGTCCAGGTCTGCGCCGTACTGCCGTTGCAGGTGTAGATCTGGATCTGGGTGCCGTCGGCCGTGGCGCCGCTGCGGACGTCCAGGCACTTGCCGGCGAGGCCCTTGACTGGGCCGACCCCGTTGGTACCGCCGGTCCCCCTGTTCAGGGTGAAGTCGTCCACGTCGAAGAGCCCGGTGCCGCTGCCGTTGAACGTCAGGTACAGGTTCTGGGTGCCGGACGGGACGTTGGACAGCGCGGCCGTGACGTTGGCGTACGTGCTCCAACCGCCGGTGTTCGGCACCGTGACCGTGCCCAGCAACGGCCCGGTGGCGGAGCCGGTACGGACTCCGATGGTGCCGCCCGTGCCACCCGAGACGACCCGGGAGGTGAACGAGGTGACGCCGGTCAGGTCCACGCCGTTGTACGCGGCCCAGTCGCCCGGCTCGATGTAGCCGAGGGTCTGACCGCCGTTGGCGCCCGCCTTGGTGAACGCGCTGACGCCGTTGGCCGAGCTGAACGCCTCGGCCTGGATCGTGGTGTTGCCGGTCGGCGGGTTGCTGCCGCCCAGCTCCTTGATCCGGATGTTGCGGAAGTAGGCGTCGTCACCCGTACCGTGGTTCTGGATGCCGATGTGGCCGGCCAGCGACCGTACCGGATCGGTGTTGGTGAAGTCGTTGATCTTCACGCCGTTGAGAAAGATCTGTAGGCGCTCACCCTCGACCAGCAGCTCGTAGGTGTTCCACTCCCCTGGCGCGTTGAGCGCCGCGTCGCGGGCCGCGAGGTCCGCGGACTTGAAGGTGTAGACCGATCCGGTGGTACGGTCCGCCGCGTCGGTGGCGTCGATCTGGATCTCGTAGCCGTTGTCCACGGCCGACCACGGGTCGCTCGACGGCGGGAAGCCGATGAAGATGCCCGAGTTGTCGTCGCCGGCCAGCTTCCAGTCCAGCTTCAGCGAGTAGTTCGTGAACTGCTTCGCGCTGTACCAGTACAGGCCCATGCCGCCCACCGAGGTGAGGGTGGCGTCGGAGTTGGTGAAGTTGCCCGGACCGGCCTGCGACCAGCCGGTGGTCGAGCCGTTGTAGAGCGGCGTGTAGCCGGTCTCCGGCCGGCAGTCGGCCTTGCTGCGGCCGGCCGCGTACCGGATGCCGCCGAGCAGGTGGTTACGGAAGGCCGGCTCGGCGTACGACGCCTGGGTGTGCCCGCTGCCGGTGTAGAAGGACCGGCCACCGCTGTAGCTCTTGCACCAGGAGTGCGGGTGGTCGGCGCCCATCCCGCCACCGGAGTACGACGACTCGTCGAGCGTGGCGAGCACGTGTGCGGTGGACCGGGCGTTGGTGCGGTAGTTGTACCACTCGTCGGTGCGGGTCCAGGTCTGCGGCAGGTGGCCGGTCGCCGCGTGCCCCCGGTCCTCGACCTTGACGTTGGCCTGCTGGATGGCCGGGTGCGAGGCGAACCACGCGCCGACCAGGTTGCCGTAGAACGGCCAGTCGTACTCGGTGTCGGCGGCGGCGTGCACGCCCACGTATCCGCCGCCCGAGCCGATGTACGACTCGAAGGCGGTCTGCTGGGTGGCGTTGAGCACGTCGCCGGTGGTGTTGAGGAAGACGACCGCCTCGTACTGGGCGAGGTTGCCGGTGGTGAACGCGGCGGCGTCCTCGGTGGCGGTGACGGTGAAGCTGTTCGCGGCGCCCAGGTCACGGATGGTCTGGATGCCGACCGGGATCGCGTCGTGCCGGAAGCCGGCGGTCTTGGAGAAGACCAGCACGTCGTACGGGGCGTCGGCGGCGCTGGCCGGGGTGGCCGGGGTCGTGCAGGCGATGACGGCGAGGACGGCGGCGCTCGCGCCGAGGACGTTTCGCAGGAGTCTGCGCATGTCGCTCTCCTTCGGGACGGTGGGGAGGGGCTCCCGTGCGGCGGGAGCCCCTCCGCTCAGCTCAGGGCAGGGTCCACTTTTGGTTCGCGGCGGCGGTGCAGGTCCAGAGGTCCACCACGGTGCTGTCCGCGGAGTTGCTTCCGGACACGTTCAGGCACTTGCCGGACGCGACGTTGCGCAGCGTTCCGTCGGCCTGCGCGGCCCAGTTCTGCGCCCCGGTGCCGTTGCAGGTGTAGAGCTGGATCTTGGTGCCGTCGGCGGTGCCGGCACCGGAGACGTCCAGACACTTACCCAACGACTTGATGGTGGAGTTCGGCGTGACCGCCCAGGTCTGCGCCGCGCTGCCGTTGCAGGTGTAGATCTGGATCTGCGTGCCGTCCGCGGTGGCGGCGTTCCGCACGTCCAGGCACTTCCCGCCCAGACCCTTGATCGGACCGGTCCCGCCGGTGGGGGCCGAGCCGGTGGTGAAGGTGAAAGCGTCCAGGTCGTACAGCGCGCCGGTGCCCGTACCCGCGAAGGTCAGGTAGAGCGTGGTGGTGCCGGTCGGCGGGTTGGCGATCGCCCCCGTGACGGTGGTGAAGGTTTCCCAGCCGCCGGTCACCGGGACCGTGGCCGAGCCGAGCACCGTGCCGGTGGCCGAGCCGGCCCGCACCTGGAGGGTGCCACCGGAGCCTGCCGACGAGACCCGGGCGGTGAACGAGGTGACGTTGCCCAACCGGTACGGCTGGAACGCGATCCAGTCGCCGTTGTTGATGTCGCCGACGGTCTTACCGCCCTCGGCCGGGGTCTTGCTGAACACGTTGACACCGGACGAGCTGCCGAAGAACTCGGCCTGGCGGTGGCGCGGCGGCAGGGTGTGCTGCGTGTGCGTGGTCAGACCACCGGCGTCGGTGTACTCGGCGTCGAAGATGGCGAAGATGTTCGCGGCGTCGTCGTGCTCCCCGTCGACCGGGATCGTGATCGAGCCGGAGCAGCCGGTCTTCGAGGTGATCTGGTGCCCGTGCTGGTCGTGGCCGAGCACGTAGGTCATCTTGACCTTGGTGCAGTCGACGGTGCCGTCCTCGGGGTCGGTCACGGTGATGCTGTACGGCACCGTGTCACCGAAGCTGAAAAGCTGCCCGTTGCCGGGGTTGTTGATGGTCACCGTGGGCGCGGTGTTGCCGACGTTGATCTGCACGCTGGCGCTGCCGGTGGCGCCCTGCGGGTCTCGTACGGTCAGCGTCGCCGTGTAGGTGCCGTTGGTGCTGTAGGTCTTCGTCGGGTTCGCCGCCGTGGAGGTGGTGCCGTCGCCGAAGTTCCACGAGTAGGTCAACGCCCCACCCTCGGGGTCGGACGAGCCGGCCGAGGAGAACGTCACCGCCAGTGGGGCCGCGCCGGACGTCTTGTTGGCGCTCGCGGCGGCGTTGGGCGCCCGGTTGCCGCCGGCGACGTAGTCGAAGCGGTAGAGCGCCGAGTTGACGTCGCCGTTGAAGTAGCCGGTGCCGTAGTCGAGCACGTAGTAGGCGCCGTCCGGGCCGAAGGCCGAGTCCATCACCTGCTTGCCGACCCACGGGAAGGTGTCGATGGTGCCCCGGGAGCCGTCGGAGTTGACGTGGATGGGCTTGATCCAGCCCCGGCCGAACTCGGTGGCGAAGAACTGCCCGTCGAACGACTGCGGGAACTTGGTGGTGGAGGTCGACGAGGCGTTGTACCGGTAGACCGGGCCGCCCATCGGCGACTCGGAGCCGCCGCCGAACTCGGTCGGGGTGCCGGCGTCGCCGGCGTACCGGATCCAGGCCGGCTGGGCCGGCGGCAGGGTGGTCAGGCCGGTGTTGCGGAACGAGTTGTTGGTCGGCCCGCCGGTGCAGTTGTACTTCGCCCCGCTGGCGTTGGTGGCGAAGTCCCACTCGTTGTACGTCTCGGTGCTGGTGTTGGTGCCGGTGCAGTACGGCCAGCCGTAGTTGCCCGGCGCCGCGACCCGGTTGAACTCCACCTGACCGGACGGCCCACGGGTGGAGCTGGTGGAGCCGGCGTCCGGCCCGTAGTCACCGACGTAGACGACCCCGGTGCCCTTGTCCACGCTGATCCGGAACGGGTTCCGGAACCCCATCGCGTAGATCTCGGGTCGGGTCTTGGCCGTGCCGGGCGCGAACAGGTTGCCCGACGGGATGGAGTACGTCCCGTTGGTGTTCACCTTGATCCGCAGGATCTTGCCCCGCAGGTCGTTGGTGTTGCCGGCGCTGCGCTGCGCGTCGTACGCCGGGTTGCGGTTGGTCCGCTCGTCCAGGGGCGAGTAGCCGGCCGACTCGAACGGGTTGGTGTCGTCGCCGGTGGACAGGTAGAGGTTGCCGGCGGCGTCGAAGTCGATGTCACCGCCGACGTGGCAGCACAGGCCGCGATCGGCTGGTACGTCGAGGACGTCGACCTTGCTGGCCTGGTTGACGGTGAAGTCGCTGTTGAGGGTGAACCGGGAGAGGCGGTTCACTCCCTGCCAGGCCGAGAAGTCGGTGCCGGTAGCGGGCGCGTCACCCGCGGGGGTGGACAGCGGGGGCGCGTAGTAGAGGAAGATCTGCCGGTTGCTGGCGAAGTTCGGGTCGACGCCGACGCCCTGCAGCCCCTCCTCGTCGTGGTTGTAGACCGACAGGGTGCCGATCACCGAGGTGGTGCCGTTCGCGTCGGTGCGGCGCAGGGTGCCGTTGCGGGCGGTGTGCAGGACCGAGCGGTCCGGCAGGACGGCCAGCGACATCGGCTCGCCCATGTCGGAGACCCCGCGGGCGAGTTCGACCTGCTGGAAGTCGGTGGCGTTGATCGTGTGCGCCTGGGCCGGTGTCGCGCTGGCGGTGAGGGTGACCGTGCCGGCCGCGGCCACGAGGAGCAGGGCCGATCCGGCGGAGAACCATCGTCGGGACCGTGGAGTGGGTCTGTCCTTCATGGACATGTGTGCTGTCCCTTCCTGACGGGTAGCCAGGGCGGGGCGCGCGCCGTCGCGCCGGATGCCGTAGCGGGTGGTGGGGTCGATGGGTTACCGCGCCGCCGGTTCACCTCGACGAAACATTGTCGTGTTGGCCCCGACACTAAATTGCGCGTGTCGATGTGTCCATACCTTCCGGTCGCCCGGCACGAACTTTCGTCGATCTGACCGAAAGTCGGCGGGTCAGGCGCGCCGGTCGATGGCCTGCGCGGCCAACGCGACGAGCGCGCTCCGGGCCTCCTCGCCCACCGCCGCGCTCCGCAACGCGGTCAACGCCGCCTCGGTGCGTACCCGGATCATCTGTTCGATCCGCTCGCGGGCGCCGGTGGCCTGGATGATCTCGCGCAGGTCACCGGCGCCGTCGGCGTCCAACGTGGGGTTGCCGAACAGTTCCTTCAGCCGCGCGGTCTGCGACCGGTCCGCGGCGCTGCGGGCCAGCGCCATCATCACCGTGGGCTTGCCCTCGCGCAGGTCGTCCAGGATCGACTTGCCGGTGACCGCCGGATCACCGAACACACCCAACACGTCGTCACGGAGCTGGAACGCGTCCCCCAACGGATCGCCGAACTCGCCGAGAGCCGCGATCAGCTCCGGTCCCGCGCCGGCCAGCGCCGCGCCGATCTGCAACGGTCGGGTGACCGTGTACCGGGCCGCCTTCATCCGTATCACGGTGAGGGCGCTGGCCACCGAACCGTCGCCCACCCCGGAGACCAGGTCCAGGTACTCCCCCGCGATCACCTCGGTACGCATCAACGCGAACACGGCGTAGCCCCGGTGCACCTGCTCGGTCTGCAACCCGCACTCGTGGAACATCTGATCCGACCAGGCCGCGCAGAGATCGCCACAGAGCAGCGCGGTGTTGCGCCCGTACGCCTCGGGGTCGCCGCGCCACGACGAACGGGCGTGCAGGTCGGCGAAGAGGCGGTGCACCGACGGCTCACCCCGGCGGCGGTCACTGCCGTCCAGGATGTCGTCGTGGATCAGCGCGAACGCGTGGAACAGTTCCAACGCCGCCGCGGCCACCACGATCGGGGTGCCGTCGGCCGCCCCGGCGCCACGCCAGCCCCAGTAGCAGAACAGCGGACGCAGCCGCTTCCCACCGGCCAGCACGAATCGTTGCAGCGCGGTGAACACGCCACGCGGCGCGCCGTCGGGCCAGTCCGGGCCCTGCCGGTCGAGGAACGCGGCCAGCTCCGCGTCGAAGCGCGCCCGCAGACCGTTGGTGTCGGTGGGCGCGACGGTGACGGTCACGTCCGATCTCCCGGACCCTGCGCACCGGCGGCGCTTAACCCGGCCAGTTCCAGTAACAGCCCCTTGACCTCGGTGGCCGCGATCCGGTCCCGGGCGGCGGACGGGTCGGAGCAGAGCAGCACCGGGGCGTCCGCCGGGTCGCTGGGCAGCCGCCCGTGCGAACCACGGATGGCCCGGGCGCCGGCGTCCAGTCCGACGGCGCTCATCAGGTAGCGCATGCCGAGCTTCTTGCGGGCCAGCGCCACGCCGGCACGAGCCTTGGCGGCACCGGGATTGGCCGGGTCGAAGAACAGCTCGGCCGGGTCGTACCCCGGCTTGCGGTGGATCTCCACCAGCCGGGCGAAGTCGGGCGCGTTGGCGTCGTCGAGCCAGTAGTAGTAGGTGAACCAGGAGTCCGGCTCGGCCACCAGCACCAGCTCACCGGCGCGCGGATGGTCCAGCCCGGCCGCGGCCTTGCCGTCGGCGTCGAGCACCTCGGCCACGCCGGGCAGCCCCGCGCAGAGCTTCGCCACCGCCGGCACGTCGGCCGGGTCCTTGACGTAGACGTGCGCGACCTGGTGGTCGGCGACGGCGAACGCCTTGGACGTCCACGGGTCGAGGTACTCCATGCCGGCCTGGGTGTGCACCCGCAGCAGCCCCTCGGCGCGCAGCAGCCGGTTGACGTCGACCGGCCGGGACACATCGGTGATGCCGTACTCGGAGAGCACCACCACCGTCGCGTCGCGGGCCCGGGCGGCGTCCAGCAGTGGGCCGAGGACGGCGTCCAGCTCGGCGGCGGCGGCAGCGGCCTCGGCCGACGAGGGACCGAAGCGTTGCAGGTCGTAGTCCAGGTGCGGGACGTAGACCAGGGTCAGGTCGGGCGACACGTCGGCCAGGATCTGCTCGGCGGCCTGGCAGATCCACTTCGACGACGGCAGCCCGGCGGTCGGCCCCCAGTAGGTGAACAGCGGGAACGTGCCCAGCCGCCCGGTGAGCGCGTCGTGCAGCTCCGGCGGGTCGGTGTAGCAGTCCGGCTCCTTGCGGCCGTCGGCGTAGTAGACCGGGCGGGGCGTGACGGTCCAGTTGACGTCCGCGCCCATGGCGTACCACCAGCAGACGTTGGCCACGGTGTAGCCCGGCTCGGCCCGTCGGGCCGCGTGCCACAGCTTGTCCCCGCCGACCAGCGCGTTGTGCTGCCGCCACAGCAGCACCTCGCCCAGCTCCCGGAAGTACCACCCGTTGCCGACGATGCCGTGCCCGCTGGGCTGCTCGCCGGTGAGGAAGGTGGACTGCACCGAGCAGGTCACCGCGGGCAGCACCGTACCCAGCTCGGCCCGGAAGCCACCGTCGGCGACGCCGCGCAGTCGAGGCATGTGCTTCAGCAGTCGCGGGGTCAACCCCACCACGTCGAGGACCACCAGTCGCCGGCTCATCGCGTCACCCCCATGCTCACGTTTTGGTTGGTGGTCAGCCCGAGGCCGACCAGTTCGTCGCGGGCGAAGGCCAGCTCGGCGGCGATGCCGGCGGCCAGCTCCGCGTCGGTGCCGGGCCGCCGGGCGGCCGGCAGAACACCCCAGGTGTACGTCTCGACGTCGAGGTGGTCGCAACCGGCGACCGGCCCGTCGAAGAGCGCTCTCAGGGCTGCGCGGAGAACCGGCAGGGTCGAACCGAGCGGCTCCTCGGGCGGGGCGTGCAGTGGCACGTGGTAGTGCACCCGCCACGGGCCGGGAAGCTTACGGTCCAGCGCCTCGTCGAGGTCGTCGGCGGCGTACGCCGCGTCGGCCGGGTCGGCCAGGTGCGCGCACCCGGCGCCGCGGGTCTGGTGCAGGAAGCGCGGCTCCACCCAGCGGCGCAGCGCGTCGGCTCCACCGGCCGGGTCGGCAGCCTCGACGGCGGCGGAGACCTGCACCTTCACCACCGGCAGCCCGGCGGCCCGCAGTCGGTCCAGCGCCGCGGCCGGCTCCTCCCAGGCACACGCCAGGTGTGCGAGGTCGAGACAGACGCCGAGCCGGTCGGTGTCCATGCCGGACAGCAGCGCGGCGGCCTGCCCGGTGCTCTCCACCACGCAGCCGGGCTCCGGCTCGAACGCCACCCGCACCTCGCGGCCGGTGTCGCGCTGCATTGCGGCCAGACCGGCGGCGAGCTGGTCGAGCCGCCGCCGTGCGGCGTCGGCCATGTCGCTGTCCCACGGCTGCCGCCAGGCCAGCGGCAGGGTGGAGATCGACCCCCGGGCCGCGTCGTCGGGCAGCAGGTCCGCGAGCACCCGAGCCAGATCCAGGGTGTACGTCAACCGCTGCTCGGTGGTCCAGTCCGGGTGGTACACGTCCTGCTTGACCACGGGAGCCTGGAAGGCCGCGTACGGGAAACCGTTGAGGGTGACCACCTCCAGACCCCGCGCGTCGAGTTCGGCGCGCAGCCGGCGGCGCAGCGTCGGGTCGGCGGCCAGTTCGGCGGCGACCGGGGCGGCCAGCCACAGGCCCAGCCCGAGCAGATCGCTGCCGAGCGACTGACGCACCGGCACCGCGTAGGTGTCCAGTTGGGCGAGGATGCCGGCCAGGTCCTCGGCGGGGTGCACGTTGGTGCAGTAGCCGAGGTGGACGGTCTCGCCGCCGGCATGTCGCAGCCGCATCAGCTGCCCCCGCGCAGGATCGAGTTGCCGGTCTGCGGGTCCACGGCGGCCGGGTCCTCCACGTCGCTGAGGTCGAGTCGCCCCGACTGCCCGTAGAACTCGACCGGGTTGCGCCACAGCACCTTGTCGACGTCGTCGTCGCCGAATCCGGCCTCCAGCATCGCCTCGCCGGTGGCCCGGGTCAGCAGCGGGTCGGAGCGCCCCCAGTCGGCGGCCGAGTTGACCAGCATCCGTTCCGTGCCGTACTCGCGCAGCAGCTCGACCATCCGCGACGGCGTCATCTTGGTGTCCGGGTAGATGGAGAAGCCGAGCCAGCAGCCGCTGTCCTTGACGAGCTTGACGGTCACCTCGTTGAGGTGGTCGACGACCACTCGGCCGGCGTCGATGCCGGATTCGGCGACCACGGCGAGGGTCCGCTCGCAGCCGCGCGCCTTGTCCCGGTGCGGGGTGTGCACCAGCGCCGGCAGGTCGTACGCCACGGCGAGGGCGAGCTGCGCCGCGAACGCCTCGTCCTCCTCGGGCGTCATCGAGTCGTAGCCGATCTCCCCGACCGCAACGACCGCGTCCTTGTCCAGGTAGCGCGGCAACAAGTCGAGCACCGGCCGGCAGCGCGGGTCGTTGGCTTCCTTGGGGTTCAGCGCGATCGTGGCGAAGTGGCGCACCCCGAACTGCCCGGCCCGGAACGGCTCCCAGCCGATCAGCGAGTCGAAGTAGTCGACGAACGACGCGGCGCTGGTACGCGGCTGCCCCAGCCAGAACGCCGGCTCGACCACCGCGCGTACGCCGGCGCCTGCCATCCGTTCGTAGTCGTCCGTGGTGCGCGAGGTCATGTGGATGTGAGGGTCGAAGATGCGCATTCACGCCTCCCGGGGCAGTGCGGCGGTGAGCCGGTGGAGCAGGTCGGTGGCGTCGGCGGGCAGGTCCCGGCCGGCGGCGTGCCGTTCGGCGGCGAGCGCGGCGAGCATCGCGGCCAGCTCGCCGTCGGCCCGAGCGTCCAGGTCGGCCACCGCGGCGAGGGGAACCCCGCTGAACACGCACTTGAGCACCGCCTGCCGCCACGCGGCCGCGTCGAGGTGCCGGGCGTACGGGCCGAGCGCGGCAGCGACCAGCCGGGTGTCGTTGGTCCGGATCGCGTCGTGCAGCAGAGGAACCGCCTCGGGGCCGATCGGCAGCAGCGGCAGGGCCCGCAACACGGCCCGCCGTTCGGCGGCGTCGCCGTGCTGGTAGAGGCTCTCGGCGTACGCGGCGTGCTCGCCGGGCAGGCTGGCCAGCAGCAGCACCCGGGCCGCGTCGTCGGCCGTCCAGCCGGGTGCGTCGGGCAGCGCGCCGCGACCGCAGCGCCGCCCGGCGGAGGGGAAGAGCCGGGTGATCGCGGTGGGCTCGGCCGCGACCCGGCGCAGCGCCGTGTCCAGCCAGTCGGGATCGGGTACGCCTCGCAGCGCGGCCCGCAGTGAATCCGGTGTCATCCCGTCTCCTCCCCTTGCACTGCTGTGCTGCTGAACTGCCGTGCGTGCCGTGCTGCCCTCAGTGCCGTGCTGCTGGGCCGGCCGGCTGCTGCGCGGCGCGGCGGGCACCCCAGGCACGTCCTTTGCTCTGCTTCACTCCAGGAGACGGCCGGTGTTCGAATATCGGACGGTCGCTGTTTCCTCCGTTGAAGCAGAGCAAAGGACGTCAGCGGGGACCTCGCCCCCGGTGGGCCGGGCACCGACCGTCGCGGCGGCCCGCAGGAACTCGATCGACCGGGCGGCCACGGCGGGCGCGGCGTGCGAGTCGCGGGGTAGTTCCACCGCGACCAGGCCGCGGTAGCCGGTGTCCGCCAGAGCGGCCAGCACCGGTGGGAAGTCGATCTCGCCGGTGCCGAACTCCAGGTGCTCGTGCACACCCCGGCGCATGTCGTCGATCTGCACATTGACCAGGTGCTCGGCCACCTCGGCGACGCACTGCGGCACCGGCCACGGCTCCAGGCACCGGCAGTGTCCGATGTCGAGGGTGATGCCGAGGCGGGTCGGTCCGCCGAGCGCCGCGTGCAGTCGACGCCAGTCGGCGATGTCCTGCACCAGCATCCCCGGCTCCGGTTCGAAGCCGAGGGTCACGCCCGCGCTGTCGGCGGCGTCGACAACTGTGGCGCAGCCGGCCACGAGCCGGTCCCACGCGCACTGCGGCGACACCGTGTCCGGCCGGACACCGGCCCAGAAGGAGACCGCCTCCGCGCCCAGGTCGGCACCGATCCGCACCGCCCGGCGCAGGAACTCGATCCGCCGGGTGGGGTCGTCGTGCAGCAGCGTCGGAGCGTGCTTGTGCCAGGGGTCGAGCAGGTAGCGGGCCCCGGTCTCGATCACCACCCCGAGACCCAGCTCGGACAACCGTCGACCGACCGCGGCGATCCGGCGGGTGAGCCCGGGCGCGAACGGGTCCAGGTGATCGTGGTCCAGGGTGAGCGCCACCCCGTCGTAGCCGAGGTCGGCGATGACGGCGAGCGCGTCGTCGAGCCGGTGGTTGGCGAAGCCGTTCGTGCCGTACCCGAGGCGCAGCGTCGCCGCGTCGGCCACCGGTGAGCCGGCCTGCGCGGTCGGGGCCTGCGGGGTCGGGGCCTGCGCGGCTGCGGGCTGGGCAGGTCGCGGTTGCGGCACCGTCATGTCGGTGAGACCTTCCGGGCCAGCCGGCGGCCCAGCGGCGCGGCCGCCGCGACGGCGAGCCCGAGAAGGCCCGCGCCGCCACGGGCGGTGAGCGCTCCCTGGAGGGCGGGCAGGCCGGTGATCCCGGCCCCGACCGCGGCGCGGACCTTTCCGGCCGAGGGATCACGGACCACCTGGGCCTGGGCCGCGCCGTAGCGGGCGGCGTACCACCCAGCCAGCACCGCGGGCAGCGCGGCGGCCATCCCGGTCGACCAGGCTCGGCCCGTACCCACGGCGGCCCGTCCGTCGGCCCCGGCCGGCCCGGCTCCGACATCGGCAGCGCAGCGAATGTCCGTGTCGGCGGTCCGACGTGCGCCGGGTACGGCGACGGCGGCGCTCGCGGCGACCATGGCGGTGCCGGCCAGCGTCCGCATCGGCAGGGTGGCGTCCGCGCCGCTGACCTCACGACGGGACAGTGCGGTGACCGTCCAGGTGTGGGCCGCGACGGTGGCCGCCGAGGGCAGCGCCCGCACCAGCCGGCCGTCGGATGCGCCCAGCAGCACGTCCAGCCCTCGGCAGGCGGCCATCACGGCGGGACCGGCGGCGGTGTTCTTGGCCAGCAGGTCGTACCCCCAGATGCTGGCGGCCAGCGGCACCGCGAGCGCGGCGGCGCGGCGACCGCCCACGACGGCGGCCAGGCCCACGCCGGCGGCGGTGAGGCCGGCGGCGAGACCCAGCGCGGCGGTCGGGGTGATCCGGCCGCTCGGGATCGGCCGTTCGGGGCGTTCGACGGCGTCGAGCCGCCGGTCGGCCCAGTCGTTGGCGGCCATGCCGGCCCAGTAGAGCAGGACCGACGCGCCCGCGAGGGCGGGGGTACGCGGACCGAGCGCGCCGGCCGCCGCCGCCCCGGCCACGACGTCACCGGGGACCGAGAGCGCGGCCGGCGCCCGGACCAGCTCGGCCAGGTCAGCCAGCGTTGTCATGGTCACCGTCCCGGCCGGCGTGCAGTCGCTGCGTGAAGTCGGTCAGCCGGGCCCACTGCTCGGCCAGCGAGTGGGTTGGCGTGCCGAGCGGGTCCTTGAAGAAGAAACCCAGGTCGGCCAGCGGTCCGACGAGCCCGGCGGCGTGCGCGGCAGCGGTGAGCCGGGCCAGGTCGAGCACGAGCGGCGCGGCCAGCGCCGAATCGCAGCCGTGCCAGGTGAACTCCATCCGCATACCGGTACCGAGGAAACCGGCGAAGGTGATCAGATCCCAGGCGGTTTTGAAGTCGCCCAGTTCCTCGACGTACTCGATGCGGGTGTTGCCCTGCGGGACGTAGCCCAGCGTCTCACCGAGCACGCGCTGCTTGCTCTGCACCTTCGCCGCGTTGGCGGCCGGGTCGGCGAGGGTTGCGCCGTCGCCGCCACCGAGCAGGTTCATCCCGGACCAGGAGCGTACGGCGAGGTTGCGCATCGCGAACATCGGCGCGAGCACCGACTTGACCAGGGTCTCGCCGGTCTTGCCGTCGTGCCCGGCGTACGGCAGGTGGCGCTCCTCGGCCAACGCGGCCAGCGCCGGCAGCCGCAGTCCGGTGGACGGCGTGAAGTCGACGTAGGGGCAGTCGGCGAGCAGGGCGGCGTACGCGTACAGGGAGCTGGGTGGCAGCACCTCGTCCGGACCGTCGAGGGCGGCGCGCAGCGCGGCCGGGTCGGCGTGCCCCGGGTGCGGTCGAGGCGCGGCCTCGGTGGCGGACACGTTGACCACCACCACGCGGTCCAGCCGATGGCGCGTGCGGAAGGCGGTGAGGTCGTCCACGACTGTCGCGACCCGGTCGGCCTGGGTGGCGCCGACCGGGGCCGGGCGCAGGTCCTGCTCGACGGCTGCCAGCTCGTCGCGGAGCGCGGCCACCAGGCGGCCGGGTATCACACCGGTGTCGGCGAGCGCCTCCGCCCGCTTGCTCAACGGCGTGGTGGCCACGTCGTGCCCACCGAAGACCAGGTCCGCGAAGGGCGGCAGGGCGGGGCCGCGCAGGTCCGGTAGTTCGGTGACGCAGCCGGTCGGCCCGGCCAGGCCGGCTCGCAGCGCGAGCCCCCCGACGATGCTGGTGGTCGCGACGGAACCCCGCGCTCCTACCAGCCAGACACCTGTTCGCATGGTGCTCCTTCCCCATTCACGAGGAACCGTCGGTACCGCTAAATATAGGAATATCAGAATATGTTTCGGAAAGATACGGCCCGGTTTCGGAAAAGTTTCGGACCAGGTGGATGGGGCCCCGCCCGCCCGACCCGTACCGGTGGGACACCGGTTCCGGCGTCGGCGTCGGCGGCGACGACGACGGGCCGGCTCCCGGCACGGGTACGGGCAGACGGGGCTGGTAGGCAGGGTCGGTCGGCGTCTCGACCCTGCCTCCCCCGCATCCGCCGGTCGGGGCGTTGGCATGCCCCGACCGGACGTCTCAGGTTGCCGCGCCCACCGGATCGTCGACCGACGTACGGTCCGCCGGAGAGCGGCGGACGCCAGTGGCGCGGGTGGGGGCAGCGGCGGGCGATGTCATCGGGACCTCCGAATCGCCAGGGGGGGGTGGTGGCGGTCCTCCGGTGCGGCCGGGGAATCCCGGTCCGGTCGCACCGGACGACCGTCCTGCTCGTGCGCCACCGGGCCCGAAAGGGCCCGGCTGCACACTCTCCGGAGCCGACCTCGTCCCGGCCGCGGGGCGCAAACCGCGGCCGGTCCCTCGCCGGTCGGCTCCGGAAAGCCGGTCGGGCGACGGCGGTGCGAGCACCGCCGTCGCGGATGGTCAGGGGGTCAGACGGCGACCACGGTCAGCGCCGGTTCCACGTCGGTCCACGAGGAGCCGGTCTCCGCCGAGCGGGTGACCGCGTCCAGCACGAGCTGGACCTGCAACGCGTCGGCGAACGAGGGCGCCGGGTCGGTGCCGGTGGCGATCGCCTCGATGAGATCGCGCATCTGGTGGGTGAAGGAGTGCTCGTAGCCGATGATGTGGCCCGGCGGCCACCACGCCGACATGTACGGGTGGTCGCCCTCGGTCACCAGGATTCGACTGAAGCCCTGCTCCAGCGTCGGCCGGGTGGCGTCGTAGAACTCCAACTCGTTGAGGCGCTCCAGGTCGAAGACCACGCTGCCCAGCGAGCCGTTGATCTCGACACGCAGGGCGTTCTTGCGACCGGTGGCGAAACGGCTCGCCTCGTACGTGGCGAGGGCGCCGCCGTCGAGCCGGGCCACGAAGACCGCGGCGTCGTCGACGGTGACCGCGCCGGTGGCCGGACCGTTGCCGTCGGCCGATTTGCCGTCGACAGAGGCCGCCAACCCGCTCGACTCGGCCGGCAACGGCCGCTCCTTGACGAACGTCTCGGTGATCGCGCTGACGCCGGTGATCTGCTGGCCGACGACGAACTGCGTCAGGTCGATGATGTGCGCACCGATGTCACCGAGCGCGCCGGAGCCCGCCCTGTCCTTCTGCAACCGCCAGACCAGCGGGAACTGCGGGTCCACGATCCAGTCCTGCAGGTACGTCGCTCGGACGTGTCGTATCACCCCGAGTCGTCCGTCGGCGACCATCTGGCGCATCATCGTGACCGCGGGGACCCGGCGGTAGTTGAACCCGCACATCGACCGCACCCCGGCGGCGCGGGCGGTGTCCGCCGCAGCGGTCATCGCCCGTGCCTCGGCCACCGTGTTGGCCAGCGGCTTCTCGCACAGGACGTGCTTGCCGGCGGCCAACGCGGCGAGGGCGATCTCGGCGTGACTGTCGCCCGGGGTGCAGACATCGACCACGTCGATGTCGTCCCGGTTGACCAGGTCGCGCCAGTCCGTCGTGTACGCGTCCCAGCCGAGCCGGTCAGCGGCGTCGGACACCGCTGTGGTGTCCCGGCCGCAGATCAGCGCCATTCGGGCCCGCGCCGGCAGGTCGTACACGCGGTTCACGGTGCGCCACGCCTGTGAGTGCGCGGCGCCCATGAACGCGTAACCGACCATGCCGATCCGCAGTTCTCTGTCTGTCGTGGACAAGGTGGGTCTCCCCCCGGTATGTCAGAACCCGAGCTTGTCGTAGCTGCTCGCGTTCTCCTTGGTGATCGTCTCGGAGGCGAGGGTCACTTCCTTGGGCACCTGCAGCTCCGTCAGGTCGCCCAGGCCCCGACCCTGCGCGATGAGCCGCGCGAGCGAGATCGCCGAGGACGCCATCGACGGGTTGTAGGTGACCGTCGCCTTGAGCACCGAGTTGTCGGCCTTGATCGCGTCGATCGCGAGCTTGGAGCCCGCGCCGCCGACCATGAAGAACTCGGACCGGTTGGCCTGCTTGACGGCCGCGAGCACACCGATGCCCTGGTCGTCGTCGTGGTTCCAGATCGCGTCGATCTTCGGCAGCGCCTGGAGCAGCTGGGCCGCCTCGCGCTGGCCGCTGTCCGAGGTGAACTCGGCCGAGCGCCGGTTGCTCACCTTGAACCCGTACGTCGCCAGCGCGGCCTTGAAGCCCTCGCTGCGCTCGACCGTCAGCGGGATCTCCAGACCGGCGATCTCACCGATGACCGGGTTGGCGACACCCTTGTCCTTGAGCTGCTTGCCGATGTAGTGCCCGGCGGAGACGCCCATGCCGTAGTTGTCGCCCTTGATCACCAGCCGTGAGGCCAGCGCGTCGGGGAACGCCCGGTCGAGGTTGACGATCGGGATACCGGCCTGCATGGCCTGGAGGGCAACGGCGTTGACCTCCTTGCCATCGTGCGGCAGCACGACGATGATGTCCGGCTTCTGGGCGATCAGGGTGCCGAGCGTGGAGCGCTGGGCCTCCGAGTTCGAGCCGCCGTCGACCTCCTTGAACTCCACGTCCGAGTACGCGGCGGCCTGGGCCTTGGCGTTGGCGTGGATGGCGCCCATCCAGCCGTGGTCGGCGGCGGGGGCGGAGAAGCCGATGACGACCTTCTTGCCCGGAGCGTTGTTGCCCTCGGCGTTTCCGGCGGCCTTGGTCTGGGTGCTGGCGGCCGGGGTCTCGTTACTGGTGCAGGCGGTCAGCAGGGTGGCGGCGCCGACCGCTGCGCCACCGAAGAGCAACCGGCGGCGCGACAGGTCGCGACTGTTCTGGGTCATGAACGACCTCCTGGGAGCGGGATTTCATCTGGGTGAGGGTGTGCGAGGTCCGGCCACCGTCGAAGATCTCGACGTCGCCAGGACAACGGTGCGGTGCGTCAGGTTGCGGTGGTGACCCTGTTCCGCGCGAGGAGCCGAGTGACGGACTTGAACTTGAACTGCTGGATCAGGACGGCGCCGACGATGATGCCGCCCTTGACCATGTTCTGGGCCTCGATGGAGAGGCCGTTGATGGCGAAGAGGTTCGTGATCGTGGCGAAGATGATGACGCCGAGCAGCGAGCCGACGATCGTGCCCCGGCCACCGCTGAGCAGCGTCCCGCCGATGATCGCGGCGGCGATCGCGTCCAACTCGTACAGGTTGGCCATCGCCGCCTGCGCCGAGGTGGCCTGCGAGGTGAGCATGATGGCGGCGATGCCGCAGCACAGACCGGAGAGCGCGTAGAGCAGCATCGTGTGCCGGCGGACGTTGATGCCGGCCAGTCGGGCGGCCTCCGGGTTACCGCCGACGGCGATGGTCCGCCGGCCGAAGGTCGTCCGGTTGAGCAGGACCCATCCGGCCAACACCACCGCGCCGAGGATGTAGACCAGGATCGGAATTCCGATGACCTTGCGGGCGGCGATGTCGTTGATGAAGGTGCTGCTCGACACCTGGGTCTGCTTGTTGGAGATCGACGCCGCCAGGCCGCGCGCGGCCACCAGCATCGCGAGGGTCGCGATGAAGGGCACCAACC
The DNA here is from genome assembly GCF_040608495.1 of Micromonospora sp. NPDC005174. Taxonomy (NCBI): domain Bacteria; kingdom Bacillati; phylum Actinomycetota; class Actinomycetes; order Micromonosporales; family Micromonosporaceae; genus Micromonospora; species Micromonospora sp. NPDC005174. The sequence goes on along the minus strand of NZ_JBEXIJ010000024.1, from coordinate 83,108 downwards.
TGCCGTACGAGATGAGGACGCCGTTGACCAGGCCGACGCAGATGCCGACCGCGAGGGCCGCGAAGATCATGCCGCCGGCGCCGTAGCTCTGGGTGGCCACCGTGGTGCACCAGACCCCGGCCAGCGCGACGATCGCTCCAACCGAGAGGTCGATGCCACCGCCGATGATCACGAAGGTCATGCCGACCGTGACCACGCCGACGACCGAGGCGAGTTGAAGGATCGCCAGGACGTTGTTCCAGACCCAGTTCGGGTCGCCGTACAGCTCGGGCTTGGTGATCGCGCCGACCACGATGAGCGCGGCCAGCACGCCGATCAGGCCGAGGTTGCGCTTCGCGCCGTCGCCGCCGTCGCCCCGCCACCAGGAGAGTTTGCCGGTGGATACCGCTTTATCGCTGGCCACCGCCGTCTCCGCCGGGTCCACCGGCGGCGACTGCGCCGGAAGCTGCGGGCGCTCCGGTGTCGCGGTGGGTGTGGGAGTCGCGTCGCTCATGCCGGTGCGCCTTCCATCAAGGACCCCGCCATCACGAGGTCAAGCACAGTGTTCTCGTCGAGTTCGCCGGCCGCGGCTTCGCGGACGACCCGCCCTTCCCGCATCACCAGCACCCGGTCGGCCAGGCCGAGCACCTCGGGCACCTCGCTGGAGACCAGCAGCACGCCGACGCCCTGCGCGGCCAGTGAGCGGATGACCTGGTACAGCTCAGCCCGGGCGCCCACGTCCACACCTCGGGTGGGCTCGTCGAGGAGCAGGAGCTTGGTGCCACCGAGCAGCCACCGGCCGACCACCACCTTCTGCTGGTTGCCGCCGGAGAGGGTGCGTACCGGCCGGTCGACGTCCCGGGGCCGCAGCTCCAGGGTCTCGGCGATCCGGTCGGCCTCGGCGCGTTCGGCCGCAGCGTTGGTGAAGCCCAGCCGCGCGTACCGGCCGAAGGTGGCGAGCGTGACGTTGCGGTAGATCGGCTCACCGAGCAGCAGCGCCTGACTCTTGCGCTCCTCGGGGGCCATGCCCATGCCGGCCCGTACCGCCGCGCCGACGCCGGGGCGCAGCACCTTGCCGTCCATCCGCACCGTGCCGGCCTCGGCCAGCCGGGCGCCGTAGATCGTCTCCAGCAGTTCGGAGCGGCCGGAGCCGACCAGGCCGGCGATGCCGACGATCTCCCCGGCCCGGACGTTCAGCGAGACGTCGGCGAACTCGCCGGTGCGGGTCAGCCCCTCCACCTGGAGCAGGTTGGCGCCGGCGGTGTCGTCGGCCGGCCGGTCCGGGAAGACGTACTCGATGGTCCGGCCGGTCATCCGGCTGACCAGGTCGCGGGTCGGGGTGTCGCGCGCCGGCAGGTTCGCCGCCGTGGTCCGGCCGTCCTTGAGTACGGTGACCCGGTCGCCGATCTCGCGGATCTCCTCCATGCGGTGGGAGATGTAGATGACGGCAATGCCCTGGGCGGTCAGTTCGCGGATGATCCGGAACAGGTTGCCGACCTCGTCGTGGGCCAGCACCGCGCTCGGCTCGTCCATGATGATCAGTCGCGCCTCGTGCGACAGCGCCCGCGCCATGCTGACGATCTGCTTGCCTGCCGCCGGCAGGGAGCGGACCATCCGCCCGGGCGGGATCTCGCCGTGACCCAACCGGCTGAGGATCTGCCGCGTGTGTCGGGCCATCCGGCCGCGCCGAACGAAGCCGAGGCTGCGGTATTCGTGCCCGAGGAACGCGTTCTCCGCGACCGACAGGTCCTCGACGAGGTCGAGTTCCTGGTAGATGGTCGCGATGCCGGCCTTCATGGCGGCCTGCGGGTTGGTGAAGGTGGCCGGTTCGCCGCGCCACTCGACGAGCCCGGAGTCCGGCTGGTGCACCCCGGCCAACACCTTGATGAGGGTGGACTTGCCGGCGCCGTTCTGCCCCAGCAGGCAGTGCACCTCGCCGGCGCGGACCTCGAGCTGGACGCCGTCGAGGGCGCGTACGCCGGGGAAGGTCTTGACCACGTCGGTGAGGCGCAGGACGACCTCGCCCGCGACGGTGTCGGGGGGAGCTTCGACCAGCGGCGCGTCGGTGTCGGCGTCGGCCGACCCGGTGGTGGCGGTCTCGTCGGACAGGGCCACGGTCTCCTCCTCGCTCACGATGCTTCCCCGAAGGCGACGTCACTGGCGAGCACGGCCGCGCCGGCGACACCGGCCCGACCACCCAACTCGGACAGCACGACGGGCAGGTTGCCGGTGGCCAGGGGAAGCGACCGGCGGTAGACCACGCTGCGGATCTCGGCGAGCAGGATGTGCCCGAGCTGGGCCAGCCCGCCGCCGATCACGATCATCGACGGATTGGTGAAGCTGACCAGGCCGGCGAGCACGCCGCCGACCCGCCGTCCGCCGTCGCGGATGAGTTGGATGCAGGTCACGTCACCCTCGACGGCACCCTCGGCGACGTCCAGGGCGGTGACCACGCCGCGCAGGCTCATCCGCTCGGCCAGGGCCGGCGACACCCCGCTGCGGGCGGCGGCGGTCGCGTCCTTGGCCAGCGCGGCGCCGCTGAACAGCGCCTCCAGGCAGCCCGCGTTGCCGCACGAGCACATCGGGCCGTGCGCGTCGACCTGGATGTGGCCGATGTCCCCGGCGCAGCCGTCCGTGCCGCGGTAGACCTCGCCGGTGAGGTAGATGCCGCAGCCGATCCCGGTGCCGATCTTCACGAAGAGGAAGTCGTCCACCGAGTGGGCGACCCCGCCGTGGCGTTCCCCGATGGCCATGATGTTGACGTCGTTGTCGACGACCGCCGGGCAACCGTGCTCACGGCTGAGCAGCTCGCGCACGGGGAACCGGTCCCAGCCCGGCATGATCGGCGGCGACACCGGGACGCCGTCGCGGAAGCTGACCGGCCCGGGTACGCCGATGCCCACCGCGTCCAGCCGCTCGTACGCCCCGTCGACCCGGGCCTTGTGCAGCAGTTCGTTGACCCGTTGCAGGGTCACCTTCGGGCCGCTGCGGATGTCGGCGGCCTCGGCGTAGTGGGCCACCGGTTCGAGGCGGCCGTTGACCACCTCGACGTCCATCGAGCTGGCGCCCAGGTCGACGGCGGCGAAGCGCAGCTTCGGGTTCAGCTCGACGAGCGTCGAACGACGCCCGCCCCGGGAGGCGGCGAAACCGGCCTCGGCCACGTACCCCAGCGCGACCAGCCGGTCCAGCTCGGCCAGCAGGCGCGGGCGCGGCATCTGGAGCCGGTCACCCAGCTCGGCGCGGGACACGGCCCCCTCGTCGCGGAGCAACCGCAACAGTCGGACGTGCAGGGGGTCGACGGTCCGCACGCGGGGTTCACCTCTTCATCGGACTCGTTCACATCGACGCAACGCCGATGTGTTGTGTCCGACACAGTAGGAGCGTTCCTCGCCGCCTGTCCAGAGCTTCAACCGTTCCGTTCCCAACTTTTGTCCGAAGGAACAAAAGCTTAAAGTGGATCAAGAAAAGGATAACGGCGAGCCCGCGGGCGCTCGCGCGCAGTTTCATCGACCGACACGAACCCGCCCCACCAGCGGCTCTTGGCTGGCGGGGCGGGTTCGTGTCGGGTGGGGCGGCTCAGCCGCCCGTGTGCGCGGTGCCCTTCTTGCGTAGCTTGCGGTCGTCGCGCAGCTCCAGGTACGGCTCGTCGTCGACCGGGTGACCGGCCGAGATGGCCCGGCCACGCTCCAACTCCGCGTCGAACTCGGCACCCAGCAGGATCGCGATGTTGGTCAGCCACAACCAGATCAAGAAGATGATCACGCCGGCCAGCGCCCCGTACGTCTTGTTGTACGAGCCGAAGTTGCTCACGTAGAAGGCGAACAGACCGGAGATCAGCAGCCAGATCACCACGGCCAGCACCCCACCGGGGCTGACCCAGCGGAAGCCGCCGTGCCGCGCGTTCGGCGAGGCCCAGTAGAGGATGGCGAACATCAGGCTGACCAGGATCAGCAGCACCGGCCACTTGGCGACGTTCCACACCGCGACCGCAGTGGAGCCGAGGCCGATCGCGTCGCCGACCACCTCGGCCAACCGGCCGGTGAAGACCACGATCACCGCGCTGGCCAGCAGCAGCACCCCGATCACGGCGGTCACGCCGAGCCGGATCGGCAGCGTCTTCCAGATCGGCCGGCCCTCCGGCACGTCGTAGATGGTGTTCGAGGCACGCATGAAGGCGCCCACGTACCCGGACGCGGACCAGAACGCGGCCACCAGACCGATGATCGCGGCGACGCTGGCCAGCCCACCGCTGCCCTGCGCCTGCTTGATCGCCTCCTCGATGATCTTCTGGATGCTGTCGTTGGGCACCGCCTGGTTGACCGTGTCCTTGACGCCCTCGGTGGCGCTGGTGCCCAGCAGGCCGAGAATCGAGATCAGGACCAGCAGCCCGGGGAAGATGGACAGCACCCCGTAGTAGGTGAGCGCCGCCGCCCAGTCGGTCAGGCTGTCGTCCTGGAATTCGCTGACGGTGCGGCGCAACGCCGCCTTCCAGCCACTACCGGGCAGGTCGGTGGGGCTGTCCGGGCCCGCGTCCGGCCCGACCGGCGCGTTGGCACTGTCACGCTCAGTGCGGGCCTGTGTGCGCGGATCATGCTCGCTCCGGCCGTGCTTGCGATCGCGGGCGCTGCTGTCGTGCGCGCTGCTGTCATGCGCGCTGGAGTCGCGCTCGCGCTGGGCGGAAGACTCGTCCGAGGCCATCGCCCCTCCTCATCGTCGGCGGTGTCACCTGCGGACATGCCCCGTCGACGGGCTCGGATAACCCTTACTTGTAGAGCAACCTGCCCATCCGACGCGCGGCCACGCCCAGCCCGACCGTCATCAGCGCCAGCAGGTAGAGCACGTCGAGCAGCCAGAGCCAGCCGCCGACGCCCAACGTGATCCCGCGGATCAGGTGCACCGCCCGGTACAGCGGGGTGACCTCGACCAGCCAGTGCAGCAGCGTCGGATAGGCCTGCGCCGGCACGAACGTGCCCGAGAAGAAGAACAGGGTGAACTGGACCGACCCCACCAGGTCGAAATCCTGCCAACTGCGCATGACCGTGGAGACCGCCATGCCGAGCCCGCCGAACGCGAACCCGACAAGCACCGCCGCCGGCAGCGCGGTGACGGCCCGGGTCACGGTGGTCAGGTCGAGCGCGACCATGACCCCGAGGAACGCGGCCGAGTATGCGCTCCCGCGCAGCATCGCCCACCCCAGCTCACCGAGGGCGATCTCGAACGGCCGTACCGGGGTGGCGATCATCCCGTCGTACAGCTTCATGTACTTCATCTTGCCGAAGAAATTGAACGTGGTCTCCGAGAGCGCCCCGGTCATCGCGGAGGAGGCCAGCATCGCCGGGGCCACGAACTCGGCGTACGACACCAGCCGCCCGTCGGGCAGCGGCAGGTCCCCGACCAGCGTCCCCACCCCCAGGCCGATGGAGAACAGGTAGAGCAGCGGTTCCACGAAGCCGGAGAGCAGCAGCAGCCAGTAGACCGACTTCAGGGCCGCGACGTTGCGCCCGATCACCGACGCCGACCGGCGGGACGCGCCGGAGACGTCGACCAGTCGGGGCAGGACCAGCGTGATCACGAGACCCCCTAGACGACGAGCTTGCGGCGGAAGGTGCGCAGCGCGAGCAGCCACCCGGCGACCGCCCAGGCGGCCAGGTAGAGCAGGTGACCGACGATCGACCACTGTGGGGCGACACCGAGCGTGGCCGCCCGGCACAGGTCGACGGCATGCCAGAGCGGCGTCGCGTACGCCAGCCACCGCAACGCCTCGGGCAGCGACTCGACCGGGAAGAACACCCCGGCGAACAGGCTCATCGGGATGACCGCGAACCGGAACAGCATCGCCAGCCAACTGTCACTGGACACCACCGCGGCGTAGGCGAAGGTCGGCGCGGCCACGGCCAGCCCGAGCAACGCCACCACCGGCAGGGTGACCACCGCCCACGGTGAGCGCAACGCCCCGAACAACCCGGTCACCAGCAGGAACACCGCGATCGAGGTGACCACCCGGAACAGCACGAAGGCCAGGTGCCCGGCCAGGATGTCGCCCACGCGCAGCGGCGACGCGCTCTGCGCCTGGTAGCTCTTGATCCACTGGAAGTTGCTGAACACCGGCCACGTCGAGTCACCCACGGTCACCTGGAGCGCGGTCGAGGCGATCAGCCCGGGGACCAGCCAGTCGAGGTAGGGCACGCCGCCGACACCCTGGTCGATGTAGCCCCCGACGCCCACACCGAAGCCGAGCACGGTCAGCAGCGGCAGGAGGAACGACGAGAAGACCCCGGCCCGCCAGGTGCGGCGCAGCCCCACCAGGTAGTAGCCGAACACCGCGGCCGCCGGCGCCCACGGCGCCCGCGCCCGCTCCGCCACACCCACCATGACCACCCCCGTCCCCGACCTTCCTACCCCCGGGGTACGACAAGTCGCCCGGCCACCCTACGGCGACCCCGTCGACGTGTCGCCGGGGTTTCGGCGGCTCCACGCGCCGTGCCAGCGGCTCTCCCGCGCGACGATCCACTCCAGATCCCCGATGTGGCGGCATCCCATCGCCCGGACACCCCCACATCGGCGACCTGGTGTGGATCACACCCTCCGGGCGGCGCCGGACCCGACGAAGGCGCGCCACGCGTCGGGCGGAAAGACCAGCATCGGCCCGCCCGGGTCCTTGGAGTCACGAACGGCCACGACCTCCGGCAGATTGTCCGCGACCTCCACACACGCGCCGCCGCTGCCGTTGCTGCGAGTGCTCTTGCGCCACCGAGCGCCGGTCAGCTCCATGTCTCCGCCACTTCCTGCGCTTTTGTCGAATGGTTACTGCTGCGCCAGTGCCTCATGGCAGATCAACTCGGCTTCCCGGGAAGCGGTGCGTTCCGATCCCGCAGACGCCCCGGTTTGCGGGAAGCCGAGTGGACCTTGGGACTGTGCGGGCCGCGCGACCGTCCAGCCACCTATCGGACACCGGCACCGAGGCTGACGAACGCGCGCCACGCCTCGGGCTCGAAGACGAGCACCGGGCCATCCGGGTCCTTCGAATCACGTACGGCCACCAGCCCCGAAAGGTTGTCGGCAACCTCCACACAGTTGCCACCGCTGCCGTTGCTGCGACTGCTCTTGCGCCACCGAGCGCCGGTCAATTCCATGTCTCCGCCACTTCCGCGATCAGGTCGAGGGACTGCTGCTGCGATAGTGCCTCACCGCGGATCGACTCCCAGACCTCGACCATCTGCCGGACGTACTCGGACCGGTCGATGACCTGCCCATGACGCTGCCCGTCGAGGTAGACGACATCCTCACCGGTGGCCGTGGTGGCGATCACGAAGGGACCATCGAGCCCAGCGTAAGCACCGGTGGACAGTGGCACTACCTGGATTCTGACCCGAGGCAGGGCCGCGCCGATCTTCGTCAGGTGTCGCAACTGCTCGCACATCACCTCCGGCCCACCGACCTGCCGGCGCAGCACGTACTCGTCGACGACCACGCTGAGCAGCGGTGGCCGGGCCCGGGTGAGAACGCCCTGCCGGTCGATCCGGGCGGTCACCTGCTGCTCGACCTCATCGGCTGCGAAGAGCCCGGCACCGGCCAGGACGGCGCGGGCGTACCCCTCGGTCTGCAACAAGCCCGGCAGGTAGAGCGGCTCGAACGAGCGCAGTGCCGTGGTCTCCTGCTCGATGCCCGCCCAGTCGCGGAACCACGGCACGACGGTCTCCCGGCTGATCCGCCGTTGGATGCGTTCGAACCTGCCGTCGGCCGCGAGCACGACGTCACAGCGACGTGCAAAGTCCAGGCTCGGCCGGCGCTCGGAGGTCTCCACCTTGGCGACCAGCGCACCCGAGTAGCTCAACGCCTCGGCGAGCGCCGCCTGGGACAGGCCACCGGCTGCCCGGGCCAGCCTCAGCTCCTCCGCGAAGTGCTCCAGCATGGACGAACTCTCCACGGACAACCTCCGTACATCTTCGTACCGTGCCGGGCCGACCCTCGTACGCGCCTGTCGTCGGCGCGCGGAACCTCCCACCGTAGTCGGACCATCACCAGACTGTCACGCAGCGGAACCGCTCACGGGAACGGACGGCGGGCGGAACCAGGCCGGGAGCGCCCCGTGACCCCCGATCCGGGGCGCTCCCACCCATCGAGCACACCGGCTACGACCAGGGGAGGCGCCGATGCCCCGCTACCGTCCACACGTGGCGGCGCGTCCGTCGTGGCGCTGCCGGGTCTGCGGCGCGGCGTGGCCGTGCTCGCCGGCACGGCTGGCGCTGCTCGGCGAGTACCGCGAGAACCGGACCGGCCTGCTGGTCTACCTCGCGACGCTGCTCGACGAGGCGGCCGGCGACCTCCCGGACAGCGACCGACTGACCGACCGCTTCCTCAGCTGGGCCAGAGCGCGATGATCGTTGGCTGCTCACCAGCACGACACGCCGGCATGAATGCCGCTGAGCAACCACCGATCGCCCCGGCTCACCCGCACCGGCCGCCGATCGGCGCGGCTCGACCACACCGGCCGCCAATCGCGGCGCTTCAGTCGACGAGGGTGCGGCCGGTCAGGTGCAGGAAGACGTCCTCCAGGCTGCTGCGCCGCACCAGGACGTTGGCGGGCTGCAACCCCAACGCGGTCACCTCGGTGACCGCCGCGTCGCCGTCCGGTACGTAGAGCAGGACCCGGTCGGGCAGCACCTCGACCCGCTCCCCCAGCCCGTCGAGCTTGTCGGCGAACGGCGCCTGCGACTCGGCGGCGAAGCGCAGCTCGACCACCTCGCGGGTGGAGTGTCGTGCGATCAGTGCGCGGGGTGAGCCCTCGGCGACGATCCGCCCACCGTCCATCACCACCAGCCGGTCGCAGAGCTGCTCGGCCTCGTCCATGTAGTGCGTGGTGAGCACCAGCGTGACGCCCTGCTGCTTGAGCCGGAACAGACGCTCCCACACCAGGTGCCGGGCCTGCGGGTCGAGCCCGGTGGTCGGCTCGTCGAGCAGCACGATGTCCGGGTCGTTGACCAGGGCACGGGCGATGGTCAGGCGGCGCTTCATCCCGCCGGAGAGCGGATCGACCCTGCTGTCGGCGCGCTCGGTGAGCTGGACGAAGTCGAGCAGTTCGTCGGCACGCGCCCGCGCCGCCCGCCGGGAGATGCCGAAGTAGCGGGCGTAGACGGTCAGGTTCTCCCGAACGGTCAGCTCCGGGTCGAGGTTGTCGAGCTGGGGGCACACGCCGAGGCGGGCCCGGATCGCCGGCCCGTCGGCCACCGGGTCCAGGTCGAGGATGCGCAGCTCCCCGTCGCTCGGTGGGGAGGTGCAGCCGATCATGCGCATGGTGGACGACTTGCCCGCGCCGTTCGGCCCGAGGAAACCGAACGCCTCACCCGACTGCACCTCGACGTCGATGCCGTCCACGGCGGTGAAGTCACCGAACCGCTTCACCAGCCCACGAGCCCGAATCAGTGGTCGCCCGGTAGTCACCGCCCGACCCTAACCGCCGGGTCCGACACCCCTCCACGCAAATACGCCGCGGCAGACCCGCCGGGAACGAAACGCCGATCAATGCCGCACCGGATCAGCTGATCGACAGGTATCGTCCCCTTGTGTCGCCCGTCAGCTCGCCCGATGGCCCGCCGTCAGCCGCCCGAGCAGCCAACTCATCCGCCGACGGACCTGCCACGAAAGCCGCCGACGAACCCGCCGCAAAGGCCGCCGACGAACCCGCCACGAAGGCCAGCGGCGAACCCGCCACGAAGGCCAGCGGCACAGCCGCCACGAGCACCGGCGACGGACCGCCCCGACCACGCCCACCGGCCGAGTCCTCGTCACCGGCGAAGGGCCACGGGCCGGCCGAGGCGGCCGAGCGCGCGACCCGGGACATGGCGGCCCAGTTCGAGGACGAGAAGCCCGGGCGGGTGCTGTCCGGGCCGGCGGCTCTGCTCCTCGGCACGGTCGCGTTGGCGGTCGGCGCGCTGGCCCTCTGGCAGGTGTTCCGTCCGCTTGCGCAGGGCAGCAAATACTATTTGATCATCTTCCTGGCCGGAGTGCTGCCGCTGGTCTTCCTCGCCTACCCGGCCGACCTGCCGCGCTGGGCCCGTCTGCGCAGGCCACGACGACGCGACGACGACGCCCACCGCGCCGACCAAACCGACCGCGCCGACGACACCGACGACGCCGACCCCGCCGACGACGCCGACCACACCGAGCGCACCGGCAGCACCCGGCCCACCGTCGTCGACTGGCTGCTGGTCGCCCTGACCGTGGCGGCCTGCCTCTACCCCGTCCTGCCGATCACGATCGGCACGGGTGGCGGCGGCTACAACGCGTTCCTCGATCGGCAGGGCCTGCTCGCGCCGACCGACCTGGTGCTCGGCACCGTGCTGCTGCTCCTGCTGCTGGAGGCGTGCCGACGTACGACCGGTTGGATCCTGCCGGCGGTCTGCCTGCTGTTCCTCGGGTACGGCTACTACGGCGGGTTGCTGCCGCAGTCCTGGCCGGTCGCGCACGCGGGGCTCGACTTCAGTCAACTCGTCGACGCGTTCTACAACTCCGACAGCGGCTTCTACGGCACCCCGCTGGACGTGGCCGCGTCGTACATCGTGTTGTTCACCATCTACGGGGCGGTGCTGGAGCTGTCCGGGGCCGGGCGGTTCTTCGTCGACCTGTCGGCTGCCGCGTTCCGTCGCTCCCGTACCGCCGCCGGTCGGACGGCGGTGGCCTCGGGCTTCCTGCTCGGCACGGTCTCCGGCTCCGGCGCGGCGACGACGGTGAGCATCGGCGCGGTCACCTGGCCGCTGCTGCGTCGCGCCGGCTATCCCCCGGAACGCGCCGGCGGCATGCTGGCCGCGGCGGGCGTGGGCGCGATCCTCTCCCCGCCCACCCTGGGTGCGGCGGCGTTCATCATCGCCGAGTACCTGGGCGTCTCGTACCTCGCGGTGCTGGGCTGGGCCACGGTGCCGACGGTGCTCTACTACCTGGGCATCCTGCTCTCCGTGGAGATCGACGCCCGCCGGTCGGGCGTACGACCGGTCGTGCTCGACGTCGGCTCGCCGTGGCGGTTGCTGGGCCGGTTCGGCTACCACTTCGCCTCGTTGATCGCGATCATCGTGTTCCTCGCGGTCGGTGTCTCGGCGACGAGGGCCGTGGTCTTCGCCATCATCCTCACCGCCGCGTTGTCGTGGCTGGACCGCACGCACCGGCTCACCCCGGCCCGGCTGGCGACCGCGCTGGTCACCGGCGTACGCGGGGTCCTCGCCGTCACCGCTGTCTGCGCCGCCGCCGGCATCATCACGGCGACCACCACGAAGACCGGTCTCGGGCCGCAGGCGGCGGCACTGCTGATCGGCGGGGCGCAGGCGGCCACCTCGGACCCGACGCTGGTCCTGGTGCTGACGGCGCTTCTCGCCGCCGTCGCCCTCAGCCTGCTGGGCCTGGCCGTGCCGGTCACCGCCTCGTTCGTGATCGGGTGGGTGATCGTCGGCCCGGCCCTGCTCGACCTGGGCGTGGCCGCGCCCGCCGCGGCGATGTTCGTCTTCTACTTCGCCGTGCTGTCCGAGGTGTCCCCGCCGACCGCGCTCGCGGCCGTGGCCGCCGCCGCCGTCACCGGGGGCCGGCTGGTGCCGACCATGTGGCAGACCCTGCGGTACGCGCTGCCGGCGTACCTGACCCCGATCGCGTTCGTCATCACCCCGACCGGGCTGGGCCTGCTCGGCATCGGCGGTGTCGGGCGGATCGCCGTCGCCGCCGTGGTCACCGCGCTCAGCGTGGCGGTACTCGCCGTCGCCGCCGGTGGCTGGCTGCCCGGTGTGGGCCCGGCCGGCGCGCCGGAGCGGGTGCTCGGCGCGCTCGGCGGGGTCACGCTGCTCTGGCTCGAACCCGTGCCGGTCGCCCTCGGCGCGGCGCTGGCCGCTGTCGCGGCGACGGGTGTTTTCCTGCGCCGCCGATCCGCCGACCGATCATCGCCCCATCCTGTTGAGGAGAGACTGTGAGACGAATCGACGTACGACTCGCGGCGGGTGTGAGCGCGCTCGCCCTCGTCCTGACGGGCGTCACCGGCTGCGGAGGGCAGAAGGGCGGCGCGGCCGAGGACGACACGGCCAGCGCGGTCACCTGCGAGGTGGCCCGGGAGACCCGCGTGGGCATCGCCACCGGCAACTCGACGGGCGTCTACTACGGCGTCGGCAACGCCCTGGCCGGGCAGCTCTCCGGTGCGACAGGCGGCAAGCTCACCGGCACCGCCGCCGAGACCGGCGCGTCGGTGCAGAACGTCGAGCAGTTGGTCGGCGGCCAGTACGACGTGGCGTTCTCGCTTTTCGACACGGCGGTCAACGCGGTCGAGGGCAAGGGCAGCTTCAACGCGCCGCAGCCGGTGCAGGCGTTGGCCCGCCTCTACGACAACTACACGCAGGTGGTGGTCCGCAAGAATTCTCAGATCACCTCGGTGGCCGGCATGCGCGGCAAGCGGATCTCCACGGGCTCCCCGAAGTCCGGCACGGAGGTGATCGCGAACCGGCTACTGGAGGCCGCCGGACTCGACCCGGCCAAGGACGTCCGGGCGCAGCGACTCGACCTCGCGAAGACTGTCGACGGCGTCAAGGACGGCAGCATCGACGGCTTCTTCTGGTCCGGTGGCCTGCCCACCACCGGCGTGACGGACCTGTTCACCACCGCCGGCGACACGGTGACGTTCGTCGACATCTCGCCGCTGCTGCCGAAGCTGACCGCGCTGAGCCCCGGCTACCAGAGCGGCACGATCGGTCGGGACGTGTACCGGACGGCGACCGACACCCCGACCATCGTCGTGCCCAACGTGCTGCTGGTCCGCAAGGACCTGGACGCCAACGTCGCCTGCGCGATCACCCGGACGGTGTTCGACAAGCGCGACGTCCTGGCCCAGGCCAATCCGGCGGCCAAGGGAATCTCGCTGGATAAGGCCCGCAGGACCCTGCCGGTGCCGCTGCACCGGGGCGCCGAGAAGGCGTTGAACGACCTCGGCGCGCGGTGACCCGGCCGTTCAGTCGGCCGGCGCGGTGGCGGCGCGCGCCGCGCTGACCAGACGGTCGGTCTCGGCGAGCAGGGCTTCGTCGTCCGCCGGGGTGCCGGGGTCGGGTCGGACCGTCCAGGTCAGACCGTCCACGCCGGCCACCCGGCGGGCCACGACGCGCGCCGCGCCGCCGGGCACCGGGTGGTGTTCGGTGTACGCGACGGAACGCGTCACCCGGGCCCGTACCTGGTGCGGCAGCTCACCGGGGTCGAGCAGCAGGTACGTCTCGGCCGGCCCGTCGGCGACCACGAGGTAGCCGTCGCGCTCGACGACGGTCTCGGCGGGCGTGACGGTCAGCTCCCGGCCCGACCAGACCGCCTTGATCAGGTCGTGCCAGCCGATGCGGTGCCCGCGCCCGGGCAGCCACAGCCCGAGGTTGCTGGCCACGACCACGCCGTCGCCCTCGCCGTTGCCGACCGCCGCCCACGCGAGTACACGCTCGTCGGCGGCCAACGGCGGCCGGTCGGCCGGAGGCAGCTTCGGCTTACGGCTGAACAGTCCCATCTAGAGCCCTCCCGCGGCCTGCTCGCGCAGCGCCCGGGCGTGCTGTTCCAGTGACAGCAGCTCCCCGAAGGCGGCGAAGTACTCGTCCTTGTTGTTGACCGGGTTGATCCGCTGGATCCGCGACTTCAGATCACGGATGCGGGCCGTCACCGACCCGAACTGCACCCGGGCCATGGTGATCGACACGTAGCGCGGGTCGGGCTCGCCGTCGATGCGCAGCGGCTCCACGGCCAGCTCACCGACCAGCGCCGCGGCGGCCAGGTCGTCGCAGGCGTCGCGGACCTTCTCGATCCAGACCGCGCCACCGGTCGCCGACGCCACGCCGCCGGCCTCGGCGACGGCCGCCCGCACGGCCACGTGCAGCGGGTGGCGATATTCGTTGGCCTCGATCGCGTCGAACATCGGCCCGGCCAGCACCGGCTGTTGCAGGGCGAGCTTCAACGCCTCGCGCTCGACCATCGACTGCGGACTGTCCACCGACACCTCGGGGCGGGTCGGGGCGGGCCGGGCGGCGGGCGCGGCGTCCCGGCCACCGGACGGCGGAGTGTTCGCGGCGGCGAGCACGGCCCGCTGCACCGGCTCGATCTCCATCCCGAGGTCCATGGCGAGCTTGCGGACGTACTCGGGGCGCTTTTCCCGGTCTTTGAGTTGCGCGACAAGCGGCGCGGCCCGGCGCATGGCCTCCACCCGGCCGTCGACGGTGTCCAGGTCGAAGCGGCTGATCTCGTGCCGCAGCGCGAAGTCGACGAGCGGTTCGCGGCGGGCGACCAGGTCGCGCACGGCCAGGTCACCCTTGGCCAGGCGCAGCTCACACGGGTCCATGTTGTCGGGGCTGACGGCGATGAACGTCCGCCCGACGAAGCGCTGGTCGTCGCCGAACGCGCGCAGCGCCGCCTTCTGGCCGGCGGCGTCCCCGTCGAAGGTGAAGATGATCTCGCCGGCCACCGAGTCGGTGTCCAGCAGGAGCCGGCGCAGCACCCCGATGTGGTCCGCGCCGAACGCGGTGCCGCAGGTCGCCACCGCCGTCGGCACGTCGGCCAGGTGACAGGCCATCACGTCGGTGTAGCCCTCGACGACGACCACACGGCCCTGCTTGGCGATCTCCCGCTTGGCCTGGTCGAGGCCGTAGAGCACGTGCGACTTCTTGTAGATCGGCGTCTCGGGGGTGTTCAGGTACTTCGGGCCGTCGTCGTCGTCGAAGAGCTTGCGCGCCCCGAAGCCGATCACGTCGCCCGCCAGATCGCGGATCGGCCAGAGCAGCCGGCGGCGGAACCTGTCGATCAGGCTGCCGGAGCGGGCCTCCCGGGACAGCCCAGCGGTGACCAGCTCCTGGTGGGTGAAGCCCTGCTGACGGAGGTGCTTGGTGAGCAGGTCCCAGCCCTCCGGCGCGAACCCGCACCCGTAGCGCTCGGCGGCGGCCCGGTCGAAGCCCCGTCGGGCCAGGAACTCCCGTGCCGGCCGGGCCCCGGCGGTGCTGAGCTGCGCCCGGTAGAACTCCACGGCGGCGGCGTGCGCGGCGACCA
This sequence comes from Micromonospora sp. NPDC005174, assembly GCF_040608495.1. Taxonomy (NCBI): domain Bacteria; kingdom Bacillati; phylum Actinomycetota; class Actinomycetes; order Micromonosporales; family Micromonosporaceae; genus Micromonospora; species Micromonospora sp. NPDC005174. Next base: position 68,099 of record NZ_JBEXIJ010000024.1, on the reverse strand, counting down.
GACGTTGACGCTGGCCCTGCTGCGGGCGCGGACGCGGGGCGCTCCGGTCGTCCTCGACGTAGCGGAGCTGGATGCCGGCGCGCCCGGCCAACCGCTCGACGGACTCGACGAAGCTGAGGTGCTCCGCGTCCATCAGGAACTTGATCGCGTCGCCGCCGGCCCCGCAGCCGAAGCAGTACCAGACGTTGCGGGCCGGCGAGACGTTGAACGACGGGCTCTTCTCGTCGTGGAACGGGCACAGGCCCTTGAGGTTGCCGCCACCGGCGGACTTCAGGGTGACCGTCTCGGAGATCACGTCCCCGATCGAGGTGCGTTCCCGGACCAGCGCGATGTCCTCGTCCCGGATCCGCCCAGCCATGCGCCACCCCCTCGCCGTACATCCTGCCCTGCCGGACCGACGACACGCCCTCCGGGGGACGCCGGTGTGGCGGGGGCCGCCGTCGGACTCGCCCGTTCCGGCCCGGCCGGCGGGTCCGCGCGGGGACCATGACCAGATGGGCAGGGTACGCGCCAACAGGCCCCGACCACCGGACTGGTTGGCCGGCCGGCTGCGGATACGGGGGCGGGGCCCGCAGGCCGACGGGGCCGGCGAGGCCGGCGAGGCCGGCGAACGGCACGCAACCTGGCTGGAGCTGTTCCTCGACCTCATCTTCGTGTACGCGCTGGCGGCGGTGACACGCCGGTTGGGCGACGATCCCACCCCGTCGCCGAGCGCCGTGCTGGCCGTGCTGGGGCTCTTCGTCGTGGTCCAGTGGGCCTGGTTGGGCCAGGTGTTCTACGACACCCGCTTCGACCCGGACGACGTACCGCACCGGATCCTGGTGCTGGTCGCGCTGGTCGGCGCGGGGACGATCACGCTCGGGGTGGACGAGGTGCCGGAGAGCGTGCTCCTGCCGGTGGGCTACCTGATCGTGCGGGGCGTGCTGCTCCTGCTGTACGTCCGCGCCCGGCCGACCGGCCCGATGTCCCGTACGGTGACCACGATCTACCTGCTCGGCTTCGGGTCGGGCTGGCTGATCTGGCTGGCCTCGCTGGCCGCACCCACCGACACGCGCCCGACGTTGTGGATCGTCGCGATGCTCATCGAGCTGGCCACCCCGTGGGTCGGCAAGCGCTGGCTGAACCGGTTTCCGGTCGACGACCAGCACCTGCCGGAACGGATCGGGCAGTTCACCATCATCGTGCTGGGCAGCGCGCTGGCCAGCCTCCTCTTCGCGGTGCCCGACCATCCCCGGCCGCACATGATCGTCACGGCGGGACTGGCCTTCCTGGTGCCGGCGGCCGTCTGGTGGGTCTACACCACGTTCGTCACCACCCGCGAATCACAGCGACGGCTGCGCGGCGGCCAGACGTACGCCTACCTGCACATCCCGCTCGGCGGCGCGCTACTGCTGCTCGGCTGGGCGCTCGGGCAGATGGTCCGGCTGGCCGACGACGAGGTGGTCCGGCTGCCGATGGAGCTGCGGCTCCTGCTGGCCGCCTCGCTCACCGTCTGGATGCTCTGCGGGCTGGCGCTGCACTCGGTGTGGAACCGGCCGAGCATCGGTCGTCTGGGCATCGCCGGCTACGGCGTGGGCTCGGCCATCCTCATCACCGCGGCGGTGCACGGGACGAAGCTGATGCTGGCCCTGCTCTCCGTGGCGGTCGTCGGGTACGCGGTGCTGCTCACCCGACGACTCACCGCGACGGCCGAGGACTGAGCTGGCCGACGCTCACGCGGCGGCCGGCTCCTCGGCGGCGACCTGCCGGTTCCAGTCGGCCTTCGAGGAGCGCCAGCCCTCGTCGTCCATGCCCCGCCGCCAGTAGCCGGAGATGGAGAGCCGGTCGAGGGGCACCCCGCGCTCGCCGCGCAGCAGTCGGCGCAGGTCCCGGACGAAGGCCGCTTCGCCGTGCACGAAGGCGTGCACCTGACCGGCCGGGAACTCCAGCGCGCGCACCGCGTCGACAAGTGCCTCGCCCACCGGGCGTTCGCCGCGGTGCAGCCAGGTGAGCGTGACCGCTCCGGGGCTGAGCAGCTTCTGCTCGTCCGCCGGGTCGGCGATCTCCACGAAGACGTGTGCCGGCGCGCCCAGCGGCAGCCGCTCCAGCGCGGCGGCGATCGCCGGGAGGGCACTCTCGTCGCCGACCAGGAGGTGCCAGTCCGCGTCCGGGTCCGGCGCGTACGCCCCGCCGGGGCCGACGAAGTGCACCGGATCGCCCGGCCGCAGCGCTGCGGCCCACGGGCCGGCCAGCCCCTCGTCGCCGTGGTACACCACGTCCACGGTCAGCTCCCCGGCCAGCGGGTCCCACCGTCGCACGGTGTACGCCCGCAGCCGGGGCCACTGCTCGCGGGGCATGTCGCGGCGGATCGCGGCGAGGTCCAGCGGCTGCGGGTACGCGACGCCGGCGTGCGGAAAGACCAGCTTGATGTAGTGGTCGGTGAACTCGCCCACCGGCAGGCCGGCCAGCTCGTCACCGCCGAGGACGAGCCGGATCAGGTGCGGGGTGGGTCGCTCGGTGCGCAGCACCTGGACCGAGGTGACGTTCCTGGGGCGTTCCGTCATGCACTTAGGTTAACCTAAGTTGTCGAGGTGCCCGCCATCGGTGCGCCGTCGCCGACCAGACGCGTGTGCCAGCTCACCGCCGCCGGGTCGGTGAGCGAGGCGACCTGGTCGATCACGACCCGCAACCGGGCCGCGTCATCCGGCGCGGCCCGCCACAGCGGAGCGAAGATCGGGTCGAGCCCGTCCGGTGCCCGCCGGACGAGCGCGGCCACCAGTTCGGCCAACATCGTCCGCTGCTGCTCGTAGCGACCCCGAAAGCCGCTGCGCCGCATCACGTAGCGCAGGGCGATGCCCTTGAGCAGCGCACACTGCGCCCGGACCAGCCTCGGCACCACCAGATCGGCGGCGTACCGACGGTGCGGGCCCGGCCCGTACCGCTCCTCCGTGGCCGCCACCGCCGCCGACACGAACCGGCCGGTCAGGCCACTCGTGGTGGCCTTCAACGCGACCTGGGCGCGGTGGCTGCCGTCGTACGCGGCGAGCGGGGCGAGCAGCGGGTCGGCCAGCAACGCGACCAGCACCTCGGCCAGGTCGCCCGGGGACTCCCCCGAGTACGTGGCGGCCACGTCGGCACAGAGCGCGGCCCGTTCGTCGGCGTCGGTGAGCAGCGGACGCAGTGTGACGTACCCGCCGTGGATGCCGTCCTCGACGTCGTGCACCGAGTACGCGACGTCGTCGGCCCAGTCCATCACCTGCGCCTCCAGGCAGCGCCGGTCGCCGGGCGCACCGGCCCGGAGCCACTCGAAGACCGCCGTGTCGTCGGCGTACACCCCGAACTTGCGCTGCCCCGGGCGGCGCGGCCAGGGATACTTGCCGATCGCGTCGAGCGACGCCCGGGTCAGGTTCAGCCCGGCGGACGACCCGTCCGGGGCGAGCACCTTCGCCTCCAGGCGGGTCAGCACCCGCAGTGTCTGCGCGTTGCCCTCGAAGCCGCCGCAGGGCGTCGCGAGCAGGTCCAGCGCGGCCTCGCCGTTGTGCCCGAACGGCGGATGCCCCAGGTCGTGGGCGAGCCCGGCGACGTCGACGACGTCCGGGTCGCAGCCCAACCGGGCACCCATCTCACGCGCGATCTGGGCCACCTCCAACGAGTGCGTCAGCCGCGTACGCAGGAAGTCGTCGGTGCCGGCGGTGTGCACCTGCGTCTTGGTGGCCAACCGGCGGAACGCGGCCGAGTGCAGCACCCGGGCACGGTCACGCTCGTACGGCGACCGACGGTGGCCGGTGTCCTTCGGCGGCTCCACCACCAACCGATCGGCGGGATCGCTGCTCACTGCTCAGGTAACACGCAGAACTCGTTGCCCTCCGGGTCGGCGAGCACCGTCCACTGCACGTCGCCCTGGCCGATGTCCACGTGCCGGGCGCCCATGTCGACCAGACGCTCGACCTCGGCCTCCCGGTCGGCCGGGCGCAGGTCGAGGTGCAGCCGGTTCTTGCGCACCTTGCCCTCGGCCACCGGGCCGAAGAAGATGGCGGGGGTCCGATCCGCGGACTGGCGAATCTCCACGCCGCTCGGCTTCTCGGTGACGATCTGATAGCCGAGCGCCTCGGCCCACCAGCGGGCCAGCCGCGCCGGATCGCGGGCGTCGACGGTGAGGCTCTCCCAGACGCTTGTCATTCAGTCACCCTTCCCGTTCGACGGCGTGCACAATCAGCCGTTTGCGAGCGAGCCAAGGTTACGCCCGTCGCGGCCTCCTGATGCGCCCCCGACCCTTCGGCGGGTGGCGAACGCCAGCGGCGGCCCGGTCCCCCGGGCCGCCGCCGTGCCGCGCGTCAGCGACTGTCCGAGCCGTCGGTCTCCACGGCCGCCCGGCCGGCTTCCAGGCGTGCCACCGGCACGCGGAACGGCGAGCAGGACACGTAGTCCAGCCCGACCTCGTGGAAGAAGTGCACCGAGTCGGGGTCGCCACCGTGCTCACCGCAGATACCGAGTTTCAGCCCCGGCCGGGCGGCCCGGCCCTCCTCGGCGGCGATCCGGATCAACCGGCCGACGCCGTCACGGTCGATCGACTCGAACGGCGAGATGCCGAAGATGCCCAGCTCCAGGTAGCGCCAGAAGAAGGCACCCTCGACGTCGTCGCGGGAGAAGCCCCAGCCCATCTGCGTCAGGTCGTTGGTGCCGAACGAGAAGAACTCGGCGGCCTCCGCGATCTGGCCGGCGGTCAGCGCCGCCCGGGGCACCTCGATCATCGTGCCGATCAGCACCTCGACACCGCTGTCCCCGACCACCTCGGCGATGATCTTCTCGGCCTCGGCGCGTACCGTCTCCAACTCCTGCACGGCCCCGACCAGCGGCACCATGATCTCGGGTCGGGCGACGCCGCCCGCGCGGACGACCGCGACGGCGGCCTCGGCGATGGCCCGGACCTGCATCGCGAACAGGCCGGGGATGACCAGGCCGAGGCGTACGCCCCGCAGCCCGAGCATCGGGTTCTCCTCGTGCATCCGCCGGACGGCGGCGAGCAGCGCCTCCTCCTTGGCCACGTCCTCGCCGCGCTCCTGCGCGACCGCCACGTTGACCGCGAGCTGCTCCAACGGCGGCAGGAACTCGTGCAGCGGCGGGTCGATGAGCCGGACGGTGACCGGCAGGCCGTCCATCTCCCGGAAGATCTCCTCGAAGTCGGCCCGCTGCAACGGCAACAGCGCCGCCAGCGCCGCCTCCCGCTCGCCCGGGGCGCGGGCCAGGATCAGCCGCTCGACAAGCTCCCGCCGATCGCCGAGGAACATGTGCTCGGTGCGGCACAGCCCGATGCCCTCGGCGCCGAAGCGCCGGGCCCGGGCCGCGTCCGCGCCGGTGTCGGCGTTCGTCCGGACCGTCAGCCGCCGCTTCCCGTCGGCGTGCGTCATGATCCGGTGTACGGCTCGCACCAGCGGATTGTCGACGTGCTCGGCGTCGAGGCTGCCCTCGAAGTACTGCACGACCTCGGACGGCATGACCGGCACCTCACCCAGGTAGACCTTGCCGGTGGTGCCGTCGATGGAGACGACGTCGCCCTCGGTGACGGTCCGCCCGGCCACGGTGAACCGTTTCGCCGGCACGTTCACGTCGATCTCGTCCGCGCCGGAGACACAGGTCTTGCCCATGCCCCGGGCCACCACTGCGGCATGGCTGGTCTTGCCGCCGCGCGAGGTCAGGATGCCCTGCGCGGCGATCATGCCGTTCAGGTCGTCCGGGTTGGTCTCCCGGCGGACCAGGATCACCGACTTCCCCTCGGCGGCCAGCTCGACGGCCCGCGCGGAGGTGAAGACGACCGCACCGGACGCCGCGCCGGGCGAGGCGCCGATGCCCGTGGCGACCGCCTCGAACTCGTGGTCGAGCTCGAAGCGGGGGAACATGAGCTGGGCGAGCTGCGCCCCGTTGACCCGGTGCAGCGCCTCGTCCTCGTCGATCAGGCCCTCGTCGACGAGCTGCCCGGCGATGACGAACGCGGCCGCGGCCGTTCGCTTGCCCACCCGCGTCTGCAACATCCACAGCTTGCCGCGCTCGATGGTGAACTCGATGTCGCACAGATCCCGGTAGTGCTCCTCCAACCGAGCCATGATCGACAGCAGCTCGTCGTAGGAGGACTTGTCCAGCCGCTCCAACTCCTGCAACGGCACGGTGTTGCGGATGCCGGCGACGACGTCCTCGCCCTGGGCGTTGGCCAGGTAGTCGCCGTAGATGCCCTGCGCCCCGCTGCCCGGGTCGCGGGTGAACGCGACACCGGTGCCGGAGTCGGGGCCGAGGTTGCCGAAGACCATTGTCACCACGTTGACCGCGGTGCCGAGGTCGGCCGGGATGCGCTCCTGGCGACGGTAGAGCACCGCGCGCTCGGCGTTCCACGACTCGAAGACGGCCCGGATCGCCAGGTCGAGCTGCTCACGCGGCTGCTGCGGGAACTCCCGGCCGGTGTGCTTGACGAAGATGTTCTTGTACGCGTCGACGAGCCCCCGCAGGTCGTCCGCGTCCAGGTCCAGGTCGTTCTGCGTACCCCTGGCGCTCTTGACCTCGTCGAGGGCGTGCTCGAACTCCTCGCCCGGCACCTCGCAGACGGTCTTGCCGAACATCTGGATGAGCCGGCGGTACGAGTCCCAGGCGAAGCGGTCGTTCTGGCCGGCCTGCGCGGCGAGTCCCACCACGCTCTGGTCGTTGAGGCCGACGTTGAGGACGGTCTCCATCATGCCGGGCATGGAGAACTTCGCACCGGACCGGACGGACACCAGCAGCGGGTCTCCCGGGTCGCCGAGCCGCTTGCCCATCTCCCGCTCCAGCGCCTGGAGGTGCGCCTCGATCTGACCGGCGAGGCCGTCGGGCTCCCGGCCGGTCGCGAGGTACGCCTGGCACGCCTCGGTGGTGATGGTGAAGCCGGGCGGTACGGGCAGGCCGAGGTTGGTCATCTCGGCGAGGTTGGCACCCTTGCCTCCGAGCAGGTCCTTGAGGTCCTTGTTGCCCTCGGAGAAGTCGTAGACGTACTTGTGATCGTCGGTCTTTTGCGCTGCCACCAGAGCCTCCCACGCGCGCCGGATTGACACTTAACGAAGGTTCAGGGCGAAAGGTTAAGCGAAGATCGGGTGACCTGGGACCGTTCGGTGACAATAGGCACAGCCGTCACGACTATCCGTGTTCGTACCGGTTTCTGGGAACGCTTCCACGCGCACGATCACGCAATTTCCCCGGTCCTCGTATTGTTGACGACACTGATTTACCGAAGCTCGCTTTTGCCATATCCGACGCGAAATAACCCCTTCCGGAGCCGTCGTGTCCACCCTCGGAATCTCCTCCCCCACGCCCGATCCGACCACCGCCGACGCTGCCGTCCTGCACCCGCACGAGCCGGAGGCCGGCGACCTGGCGGCGCTCGCCGCCCGAACGGCCGGCGACGACCTGCTCGCCCCGCCGGTACGCCTCGACGACGTCGTGCCGGCACCGGAACTCCTCGAAGCGGACCCCGGGACGACGTTCGTGCTCGCCGGGGACACGGCCATCCGGGTCACCACGCACCCGGGCGCCCGGGAGGTGGCCGACCACCTTGCCGAGCTGCTCCGACCGGCGACCGGACTCCCGCTGCCCGTCGCCGACGCGCTCGCAGTCGACCCGGCCGGCCCGATGACGCTCACCCTGGCCGGCACGACACCGCCGCCCCCGGCCACCACCGGCGGAAGCGCCGACCTCGGGGCGGAGGGCTACCGGCTCGACGTGGGCAGCAGCGAGGTGCGCGTCGTCGCCGAGACCACCGCCGGTCTCTTCTACGGCGTCCAGACGCTCCGGCAGTTGCTCCCCGCCGCCGTGGAGAGCCCGACCCCGGTGGCCGGCCGCTGGGCGCTGCCCGGCGGCACGATCCTCGACCGTCCCCGCTTCCCGTACCGGGGCGCGATGCTCGACGTGGCGCGACACTTCTTCGCCGTCGAGGACGTCCTACGGGTGGTCGACCACCTGGCCCGCTACAAGCTCAACCACCTGCACCTGCACCTCACCGACGACCAGGGCTGGCGCATCGCCGTCGACTCCTGGCCGAGGCTGGCCACCGTCGGCGGCGCGAGCGAGGTCGGCGACGGCCCGGGCGGGCACTACACCAAGGACGACTACCGGCGGATCGTCTCGTACGCGTCCGCCCGGCACGTCACCCTCGTCCCGGAGATCGACCTGCCCGGCCACACCAACGCGGCGCTCGTCGCGTACCCGGAGCTGGCACCGGACAAGGTCGCGCCGCCGCCGTACACCGGCACCGAGGTCGGTTTCAGCTACGTCGACCCGGCCGACGAGCGCACGTACGACTTCGTCACCGACGTGCTCGGCGAGGTCGCCGCCCTCACCCCGGGGCCATGGCTGCACATCGGCGGCGACGAGGCGTTCAAGGTCAAGGGCGAGGTCTACACCGGTTTCGTGGAGAGGGCGCAACGGATCGTCGCCGACACCGGCAAGACCGTCGTGGGCTGGCACCAGCTCGCCCCGGCCGCACACGTCGACGGACGGGTCCTGCAATGGTGGGGCACGGACGCCGCCGACCCCGCCACCGCCGACGCCGTCCGCCGGGGCGCTCGTCTGATCGTCTCCCCCGGCAACCACGCCTACCTGGACATGAAGTACGCCGAGGACACCCGGATCGGACACGACTGGGCCGGCCTGATCGACGTGCGCCGCGCGTACGACTGGGACCCGGGCACACACGTCACCGACGTGCCCACCACGGCCGTACTCGGGGTGGAGGCCCCGCTGTGGACCGAATCGGTCACCTCGCTCGCCGACATCGAATTCCTGCTGCTTCCCCGGCTGCCCGCCATCGCCGAGCTGGGCTGGTCACCCCGTGCGACAAACGACTGGGCCGGTTTCCGCGAACGCCTGGCCGGGCACGGACCGCGCTGGTCCACCGCCGGCATCACCTTCCACCGCAGCCCCGAGGTCCCCTGGCCGGCCACTCCGACCATCCCGGGCCAACGCCCCGCCGCGACGTCGGACACCGCAGAACGCTGAAGACGCCCCGAGGTCGCCAACCCGGCGATGATCGACTCGGGATCGCCGATGTCGGGGTGTTCCGCACGCCCGGATACCCCGACATCCGCCGTGATCCACTGCCGCGTGTCGCGCCTGGGAGGTTTGTCCCATTGCGGGCCGTGCTGCGTTGTGGTCGGCGTCATCGTCGGGGCGGAATCGCGGGCCGGGCGGGGTCGTTGTACCCCCGGGTCGCCGAGCCTTCCGGGTCGCGGTGCGCGACGGCCACGGCCGGGAACACCCGCCCGGCCGGCGTCGTTACATCCCCCGCACGGCCGAGCACCACCGGCCAGCCCCCGGTCCGAAAAAGCCCCCCTGGCCTGGCGGAATGATCCGCCACCCCGGACCGTTGCACCACCCTCCGGGACAACCCCGAGCAGGCCCTGTCGGGTCGCCGGGCCGGCCCCCGTGAACGTTCCGCCCGGCACATGCCCCGGTGTGTCGTCGCGTATCCCCCGATGAAGCAGAGGAGCACGCCATCATGCGTACCGATCTGATTCGCAAGACCGCTCTGACCGCCGCTGGCCTCGCCTTCACCGGTGGAGCGATCGCCGGCCCGGTGACCGCCGCGTACGCCATGGCCGACGCCAAGCCCACCACCCAGACGGTGTCCGACCGCAAGGGTCACGGTGAGCGGGAGCTCGGCGTGCGCTACGAGGCGCAGCCGAACTTCTTCTACTGCGGCCCCGCCGCCACCCGTAACGCGCTGAGCGTGCAGGGTAAGAACATCGACGTGGACGCCATGGCCAAGGAGATGGGCACCACCGAGGCCGGCACCAACTCGATCAACGACATCACCCCGGTGCTGAACAAGGAGACCGGCAAGGCCGACGCCTACCGGTCGGTGGAGATCAGCAGCCCGGACGCTGACGCCAAGCAGACCGACACGCTGCGCGCCGACGTGGTCAAGACCGTGGACGACGGTCGGGCCGTGGTCGCCAACATCGCCGGCACCAGCACCGATACCGACGGCAACACCCACTCCTACGAGGGCGGGCACTACATCAGCGTGACCGGCTACCGCGACAACGGCAACGTCGTCACGATCGCCGACTCCGCCAACCCGGACACCGCCTCGTACCAGATCACCATCGAGCACCTGGCCGACTGGATCGCCACCCGCGGCTACGCCACCAGCTGACCCGCGACCCGCACCACCGACAAGGGCCGGACCCCACCACGGGGTCCGGCCCTTCGGCATGCCCAGGTCACGTCGCCCCGCGCCCCGCGCCCCGCGCCCCGCGCCCCGCGCCCCGCGCCCCGCGCCCCGCGCCCAAGATCCGAGCAACTTCCCCGTTGTTGCTGCCTCCGACACGCTCAAGACAGCAACAACCCCGATGTTGCGCGGATCTTGGCGACGAGCGGTCGGGCGAGGGCCCGTTGGTGGTGTCACGGGTCCTTTAGAGCTGATGTCGTAGACGAATCAGTGTGCGCCCGGCTGGAACCAGGCGCGACCAAGCGCGACCGAGGCGGGACCAAGCGCCATCGAGGCGGCGACCTGGGAGAAACAGCTTCTAGGTCGGTGATCCATCCGGGACCGGCCACCGGTCAGCCGCCGGAGTCGTCCATCTCGGCGCCCTCGGGGACGGTGTCGTCGTCCCGGCTGGCCAGCCAGCCGTCCGGGAGGGCGACCTTGCCCGGCGAGTTGGTACGGCCGCGCGGCTGCCCCAGGGCGGTCAGCGGGAAGGGCTCCGCCGGGTCGAGCTTGCCGAGCAGGTCGTCAAGCTGGGCCAGGCTCTCGATCATCGCCAGCGAGCGGCGCAGCTCGCCGCCGACCGGGAAGCCCTTCAGGTACCAGGCGACGTGCTTGCGGAAGTCGGTGCAGCCGTCCCGCTCACCCCGGGCCGGGTTGCGGGCGCCGGCCACGAACTGGTCGACAAGCAGCTCGGCGTGCCGGCGCATGGTCACCGACACCTCGCCGAGGGTGGGCAGCCGCCGCTCCGGCCGACCGTTGAAGGCGGCCTCCAGGTCGGCGAAGAGCCACGGCCGGCCCAGGCAGCCGCGACCGACGACCACGCCGTCGACGCCGGTGTGGGCGACCATCCGCAACGCGTCGTCCGCCTCCCAGATGTCGCCGTTGCCGAGCACCGGCACGTCCAGCGCCTGCTTCAACGTGGCGATCGCATCCCAGTCGGCGGTGCCCGAGTAGCGCTGCGAGGCCGTCCGCCCGTGCAGGGCCACCGCTGCCACGCCGGCCTCCTGCGCGGCGAGCCCCGCTTCGACGTACGTCAGGTGGTCGTCGTCGATGCCCTTGCGCATCTTGACCGTGACCGGCACCCCGGAGGGTGCCGCGGCGTCCACCGCGGCCTTCACCAGGCGGGCGAAGAGCCGGCGCCGCCACGGCAGCGCCGCGCCGCCACCCCGCCGGGTGACCTTGGGTACGGGGCAGCCGAAGTTGAGGTCGATGTGGTCGGCCAGGTTGCGTTCGACGACGATCCGCACGGCGGCGGCGGTGACGTCCGGGTCGGTGCCGTAGAGCTGGAGGCTGCGCGGCTGCTCGTCGTCGCCGAACGCGATCATGCGCAGCGTCTTCGGGTTCCGCTCGACGAGCGCCCGGGTCGTGATCATCTCGCAGACGTAGATGCCGCCGCCCTGCTCGCGGCAGAGCCGACGGAAGCCGATGTTGGTGATCCCGGCCATCGGCGCGAGCACCACCGGCGGCGACACCTCGTAGGGCCCGAGGGTCAACGGGCGCAGCACGGGCACGGTCGAGGCGGTCACCGCACAAGTGTACGGGGCCCCGACCGGCGCTTATCGCGTCGGCCGAGGCCCCGTGCCCGGTGTCTCAGCAGCCGGGGAGGCGCTCGATCAGGTACCGCTCGACCTGGTCGAGGGAGACGCGCTCCTGACCCATCGTGTCCCGGTTGCGGACCGTCACGGCGTTGTCGTCAAGCGTGTCGAAGTCGACGGTCACGCAGAACGGGGTGCCGATCTCGTCCTGCCGGCGGTAGCGGCGGCCGATCGCCTGCGAGTCGTCGAACTCCACCACCCAGCGCTTGCGCAGCAGCGCGGCGAGGTCCTTCGCCTTGGGCGACAGCGCCTCGTTGCGCGACAGCGGCAGCACCGCCACCTTGACCGGGGCCAGTCGCGGGTCGAACCGCATCACCGTGCGCTTGTCCACGCCGCCCTTGGTGTTCGGCGCCTCGTCCTCGTCGTACGCCTCCAGCAGGAAGGCGAGCACCGCGCGGGTCAGACCGGCGGCCGGCTCGATGACGTACGGCATCCAGCGCTCGCCCTTGGTCTGGTCGAAGTACGACAGGTCGACGCCGGAGTGCTTGCTGTGCGTGGAGAGGTCGAAGTCGGTGCGGTTGGCGACACCCTCCAGCTCGGCGAACTCGGTCCCGCCGAACTGGAAGCGGTACTCGATGTCGACGGTGCGCTTCGAGTAGTGCGACAGCTTCTCGGCGGGGTGCTCGTACAGGCGCAGGTTGTCCGCCGAGAGGCCGAGGTCGAGGTACCAGTTCCAGCGCTCCTGGAGCCAGTACTCGTGCCACTGCTCGTCGGTGCCCGGCTCGACGAAGAACTCCATCTCCATCTGCTCGAACTCGCGGGTCCGGAAGATGAAGTTGCCCGGGGTGATCTCGTTGCGGAACGACTTGCCGGTCTGCGCGATGCCGAACGGCGGCTTCTTACGGGCGACCGTCTCGACGTTCTTGTAGTTGACGAAGATGCCCTGCGCGGTCTCCGGGCGCAGGTAGTGCATCCCCTCGTCGCTCTCCACCGGGCCCAGGTAGGTCTTCATCAGGCCGTTGAACATCTTCGGCTCGGTGAAGGTGCCCTTGTTGCCGCAGTTGGGGCAGTTGACCTCGGCGAGCGAGGTGGGCGCGTGGCCGTGCTTGGCCTCGTACGCCTCCTCGATGTGGTCCGCCCGGAACCGCTTGTGGCAGAACTGGCACTCGGTGAGCGGGTCGACGAACTCGGCGATGTGGCCGGACGCCTCCCACACCTTGCGGGCCAGGATCACCGCGGAGTCCAGGCCGACGACGTCGTCGCGCTGCTGGACCATGGTCTTCCACCACTGCCGGCGGACGTTCTCCTTCAGCTCCACGCCGAGCGGACCGTAGTCCCACGCCGACCGGGTGCCTCCGTAGATCTCGCTGGAGGGGAAGACGAAGCCTCGGCGCTTGGCGAGGCTGACGACGGCGTCGATACGGTCGGCTGGCATGTTTCCTCCTACGCCGGCTGGCGGTCGGCGGGGGCGAGATGTGGATGGATCGGTCGGTTCGGGACAACGGTACGACCACCGGCGTCCCGAGCCCAGCAGAATACCGGGGGCGGGTCAGCTCACCCCGCAGACCTCCATGCCGCCGGTCTGACCGTCCTGGCCCAGGCTGACCTGCTGCCGCTCCCGCTCGCCGCCGTCGAGGGTCACGTCGACTCCGACGGTCAGGTTGGTGGTGTCCACCTCGCCCACCCGGAACCCGGTGACCTGCGGCTCGGCGGCCGCCCGCCGTTCGAACTCGGGGCGGGACTCATGCCGCTGCGCGTCGTCGCAGAGCTGGTCGTACGCCTTGCCGTAGTTGTGCTCGACGAGCGCCTGGTAATAGTCGCCGGTCACCGTGCGGCCCTGCTCGCGTACCGCCTGCACGCCGCTCACGGCCAGGCCGACGACGGCCGTGCCTCCGCCGCCACAGCAGAGCAGCACGGCCAGGGCGCCGACGCCGAGGCCGATCCAGAGCCGGGTCCGCCGACCTTCGGTGGGCGGTGCGGCGAACGGCGGAGCCACACCGGGACCGGGCGGCGGGGCGGGTGCGGTCATAGGAGCAGGGTAGTGCCCGACGGCTCAGCGGTAAGGACCAGCGGCCCGATCACTCTCGGCGACCACCACGGCTCCCCCGGGCGCGGCGTTGGCCAGCGCCTCGTACGCGGACGGCTCGTCGACCGACTCGGCGAGCAGCGGCACCGCGCTCACCTTGACCTCGAAGGCGCCCAGCGCCCGCCGGTAGGTGCCGACCGACTCCCACTCGGTGACGAGTGACCAGTACCGGGGGTCGTCCAGGGCCCGGACCAGTTGACCGCGCAGGTAGCCGGGGCAGGCGGCGAGCGCGGTGAGGGCGGCGTGCGCCCGTTCGGTGAAGCCGTCGGCGGTATCGACGTCGACCACGAACCGGTTGGTCACCAGCACCGGGGGTTCCTCCTCGTAGAGTCTGTGGGATGCAGCGTACGCAGCGCCCCCTGCTGGCCCGTCTGGCCGGGGCGAACCCGACGTCGGTGTTCCTGCTCGCCCTGGTGGTGGTGCTGGTGGCGTTCTTCACGCCGGGGGCGGTGGGTGGGGTGCTGACGTTGGCGCTAGCCGCCGCCCTGATCGCCCTGTTGGCGACCACGTGGTCGGTTCAGGCGCCGCAGACCCGGCTGATCCGGCTGCTGATGCTGACTCTGCTGGTCACGGTGGGTCTGGCGAAGCTGCTCTGACATGCAAGCATGCGTTTTTGACAATCATTGTCGTTACCACGGACAGTTGGGCACATGACCAACCGCACCACGTCCCGCGCCCTGGCCGCCGCGACCGCCCTGCTCGCCCTCGGTGCCGTCGCCGGCTGCTCCACCGGTGGCCCGGCCGGCGCCGATCCCCAACGGGTCGACGTGGTGGCCGCGTTCTACCCACTCCAGTTCCTCGCCGAGCGCGTCGGCGGTGACGACGTCCGCGTCACCAACCTGGCCAAGCCCGGGGCCGAGCCGCACGACCTGGAACTGAGCCCACGCCAGGTCGGCGACATCACCGAGGCCGAACTGATCGTCTACCTGAAGGGCTTCCAGCCCGCGGTGGACGAGGCGATCGCGCAGGACGACGATGCCCGCGTGTTCGACGTGGCAAGCGTGCAACCGCTCCTGGACGCGAGCGCCGGGGGCCACAACCACGAGGGCGAAGAGGAACAGGGCGACAAGCGGCACGAGCACGCCAAGGACCCGCACGTCTGGCTCGACCCCACCCGGCTCGCCGCCATCGGCGACCAGCTCGCCCACCAGCTCGGCACGGTCGACCCGAGCCATACCGCCGGGTACACCGCCCGCGCCGCGAGCCTGCGCGCCGACCTGACCGCCCTCGACGGCGAGTTCAGCAAGGGTCTGGCGACCTGCCAGCGGCGGGAGATCGTGACCAGCCACGCCGCCTTCGGCTACCTGGCCGACCGCTACCGCCTCCAACAGGTCGGCATCACCGGGCTGAGCCCCGACGTCGAGCCCTCGCCGCAGCGACTCGCCCAGGTCGTCGAGGAGGCCAAGGAGCACCGAGCCAGCACGATCTTCTTCGAGTCGCTGGTCAGCCCGAAGGTCGCCGAGACGATCGCCGGCCAGGTCGGCGCGAAGACCGCGGTGCTCGATCCGATCGAAGGACTCGCCCCTGGCAGCGACGCCGACTACTTTTCGGTGATGCGTACCAACCTGCAGACCCTGCGGACGGCGTTGAGCTGCTCGTGAGCACCCCCGTCATCACCGTCGAGCACGGCGCGGTCGGCTACGACGGCCGTCCCGTGCTCCAGGACGTCTCACTCACCGTGACCGCCGGAGAGGTGGTCGCGGTCCTCGGCGCCAACGGCTCCGGAAAGTCCACGCTGATTCGCGCGATCCTCGGCCTGGTGCCGCTGGGCGCCGGCTCGATCACCCTCTTCGACCGGCCGTTGCGCCAGTTCCGCCAGTGGCAGCGCATCGGGTACGTCCCGCAGCGCCTCGGCGCCGGCGGAGGCGTGCCCGCCACCGTCCGCGAGGTGGTGGCCTCCGGTCGACTGGCCCGCCGGGGCATCCTGCGCCCGCCCGGCGCGGCCGACCGGGTCGCCGTCGACGCGGCTCTGCACGCGGTCGGACTCGCCGACCGGGCCACCGATCCGGTGTCCACCCTCTCCGGCGGTCAGCAGCAGCGCACTCTGATCGCCCGCGCGCTGGCCGGCCAGCCGGAACTGCTGATCCTCGACGAGCCCACCGCCGGGGTGGACGCGGCCAGCCAGGAAGCGTTCGCCGGCGCGTTGCGCGACTTCGTCGCCGACGGCGGCACGGTCCTGCTGGTGGCCCACGAGCTGGGCCCGCTGCGACCGGTGATCAGTCGGGCGGTCGTCGTCCACCAGGGCGGCATCTGTCACGACGGCCCGGTTCCGGACCCGGCCGGCCACCACGCGGAGCCCGACCACGACCACGTGCACCCGCACGGTCCCGACGAGCCCGCCGGGCTGTGGAGCAACTGACAATGGAACTCTTCCAGTACCCCTACATGCAGCGTGCCCTGATCGGCGCGCTGGTGATCGGCCTCGCCGCGCCGGCGCTCGGCATCTACCTGGTGCAGCGGCGGCTCACGCTGATCGGCGACGGCATCGGGCACGTGGCGTTGACGGGCGTCGGCGCGGGCCTGCTCCTGAACCGCTCGCCGGTGCTGGTGGCGGTGCTCGTCGCCACCGCCGGCGCGATCGCCATCGAGTTGGTCCGCGCTCGCGGGCGTACCTCCGGCGACCTGGCCCTCGCCCTGCTCTTCTACGGCGGCATCGCCGGTGGCGTCCTGCTGGTCGGCCTCTCGGACGCCACGAGCGCCAACCTCAACGCCTACCTCTTCGGATCTCTGCTCTCCACGTCGACGGCCGACCTGGTCACCGTCGGAGTGCTCGGTGCGGCGATCCTGATCACCATGATCGCCCTGCGGCCGGCGCTCTTCGCGATCAGCCACGACGAGGAGTACGCCCGCGTTTCCGGCCTGCCGGTGCGCACCCTCAACCTGTTGATCGCGGTCACCACCGCGGTCACGGTGACCATCGCGATGCGGGCCGTCGGGGTGTTGCTGATCAGCGCGCTGATGGTGGTTCCGGTGGCCACCGCCCAGCAGGTCACCCGGGGCTTCCGCAGCACGATGACCGCCGCCATGGCGCTCGGATTCTTCGCCGCCGGCTCCGGCGTCTGGGTGGCCGCCAACGCCGACACCCCGCCGGGGGCCTCGGTGGTGCTGCTGGCGATCGCCTCGTTCCTGGTGGTGGCCGTCGCCGGCGCGATCTGGCGTGGGCTGCGCCGCCGTGCCGTGCCAGCGTCCATGACGGCCGCCGAGCCGCACGAGGTCGTCCTGGACTAGGGCGCGTTGTCAACGCCCTCGCTCGTCTGGGCCCGCCGCAGGCCCGCCAGGGGCTTCGGCACGCGCCCTCAGCCTGATCGGCGGATGTCGGTGGTATTGGTTACCGTTGCAAGATGACCAGCGCAACAGGCTACGAGGGTTTCGACGGAGCCAGCGAACTGCTCCGAGCCCTGTCGGCGCCCATCCGGCTGGCCATCGTCAGCGAACTCGCCGACGGCGAACGATGTGTGCACGAGCTGGTCGAAAAGCTGGGCGCCGCCCAACCGCTGGTCTCCCAGCACCTGCGGGTCCTGCGCGGAGCGGGCGTGGTGCGCGGCTCCCGCCGAGGCCGGGAGATCGCCTACAGCCTGGTCGACGAGCACGTCGCGCACATCGTGGCGGACGCGGTCAGCCACGCGGGGGAGGGATCATGAGCGAGAGCGGCGCCGCGGTGCGCAACACCCGGCAGCGCTCGGCGGTGAGCGCGCTGCTGGGCGAGATGGAGGGCTTCCACAGCGCCCAGGATCTGCACGCGATGCTCCGGCAGCGCGGCGAGCGGGTCGGCCTGACCACCGTCTACCGCACTTTGCAGGGGCTGGCCGACGCGGGCGAGATCGACGTGATGCGCCCGCCGGGTGGGGAGCACCTCTACCGCCGGTGCAGCGAGGGGCACCACCACCATCTGGTCTGCCGGGCCTGCGGCCGTACGGTCGAGGTGGCCGGCCCGGCGGTGGAGAGCTGGGCCGACCGGGTCGCCGCCGAGCACGGGTACGCCGACGTCAGCCACACCGTGGAGATCTTCGGCACCTGCCCCGCGTGTGCGCGCTGACCAGCCGTGCCGGATCTTCGGTTCACGCCGGTCCAGCCGGCAGGCAGTGCACTGGCACTGCTGGACTGGCAGCACATCCACAACTCGATCATCCCCACGGCTCCCCTGTCGGCCGACGAGATCGTCGCTCGCGCCCAGCGCAACATCCTCGAGGTCGCGTACCTCGACGGGACGGCGGTGGGCTGCTCCACCGTGCGGCCTCCGGCACCCGACGCCGCGACCGTGATCGCACGGGTCCTGCCCGGCAGCCGTCGGCGCGGCTACGGGGAGCAGATCTACCAGCGCGGGCTAACGCAGGCCCGCGAGCTGGGGGCGACCGCGATCGAGACCGTCGTCCTGGCGTCCAACGACGAGGGCCTGCGGTTCGCGCGCCAGCACGGCTTCGTGGAAACCGACCGGTACGTCCTGCCGGGTGACACCATCGCATTCGTGGACCTGCGGCTCGCCTGATCGCGGCTTTCTGTGGACCTGCGGCCAGTCTGATCGGGGCCCGGCTGCGGCGCTCCGGCCGAGGACCTTCCCAGGCGCCGATCGACGGGTGCCGGGCCGCTGTCGTTCGTGGCACGCTGTCCGGCGTGAAGATCTACGCCGATCGGTTTCCGACCGCCGTCCGCCAGTTGCTCACCGACCTGCTCGTCGTCATCTGGGTGTACGTCGCGATCCGCGCCGCACTCTGGCTGCACGACCTGGTGCAGAAGCTCGCCGTACCCGGACAGAAGCTGGAGGGCGCCGGCGCCGGCCTTGCCGACAACCTCGCCGACGCCGGAGGCAAGGTTCGCCGGGTGCCGCTGGTCGGTGACGAACTGACCGCGCCCTTCCAGCGTGCCGCCGACGCCGCCCGAGGGCTCGCCGACGCCGGCCGGGAGCAGCAGCACCTGGTCGACCAGCTCGCCCTCGCCCTCGCCATCGCAGTGCTGATCTTTCCGCTCGGCCTGGTGCTCTTCGGCTGGCTGCCGCTGCGGCTGCGCTGGATGCGCCGGGCCGGATCGGCCGCGAAACTGGCCGCCGGGCCAGCAGGGCGGGACCTGCTCGCGCTCCGCGCGCTGGCCACCCAACCGCTGGGTCGGCTGACCCGGATCGCCCCCGACGTCGCCGAGGCTTGGCGACGCGGCGACGACGAGACAGTCGACGCCCTGGCCGCGCTGGAGCTACGCCAACTCGGCCTACGCAACAAAAGCCGATGAGCCCGACCGTCGTCGCTCTGCTCGTGAGCGCGTGCTTCGTGCGTGAGCCCGTGTCCGTGGATCTTGGCGCATCGGCACGGCGGAGGCGGGGTGGCTGACCGTGATCGACACGAGGTCGGCGATCTGGGGGTGTCCGGGCCGCTGGATACCCCCAGATCGGTGACCTGGTGTGGATCAACCGCCTGTTACCCCCGCCTGCCGCAGTCTGCCTGCGGATCCAGGCCGTTAAGGTCGTCGGGTGTTCTACTTCCTGATCGTCATCGCCGTACTGCTGCTCGGCTACGCCGCCGTTCTGGTCTCCTTCGTCCGCCGGGGCAAGAAGATCCCACCCGCCGCGTACCTCGCCCTGGCCGGGCTGAACGGTCTGATCCTGGCGGGAGTGCTGGCCTGGGCGGTCGCACGCTGACACGGCACGCCGCGACCGGGCGCGACCGGCGGGTTACGGCTTCGGCGGGATACGGCGCCGGACGTCCTCGGCCGTGGACGGGCCGGGCTGCCAGCGGGCCACCCAGGGCAACTCGTCGGACGGGGTGACCACGCCCCCTTCGACGCTCGCGTAGCGGCCGGCGAGGATCCGCTTGGCGGCGGCGGTGTCGACCGAGTCGGTGTTGTCCCAGAGGGCCGCGAACAGGGCGTCCACCCGGACCCGGGCCTGCCGGCAGAACAGGTCGGCCAGCTCGACGTTCTCCGGGCGGGTGTCGCGCTCGGCGGTTGCCCGGACGCAGACGGCGGACATGGCGAACAGTTCCGCGCCGATGTCCACGATTCGCCCGAGGAACGCCTGCTTGCGCTCCATCTTCCCCTGCCAGCGGGACATCGCGTAGAACGTCGAGCGGGCCAGCTTGCGCGAGGAGCGTTCCACCTGGCGCAGGTGGCCGGCGAGGGGGCCGAACTCGGCGTACGCCGATGGGCTCTGGCCCTTGCCGACCGTGAGGGTCGGCAGCCACCTCGCGTAGAACGCTCCCGCGCGGGCGCCGGCGCGGGCCTTGCGGCCGAGTCCCGCCTCCGGGTCGATGATGTCGCCGGCCACCGACAGGTGGGCGTCGACGGCCTCCCGGGCGATCAGCAGGTGCATGATCTCGGTGGAGCCCTCGAAGATCCGGTTGATGCGCAGGTCGCGGAGCACCTGCTCGACGGTGGCCGGGCGTTCACCGCGGGCGGCCAGCGAGTCGGCCGTCTCGTAGCCGCGCCCACCCCGGATCTGGACCAACTCGTCGGCGATCTTCCAGGCCATCTCACTGGCGTAGAGCTTGACCAGCGCCGCCTCGATCCGGATGTCGTTGCGGTCGTCGTCGGCGAGCAGGCAGCACAGGTCGAGCATGGTCTCCATGCCGTACGTGGTGGCGGCGATGAAGGAGAGCTTCTGGGCGACCGCCTCGTGCGCGCCCACCGGACGGCCCCACTGGACGCGGTCGGCGGCCCATCCCCGGGCGACGTTCAACGCCCACTTGCCGGCGCCGACGCACATGGCCGGCAGGGAGAGCCGGCCGGTGTTCAGCGTGGTCAGGGCGATCTTCAGTCCTTTGCCCTCGCCGCCGATGACGTTCTCGGCGGGCACGAACACGTCGTGGAAGCGGGTCAGGCTGTTTTCCAGGCCGCGCAGGCCGACGAACTCGTTGCGCCGTTCCACGGTGATGCCGGCGCTGTCACCGTCCACCACGAACGCGGTGATGCCGCCGCGTCGCCCATCGGCGGCGGGCACCCGGGCCATCACCACCAGCAGGGTGGCCACGGTGCCGTTGGTAGCCCAGAGTTTCACGCCGTTGAGCCGGTAGCCGGTGCCGTCCTCGGTCGGTTCGGCGGTGGTGGCGAGCCGGGCCGGGTCGGAGCCGACGTCCGGCTCGGTGAGCAGGAACGCGGAGACCTCACCCGCGGCAAGTCGGGGCAGGAAACGCTGCTTCTGCTCGGCGGTGCCGAACATCTTGAGCGGTTGCGGCACGCCGATCGACTGGTGGGCCGAGAGCAGCGCGCCGATCGCCGGGCTGACCGAGCCGGCCAGCATGAGGGCACGGCAGTAGTGCAGGTTGCTCAGCCCCAGGCCGCCGTACTTCCGGTCGATCTTCATGCCGAACGCGCCGAGGTCCGCGAGCCCGTGGAAGACGGAGTCGGGGATGGAGGCGTCCCGCTCGATGGCCGCGCCGTCCACCTCGGAGGTGACGAAGGCGCGGAGCTGGCCGAGGAACTTCTCGGCACGGGCCATGTCGTCCGGGTCGGAGCGCGGCCACGGGTCGATGAGGTCGAGCCGGAACCGGCCGAGGAACAGCTCCTTGCCGAAGCTGGGACGGTCCCAGGTGGACTCGCGGGCCGCCTCGGCGACCCTGCGGGCCTCCTTCTCGGAGACCTGACCGGCCTCGGCGGGCAGCGGTGCGGCGGTGCCAGCGGTGGGCGGGGCAGCGGCTCCGGCGGCGGGCGGCGCAGCGGTGCCGGCGGCGGCTTCGGGATCGGGGCCGTCCGGTGCCGGTCGGCCGTCCTGTGTCGTGGTCACGGCTGCCCCCTCGAAACTCGATGTGGCTGCGTCGACGTGCGCGACTAACGCCACGCTACCCCCGGTTGTTACCCAGGGGTAGCGTGGCGTGAACATCGAGGGAGATCAGCCGGCGCTGAGCGTGGCCGGGTCGTCGTCCTCGTCGTCGATGTCGTCGTCACCCCAGTTGCGCCGCGCGAACGGCAGGAACACCCAGAAGGCGAGGAACCAGAGGCCGGCCAGCGCGCTGAGCACGAAGGCGATCGGCCGGTCCAGCACGAAGTCGGTGATCAGCAGGACCGCGCTGACCATCGCGATGAGCATGAAGCCGAGGCCGCCGGTCGCCATGCGGTGTGCGAACCGCACCAGCTCCGGCTTGCGCCCCTGACGGAACAGCGCCCGGTGGAACGCCACCGGTGAAATGATCATCGCGGTGGCGGCGGCAGCGGCGAGCAGGGCGACGATGTAGACGTCCCGCTGGAACTCGCTGGTCCGGGTGAACCCGTTGCTGAACGGCAGGGTGAGCAGGAAGGCGAAGAGGATCTGCACGCCGGTCTGGGCGACCCGCAACTCCTGGAGCAGGTCGGCGAAGTTGCGCTGCCAACGCTGCTTCTCGGTCTCCTTGGACACGCGCTACCTCCGGTCAGACGGTACTGCCGGCGGTCCCGGCCGCCGGCAGCAACGCCAATGCCCCACACGGCCGAGCACGAAACTGGTTCACGACATGTCCCGGCCATCTGCCGGCCACCCGCCGGACACCGCGACGTCGATCGACCGGACCGGGTCAGGACCCGCGGCGAATCCGACCGGCGTACCGGGCCTCCAGCGCGTTGTTGTGCGCGTCCCCGTCCGGGATGTTGGCCGACAGGTAGACCGGGGGCCGCTCCCCCGCCGCGAGTATCCGGGCGACCACCTCCACGGTGACCTGCTGGGCCAGGAGCGCGGCCGTGATCGAGGAGACCGCGCCGACCGCGCCGCCGCCCGGCAGCGGCAGCGTCGCGTCGCCGTACGGCGCGCCGTTGTCGAGCACCACGTCGGCGAGATCGGC
Source organism: Micromonospora sp. NPDC005174 (assembly GCF_040608495.1). Lineage (NCBI taxonomy): Bacteria > Bacillati > Actinomycetota > Actinomycetes > Micromonosporales > Micromonosporaceae > Micromonospora > Micromonospora sp. NPDC005174. Next base: position 45,542 of record NZ_JBEXIJ010000024.1, on the reverse strand, counting down.
CAACGTGCGTCCGGACGGGTGGCGGGAGGTCATCCGGCCGGAGTGCTGCGCGGAGGTGATCGCCACCAGCGGATGGCCCCGCTCCTTGACCAGCGTGGCGAACTCGACCATCGCGCCGTTGACCCCGGAGTTCGAGGCGAGCACGAAGACGTCGGCGGGCCGTACGGGAGCCAGCTCGTAGAGCCGGTGCGCCACCGCCGGGTCCCGCTCCAGCAGCGGCCCGAGCACGTCGGCCGGCTCGCCGCCGAGCAGCACCAGGTCCCGCAGGGCGATCCGGTTGGTGGGCACCAGCCCGCCCGCCCGACCGGCGATCTCCATGGCGAGGGCCTCCGAGTGCCCGGTACCGAAGGCGTGCACCACCCCGTCGGCGCGTACCGCGTCGGCGATCAGATCGGCGGCCCGGCCCACGGCCTCCCGCTGGCTGGCGGCGACCCGGGACATCGTCTCGGTCACCACGGTCAGGTAGTCCTCGGCACTCACCGTCATACGTCCTCCATCCGTCTGTTGCGGGCGAACCACCGCACCGCGAAGTCGACAGCCGCCCGCTGGCCCACCAACCTCGCCGTTCCGGCGCCCACCGGGCCGACGCGGACCACCGCCGTGTCGTCGAGGTCGCGGCCCAGCGCGCCGAAGTCACTTCCGTCGATCCGGACGTCCTGCCACCACACCCATTCGCGGCCACCGTCGGCGGTCCGCACCGCCGCGCCCAGTCGCTCACGCACGAGGGCGGGTCGGCGGTACTCGGCCAGGTGCAGCGAGGTGTTGACGCTGTGGTCGACCCCGAGCAGCAGGACGTCGGCGTCCAGGTCGTAGAGCCGGGCCAGCGGAGATCCCTCGCCGAGCATGTCGGCCAGGGTGTGCCCGGCGACCACCCGCTCGGCCGCCGGGCCGAGCGCGGCGAAGGACACCTGGGGGTGCCCGCTGCGCAGCGCCGACGGCCAGCAGCGGACCGTCTCGGCGAACACGCCCATGTGCCTGCTCGGCGTGACCACCGGGTCGAAGCCGGGCATCTCGGCGCGGATCAACGGCCACCAGTCCACCGGCACCGGCGGATTCCGCCACTGCGCCGGGTCGCTGTTGTCAGGTGTGTGGGTGGGCACCACGATCGTGCCGTCCGGACCGAGGGCGTCACGCAGGGCGAGCACCAGCGCCTGCGGCCCGCCACAGACGTAGCCCAGCGGGCGCATCCCGGCGTGCACCAGCACCGTCGATCCGGGGCGTACGCCCAGTAGGCGCAGCTCCGCGGCGATCGACCGGCGAGTGCCCGGCCCGCCGACGGGAACGGTCACGACTCTCCCCCGCCCGGCACGGCTCAGGCCGTCCCGGCGACCCGCGCCAGGACCGCCTCGGCCAGCACGGCGGGCGCGGCGTCCGGGATCCAGTGGCTCACCCCGGCCAGGGGTACGAAGAGGTAGTCGCCGGTCACGTTCGCGGCGCACGCCTCGGCGGCGGCCCGGCCGATCGCGACGTCCCGGTCGCTCCACACGTACGTGGTCGGTACGGCGACCGGGCCGACGGCGGCCAGGTCGGCACGGGACATGGCCCGGTACCAGTTCAGGGCGGCGGTCAGTGCGCCCGGCTCGCGCATCGGGTCGGCGTAGCGGTCGACGCGGGAGGCGTCGCCGACCCCGCCCAGCAGCTTGCGCAGCGCCGTCGCGTGCCACGCCAACAGCACCTTCTCGGCCTTGCCGGGTTTACGGAACAACGCGATGTACGACGAGCGGGCCTTCTGCTGAGCGTCGGTGGCGAGCGCGTGCGCCATGGCCGCCGGATGGGGCACCGACACCGCGGTCAACGTACGGACACGCTGAGGGTGCGCGGCGGCCACCGCCCAGGCCACTATCGCGCCCCAGTCGTGGCCGACCAGGTGCACGGCGTCCAGACCGAGCGCGTCGAGCACCGCGACCGCGTCGGCGACCAGTTCGGGGATGCGGTACCCCGCCACCTCGGCGGGCCGGGCACCCGGCGAGTAACCCCGCTGGTCCAGCGCGTACGTGCGCAGGCCGGCGGCGTGCAGTGGCGGCACGACCGCGTCCCACTCGCCGCTGTGCTGCGGAAACCCGTGCAGGAGCAGGATGGGGGCACCGTCGGACGGGCCGCCGGTGCGTACCTCGAACGTCAGACCCCGCGCGTCGACCTGCATGATCGTCAGCCTACCCAGCCGTCGTCGTGCCGGCCCGGATGCGCGCACGTCACGACGCCCTGCTGGGCTGTTACCCCTGGTCGGTGCTAGCGTCAGCGAGACAACTTCACATCCGACAGGGGAGCGCACAGCGCTGAGAGTGCGGGCACGCCCGCAGACCCTCGAACCTGATCTGGGTAATGCCAGCGCAGGGAGTTCGGTCGACCTCCAGCCGCGCCGTGAGTCCGGTGCCACCGGACGCGCGGCGTGCGTCTTCTCCTGGTTCGTTTCACTGAACTGGGAGCACAGCATGGACAACACCACCAACCGCTGGCGCACGATCGACATCGTGGTCGCCTCGGTGATCGCGGTCGCCTTCGGCGTCATCTTCTGGGCCTGGGGCCTGGTCTGGAGCGCCACCGAGGGCGCGTTCGCCTTCTTCCCACCGGCGCAGACGCTGATCTACGGCGTGTGGCTGCTGCCGGCCGTGGTCGGCGGGCTGGTCATCCGCAAGCCCGGCGCCGCGCTCTACTGCGAGACGGTGGCCGCGGTCGTCTCCGCGCTGCTGGGCAGCCAGTGGGCCGGCACGGTCATCCCGCAGGGCATCGTGCAGGGCATCGGGGCCGAGCTGGCGTTCGCCGCGTTCCGCTACCGGTCGTACCGGCTGCCGACAGCCGTGCTGGCCGGCGCGCTGACGGGCCTCAGCGCGGCCCTGTTCGACTTCTTCGTCTGGAACGCGGACTACGCGCTGGGCGACTACCGCATCCCGTACGCGCTGCTCACCATCGTCAGCGCCACGATCATCGCGGGTGTCGGCGGCTGGCTGCTCACCCGCGCCCTGGCCAACACCGGCGCCCTGGACCGCCTCCCCTCCGGCCGAACCCGCGCGCTGATCTAGACCTGCGCGCGCACCCCGTGATCAAGAGGTTCGCGTCATCGGCAGGCGGAATTCTGACGCGAACCTCTTGATCACCGGCGAGGACATGGAGGGAGGGGTCGTGGGCGTACTGCTGCGGGGTTTCGGGTGGCGGCACGCCGGGCGGCGGGCCTGGGCCGTACGCGGGGTGGACCTCCGGGTGGAGGACGGCGAGCGGGTCCTGCTGCTCGGGCCCTCGGGGGCCGGCAAGAGCACCCTGCTCAGCGCGCTGGCCGGGCTGCTGGCGGAGGACTCCGGTGAGCAGGAGGGCACCGTCGAGATCGACGGGCTCGACCCCCGCAAGGGCCGGGAACGGGTCGGCATCGTCTTCCAGGACCCGCAGACCCAGCTGGTGATGGCACGCAGCGGCGACGACGTGGCGTTCGGGTTGGAGAACCGGGGCGTACCGACCGACGAGATCTGGCCACGGGTCGACGAGGCGCTGCGGCGGGTCGGCTTCCCGTACCCCCGGGACCGCGGCACCGCCGCCCTCTCCGGCGGCGAGCAGCAGCGTCTCGCCCTGGCGGGCGCGCTGGCGCTGCGGCCCGGCCTGCTGCTGCTCGACGAGCCCACCGCCAACCTCGACCCGGACGGGGCTGCCCTGGTCCGGGGCGCCGTGGCGGGCGCACTGGACGCCGACACCACCCTGATCCTGGTCGAACACCGGGTCGCCGAGGCGTTGCCCCTGGTCGACCGGGTGGTCGTCCTGGAGCCCGGCGGTGGGGTCCGCGCGGACGGGCCACCCGACGTGGTCTTCGCCGCGCACGGTGACACCCTCGCCGCCGAGGGGGTCTGGGTACCCGGCCATCCCGTCGCGCCGCGCCGGGCCACCGCCGCGGCCGGCGACGTGTTGCTCACCGCCGACCGGCTCGGCCTGCCGCCCCGGCTGGGCTCCACCGATCTGACGGTACGCGCCGGAGAGGCGCTCGCCGTGCGCGGACCGAACGGCGCCGGCAAGTCCACCCTGGCGCTGCTGCTCGGCGGGCTGCTCAAACCGGGCACGGGCCGGGTCACCGCCTCGGCCGAGCTGGCCGGCGCCCACCACCGCACTCCCCCGCACCGCTGGCGCGCGCCCGCGCTGGCCCGACGGATCGGGTCGGTCTTCCAGGACCCGGAGCACCAGTTCGTCACCGGCACCGTCTTCGACGAGCTGGCGCTCGGCCCACGCCGGACGGGCCAACCCGAGGCGGCGGTCAAGGAGACGGCGGCCGGGCTGCTGGAGCGGCTGCGGCTGACCAGGCTCGCGGCGGCCAACCCGTACACCCTCTCCGGCGGCGAGGCGCGACGCCTCAGCGTGGCGACGGCCCTGGCCACCGCGCCCCGCCTGCTGATCTGCGACGAGCCCACCTTCGGCCAGGACCGGCGGACGTGGGGCGAGCTGGTCGACCTCTTCGCCGACCTGCGCGACGCCGGGCACGGCGTCGTCAGCGTCACCCACGACGTGGACTTCGTCGCCGCGCTCGCCGACCGCACCGTCACCCTGGAGCGGTCGTGACCGTGCCGGCGCGTCGCGACCGACGCCTCGACGCCGGACGGGAGTCGCACCGATGATCAGCATCGAACCGGTCGCCCGGCCCGGGGCGCCGCTGGCCCGGCGCAACCCGGTGGCGAAGCTCGCCGCCGCACTGCTCTTCTCGTTCACCCTGCTGGCCACGCTCGACCCGCTGGCGCCCGCGATCGCCATCGCCGTCGAACTCGCGGTCCTGCCGCTGTTCGGCCTCCGCTACCGGGTGCTGGCCCGGCGTGCCCTGCCGCTGCTGCTCAGCGCCGTCGGCATCCTGGTCACCCTGGTGCTCTTCGCCGCCGACCAGTCCGGTCGCGTTCTGCTGGACGCCGGCCCGGTGCTGGTGAGCACCGGCGTGCTGCTCACCGCGCTCGGCCTGGTGCTGCGGATCTTCGCGGTGGCCCTGCCCGGCGTGATCGTCTTCGCCACCACCGACCCGACCGACCTGGCGGACGCGTTGATCCAGAACGCGAGGGCGCCGGCGCGGTTCGCCGTCGGGGCGCTGGCCGCGTTCCGGCTGGTGCCGCTGCTCGGTCAGGAATGGCAGATGATCAGCATGGCCCGCCGGGCACGTGGCGTGGACGCCGGACGCAACCCCGTGGCGAAGCTGCGGCTGTTCGCGTCCACGGCGTTCGCGCTGCTGGTCGGAGCGATCCGTCGAGGTACCCGGCTGGCCGTCGCGATGGACGCCCGCGGTTTCGACGCCGACACACCCCGTACCGTCGCGCGCCGCCAGCACTTCGGCCTCGCCGACACACTGCTCGTCGTCGGCGCGTTCGCGCTGGCCGGCGCGGCACTGACGACAAGCATCCTGGTCGGTACCTTCCGCCCCCTGCTCGGCTGACGCCGCCCGACGCCGGACCGCCGTCCACCCCGGCCGCCGTGCGCCGGGCCGCGCCGCGCCGGGCCGCGCCAGGCCAGGCCGGGCCGGGCCGCGCCGCGCCGCGCCGGCGGCAAGATCCGCGCAACTTCAGGGATGTAGTGGCCTCGTCAGCGTGGGAAGCCACTACATCCCTGAAGTTGCTGTCGCGGAGTCGTGCGCCAGAGCGGGCGCACGGCTCGGTCAGCTTCGCCGGAAGGCGTAGCGGCGGGTCTGCCCCGCCGCCTGGCTGCGGCCACCGGTCGAACGGTTGCCCCGGCCCGTGGGCGGCCCGGCCGTCGGTGCTGACGGTCGGCTGGCCGGCGTGGGCAGATCCTCCACCGCAGGCGCCTCGACAGCCGCCGGCACGTCGACAGGCAGCGCCGCGTCGGCCGGGACCGCTCCGGGCCGGAGCGGCTCGACGGTCACCGCCGGGTCGACCAGCGCCGCCAGTGGCGCGGACTCGACGGACGCCGCCGGGTCGACCAGAGCCGCCGGCAGCGTCGGCGCCGCCGGCTCAACCAGCGCCGCCGGCAGCGCGGGCTCCACGAGCGCCGCCAGTGGCGCCGGTTCGACCAGCACCGCCGGCAGGGCCGGTTCGACCGCGACATCCGGGCTGGACGACAGGCTCGTGCCGCGACCAGTCGTCGGGCCGTGGTCCGCCGCCGGAACCTGTCCGGAGGGGGACATCTTGGGGGTACGGGACTTCTTCGGGTTACGCCTGGCGGGCATCCGGGTCTCCTTCGGTGCCGACCGTCCCGGCCGTTCCCGCGCTCCGGCGGTCGGTCGGATCGGCTGGTGACCGTCGCGGCGCGACGGTCGGATGGGAAGGGACTGCTCACCGGGAATCAGGAAGGCTCGACGCCGCCGAACGGCGGGGACGCGCGACGCCCGGGAGCGCACGGACCGCGACGCGGGGCGGCGGACCGGCTCGGAAAAAGGGGCGTCAGTTACGCATGCCGGAACCCTAACCGTCACACGAGGAGACGCGCACCCTGTTTACTGGCACGATCGGCGCATGCTGATCGCGTTCTCGATCACCCCGCTCGGCGGCGGCGACTCCGTGGGCGACCTCGTGGCCGAGGCGGTACGGGTGGTCCGCGAGTCCGGGCTGCCGAACCGGACCGATGCCATGTTCACCACCGTCGAGGGCGAGTGGGACGAGGTGATGGCGGTGGTCAAGCGGGCGGTCGACGTGGTGGCCGCGCAGGCGCCCCGGGTGAGCGTCGTCCTCAAGGCAGACGTCCGGCCCGGTGTCACCGACGCGCTCACCGCGAAGGTGGCGCGTGTGGAGGAACGACTCGCCCAGCGGTGAGCGACCGGTGGACGGACGGGCCGCGACCAGGCGGTGACCCGCCGTGGGACGACCTGCCCGCGATGCCGTGTGCCGCGATACGGTCGCAGGGACAGTTCGACGGCGAGAGGTGGCGGCACGAATGGCTCAGCAGGCGACAGCGCAGATCGGCGTGACCGGGCTGGCGGTGATGGGCCGTAACCTGGCCCGCAACCTGGCCCGTAACGGCTTCACCGTGGCGGTGCACAACCGGTCCCCGGAACGCACCCGCAGCCTTGTCGCCGAGCACGGTGACGAGGGCACCTTCGTGCCCGGTGAGTCGATGGCCGACTTCGTGGCGTCGCTGGAACGGCCCCGCGCGGTGATCGTGATGGTCAAGGCGGGTGCGCCCACCGACGCGGTCATCGACGAGCTGGTGCCGCTGCTGGACGAGGGCGACATCATCGTCGACTGCGGCAACGCCCACTTCGCCGACACCCGCCGCCGCGAGGAGTCGCTGCGCGCGCAGGGGCTGCACTTCAGCGGCACCGGCGTCTCCGGCGGCGAGGAGGGCGCGCTGCTCGGCCCGAGCATCATGCCGGGCGGTTCCACCGAGTCGTACGCGAAGCTCGGGCCGATGTTCGAGAAGATCGCCGCCCAGGTGGACGGTGTGCCGTGCTGCACGCACGTCGGGCCGGACGGCGCCGGGCACTTCGTCAAGATGGTGCACAACGGCATCGAGTACGCCGACATGCAGCTCATCGCCGAGGCGTACGACCTGCTGCGGGCCGGTCTGGACGCGACGCCGGCGGAGATCGCCGAGATCTTCCGCGACTGGAACAACGGCGAGCTGGAGTCGTTCCTCATCGAGATCACCGCCGACGTGTTGGCGCACACCGACGCGGCGACCGGCCGCGCGTTCGTCGACATCGTGCAGGACCGGGCCGAGCAGAAGGGCACCGGCCGGTGGACCGTGCAGAGCGCCCTCGACCTGGGCATTCCGATCACCGGGATCGCCGAGGCGACGTTCGCGCGCTCGTTGTCCGGGCACGTCGACCAGCGCGAAGCGGCCCGCCGGGCCTTCCCGGACGCCGGTGACAAGTGGCAGGTGGCCGACCGGGACGCGTTCGTCGAGGACGTCCGTCGGGCGCTGCTCGCTTCCAAGATCGTCGCGTACGCCCAGGGCTTCGACCACATCCGGGCCGGCAGCAGCGAGTACGACTGGGACATCGACCTGGGCGGCACGGCGACCATCTGGCGGGGTGGCTGCATCATCCGGGCGCGCTTCCTGAACCGCATCCGCGAGGCGTACGACGAGCAGCCCGACCTGCCGACGCTGCTGGTCGCGCCGTACTTCGCCGAGGCGGTCAGCGCCGGCGTGCCGAGCTGGCGGCGGGTGGTGGCCGACGCGGCGCAGGCGGGTGTGCCGACGCCGGCGTTCTCGTCGTCGCTGGCGTACTTCGACGCGCTGCGCGCCGAGCGGCTGCCCGCCGCGCTGATCCAGGGCCTACGGGACAACTTCGGCGCGCACACCTACCAGCGCGTGGACCGCGAGGGCTCCTTCCACACCACCTGGGCCGGCGACAAGACGGAATCCCCGGCGTAAGGCACGACGCACGACGCACGGCATGATCGTGCTCGATCCACGATGTAGTGGCCTCCCGTGTCAGGGAGGCCACTACATCCATGTTCGGGCGCGATCATCTCGTGGACGCGGCTGCGCTCAGGCGACGGTGGCGTGCATCTCCCACACGAGGATCTCCGCCGGCTCGTCGGCGGTGACCCGTCGGCCGCCGGTCATGGTGAGCCGCGCCGCGTCTCCGGTGCCGAGTGGACCGCTGCCTTCCAGGGTGACCGTGCCGTCGGGCACGTACAGGTGCACGAAGGGCGCGTCCGGGATGGTGACCTCGTCGCCGGGGCGGAGGCGGGCGGCGTGCAGCGTCGCGTACCGGTTGCGAATCCGGATCGCGGACGCTCCGTCGTAGCGGTCCATTCCCGAGGCGATCGGCACCAGGCCGCCGCGCAGCAACTCGTCCTCGATCTCCAGCTGCTCGTAGCCGGGGTCCACACCCTGCTCGTCCGGGAGCACCCACATCTGCACGAAGTGCACGGGGTCGCTGTGCGGCTGTTGGTTGTCCAGGAGCCGCCACGCGTCGTTCTTCTCCGAGTGCAGGATGCCGGTGCCGGCGCTCATCCGCTGCGCCAGGCCCGGGTAGATGACCCCGGAGTGGCCGGTGGAGTCCTGGTGCACGAGCGAGCCGCGCAGCACCCAGGTCACGATCTCCATGTCCTGGTGCGGGTGGGTCTCGAAGCCGGCGCCCGGCCGGACCACGTCATCGTTGTTGACCAGCAGCAGGCCGTGATGGGTGTTGGCCGGGTCGTAGTGCCGGGAGAACGAGAAGGAGTGCTTGGAATCCAGCCAGGAGATCCGAGTGGCGAAGCGGTCGTCGGCACGGCGTACGTCGACGGCCGGGGCGGCTGCGGTCACCAGGCACGCTGCCCGGCGTCGGGAGTCGAGGGCGCCCAGGTCAGGGCCGGCTCTCCGGTGGCCAGTTCGGCGATCTCACCGGTCCGCAGCGCGGGCGTGTGACCGAACTCGGCACAGTGCTGCTCGGCGATCTCGGCGCAGATCTCGGCAACCTGCTCACAGATCGGGTCGCCCAGGTCGGCCGCGTTCAACGCCATGATCATTTTGTACCGGAGATCCCGCACACCCAACCACCCCCACCCGACAGGTCCCGCCCCCTCCCGAACCCTACCGACCCCCACCACCCCAAACCCCCAAATCCCCCACCCCACCCAGCCCCCACCCCACCCCACCCCACCCCACCCCGCCCAGCCCCCGTCCCCGCCCCCGCCCCGTCCCCGCCCCCGCCCCGCCCCGCCCCGCCCCGCCGATCTTGCACTTATGGTGGTCGATCGGTCCACTTCCACACCTTTTGTCGCCACCGAAAGTGCAAGATCGGCGGCACCATCGCGCGGGGGTGGGGCGCGGGTACAGGGGGAGGCGCCGCTCTGCACGTCTTGTGCGGGGCGGCGCCTCGGGGTGTTTTCGCGTTACCAGAATCGGCGACGCTTGGCTTTCTGCGGGCGGATCAGGTCCGCGCCCTTCGTCAGCAGCCGGGTCGCCCCGGAGGGACCACGGCGGGCCTCCAGGGTGTGGCTGAGCCGGCGGGCGCCGGCCGCGGCCAGTGGCACCGCGACGGCCATCACCGCCCACTGGGCAATGCGCTTCTGGATCATGTGGGTTCACCTCCGTCAGTGGCTTCTGACGTCTCTGATACCCAGCGTGACGTGTGGGTAAGCCTTCCTCAGGCCGTCGGGGCCACCGGGTTGGGCAGCGCGCCGCCGAAGCGCCGGTCCCGCTGGGCGTACAGCTCGCAGGCGTACCAGAGGTGGCGGCGGTCGAAGTCCGGCCAGAGCGTGTCCAGGAAGACCAACTCGGCATACGCGGTCTGCCAGAGCAGGAAGTTGGAGATCCGTTCCTCGCCCGAGGGCCGCAGGAACAGGTCCACCTCCGGGATCTCCGGGTGGTACAGGTATTTCGCGACGGTCTTCTCGCTGACCTTCGCCGGGTCGAGTCGACCGGCCGCCACGTCCCGCGCGATGGCGGCGGCGGCGTCGCCGATCTCGGCCTGACCGCCGTAGTTGACGCAGAACTGCAGAGTCAGGGTGGAGTTGCCCCGGGACATCTCCTCGGCGGTCTGCAACTCGGAGATGACGCTCTTCCACAGCCGCCCCGGACGCCCCGACCAGACCACCCGCACGCCCAGGTCGACGAGCTGGTCACGACGTCGACGGATCACGTCCCGGTTGAACCCCATCAGGAACCGGACCTCGTCGGGCGAGCGCCGCCAGTTCTCGGTCGAGAACGCGTACGCCGACAGGTACGGGATGCCCATCTCGATCGCGCCCTCGATGGTGTCGAAGAGGCTGTGCTCTCCCGCCTCGTGGCCCTTGGTGCGGGCCAACCCGCGCTCCTTGGCCCACCGGCCGTTGCCGTCCATCACGATGGCCACGTGCTTCGGCACGGCCCCCGGGGGCAGCGCCGGCGGCCGGGCGCCGGACGGGTGGGGCTTCGGTGGCGTCGGCTCGCGCCTCGTCGATCGGATCACTCGGCTCTCTCCCTGCTCGTGCCGTCCGCTCCGGCCTGGACGTCACCGCCCGGCCGGAACATCGCAGCCCCCGCCTCGACGTCACCGCGCGGCCGGAGCATCCCAGCCCCACCACCGCCCGGTGGCGGGACCGTGCCGGTGACCGAGGTGCCCCGGTCGACCAGCGGCAGCGAGCGTAACGCGCGTTCCAGGTGCCACTGGAGGTGCGCCGCCACCAGACCGCTGCACTCCCGGCGTACACCGGTGTCGGTGGCGTCGGCGACCACCCAGTCGCCGGTGGTCAGCGCGGACATCAGGTCGATGGTGGCCGGCGCGGGATGGGCCGCGCCGGGCGGTCGGCAGTCCGGGCAGACCGCGCCGCCGGCCGGCACGGAGAACGCGCGGTGCCGCCCGGGGGTGCCGCAGACCGCGCAGGCGGTCAGGGCCGGAGCCCAGCCGGCGAGGGCCATCCCCCGCAGCAGGTACGCGTCGAGCACCAGGGTGGTGTCGTGCTCACCCCGGGACAGCGCCTTCATCGCCCCCACGGTGAGCTGGAACAGTCGCAGCGACGGCTCCCGCTCGACGGGAGTCAGCCGCTCGGCCGTCTCGGCGATCGCGCTGGCCGCCGTGTAGCGGGGATAGTCGCCGAGGAACCGCTTGCCGTACAGGTCGATCCCCTCGACCTGGCTGACCGTGTGCAGTGAGCTGCCGTGGTTGCCCTTGGGGTCACCGGCGAGTTGCAGGTCGACGTGACCGAACGGCTCCAGCCGGGCGCCGAACTTGCTCATGGTGCGGCGGACCCCCCGGGCGACCGCCCGCAGCCGGCCGTGCCGACGCGTGAGCAGGGTGATGATCCGGTCGGACTCGCCGAGCTTCTGCACGCGCAGCACCACCGCGTCGTCGCGGTAGAGCTGTCGGCGATACCCGGCCATCGGACCATTCTCCCTCGGGGTGTGAAATCAGGGTCGCTTCGGGGTGGACGCGCGGATGAACCCCGATGCGCCGGGCCGATGACCGCCCGTAGCGTGCTGGCCATGGCACTGCACCAGAGCACCGCCGCCCGTCGTCACCGGGCCACCGCACCCGTCGCGTTGGGGCTGTCCACCGCCCTCATCCTGCTGGCCGGGTGCGACAACCTGTCCTTCCGCCGGCTGGACTACGACGACACCGAGCCGGTGAAGATCACCACCATCCGGGTGGACGGGGGCTCCGGTGACGTTATCGTCCGGGGCACCGGCGCGGCGGGCGAGGCGCGGATCAAGCGGGTGGTGCGCTACCAGGGCGGCGAACCCAAGGCACGGTACGAGATCAAGGACAGCGAGTTGGTGTTGAACACCGACTGCGGCGACCGGTGCAGCGTGTCGTACGAGGTGACCGTCCCCGAGGGGGTCACCGTGCAGGGCGACAGCGGCTCGGGGGACGTCGAGCTGACCAAGGTGGGCGCGGTGAAGCTGCGACTCGGCTCGGGCGACGTGCGGATGACCGAGGTCACGGGGGCGCTCGACGTGGAGACCGGCTCGGGCAACATCGACCTGAGCGAGGCCCGTTCGACGGTACGGCTGCGGGCGGGCTCCGGCGACGTCAGCGCCCGCCGCGTGGCCGGCGCCACCGACGCCGAGGCCGGCTCCGGCAACGTGACCGTCGAGATGGAGACGGCGGCCTCGGCCCGGGCGCACGCCTCCAGCGGCGACGTCTCGCTGCTCGTGCCGGCGGGCAGCTACCGGGTCCGTTCCAACACCGGCTCCGGGGACGCACGGATCACCGTGACGGACGACCCGGCGGCGTCCCTGGTGCTCGACGCCTCGGCCGGCAGTGGCGACGTGACGATCACCCAGCGTTGACGATCGCCGGGCGTCGGCCCGTCCCACGGACCCGCCGACGCCCGCGCCGCCCGACCGGGCCGGCGGCGAACCCTCAGAAACCCAGCTTGCGCAACTGCCGCGGGTCGCGTTGCCAGTCCTTCGCGACCCGCACGTGCAGGTCCAGATAGACCCGCGAGCCGAGCAACTCCTCGATCTGCCGGCGGGCGTTGGTGCCGACCTCCTTGAGCCGGCTGGCCCGGTGGCCGAGCACGATCGCCTTCTGGCTGGGCCGCTCCACGTACAGGTCGGCGTAGATCTTCATGACCTGACCCTCGGGGATCATCTCCTCGACCACCACGGCGATGGAGTGCGGCAGCTCGTCGCGGACGCCCTCCAGGGCCGCCTCCCGGATCAGCTCCGCGACCATCACCTGCTCCGGGTCGTCGGTCAGCATGTCGTCCGGGTAGAGCTGCGGCGACGGCGGCAGGTATTTGGTCATCACGTCGACGAGCGTGTCCACCTGGTGGCCGGAGACCGCGCTCACCGGCACGATCTCGGCGAACTCGCCCATCTCGCTGACCGCGAGCAACTGCTCGGCCAGCCGCCGCTTGTCGACCAGGTCGGTCTTGGTGACCACGGCCAGCACTGTCGCCTTCAGCTCGGCCAGCTCGCCCGTGATGAACCGGTCACCGCGGCCCACCGGCTCGTCCGCCGGGATGCACAGACCGATGACGTCGACCTCGGTCCAGGTGGAGCGGACCAGGTCGTTGAGGCGCTCACCGAGCAGCGTACGGGGGCGGTGCAGGCCCGGCGTGTCCACCAGGACCAGCTGGGACTCCGGACGGTGCAGCACCGCCCGGATGACGTGCCGGGTGGTCTGCGGCTTGTTCGAGGTGATCGCGATCTTGGTGCCCACGATCGCGTTGGTCAGCGTGGACTTGCCGGCGTTGGGTCGCCCGACGAAACAGCCGAACCCGGCCCGGTACGGGCGGGCCTGTGCATCCTGCACCGGGCTCACTCGGTCACCGTGCCGAGGACCGTGCCGTCCGGGGCGGCGACATGGATCGGCGCATCCGCCGCGAGGTCGCGCACCACGGCATGACCCGCGCCGTCCAGCGTCGACGCCTCGGTCACCACCGCCGCCGCCTCCAGCCGGCTCGCCCCGGCGGCAACAGCCGAGGCCACCGCCAACTGCAACGCGGTGAGGGTCAGCGAGGGCAGCGCGACGCTGGACGCCGCGTACGTCCGGCCGTCCTGATCCCGGACCGCGGCGCCCTCCACGGCACCGACCCGCGCGCGGGCGCCCCGGGCCAGGACGACGAGCTTGCCGTCCTCAGCGCTCAGCGGCGCCGGCGCGCCGGGGGTGGGCCGGGCGGTGGGCGCGGCGGGTGTCTCAGGCATCGGCGGCTTGCCTCTCCTCGTCTCGATAATGATCCGGGTCGTCCCCGGGGCCGGCGTGGTCGCCGCGCCCGTCGGTGTCCTGCTCGTCGCCCGACTCCACCCTGCTGACCAGGACGGTGTCGATCCGGTTGCGCCGGCCCGTGGTGCCCTCGGCGACCAGCCGGAGGCCGGCCACGTCGGCCTGCGCTCCGGGGATCGGCACCCGCCCCAGCGACTGGGCGAGCAGGCCACCGACCGTCTCCACCTCGTCGGTGGGCAGGTCGGTGTCGAACAGCTCGCCCAGGTTCTCCACCGGCAGGCGGGCGGTCACCCGCACCGAGGAGTCCGCGAGGCGTTCGACCGGCGGGCGCTCGACATCGTACTCGTCGGTGATCTCACCGACGATCTCCTCCAGGATGTCCTCGATGGTGACGAGGCCGCCGGTGCCGCCGTACTCGTCGACCACGACGACCAGGTGGTTGCGCGCCGCCTGCATCTCCGACAACAGGTCGTCGACCGGCTTGGACTCCGGCACGAAGGTCGCCGGGCGCATCAACTCGGCCACCGGCACCTGCTCGGCGTCCGGGTCACCGCCGCGGGACCGGCGGATCAGGTCCTTGAGGTAGAGCACACCGAGTACGTCGTCGACGCTCTCGCCGATCACCGGGATGCGGGAGAAACCCGATCGCAGGAACAGCACCAGCGCCTGGGCGAGGGTCTTGCCCTCCTCGATCCACACCATCTCGGTACGCGGCACCATCACCTCACGAGCGATGGTGTCGCCAAGCGCGAAGACCGAATGGATCATCTGCCGCTCGCCGTGCTCCACGACGCCGCGCTGCTCGGCGAGGTCGACCAGCTCGCGCAGCTCGACCTGGCTGGCGAACGGTCCCTCCCGGAAGCCCCGCCCCGGGGTGACCGCGTTGCCGATCAGGATGAGCAGCGACGCGAGCGGGTTGAGCGCGCGACCCAGCCAGCGGACCAGAGGCGCGACCGCCCGGCCCACGGCGTACGCGTGCTGCCGGCCGATGGTGCGCGGGGCGACACCGACCACCACGAAGCTGACCACGGTCATCGCGCCGGCGGTGACGAGCGCTGCCCGCCAACCCGCCCCGAAGCTGTCCACCGCGACCAACGCCACGAGCGTGGTGGCGGTCAGTTCGGCGAGCAGCCGGAGCAACAGCAGCAGGTTGAGGTGCCGGACGACGTCCCCGGCCACGACCTGGAGGGTACGGGCGCCGCGCACACCGTCCCGGGCCAGTTCGGCGGCCCGGGCCGGCGAGACCGCGGCGAGCGCCGCCTCGGTCATCGCGATCACACCGGCCAGCACCACCAGGCCGGCCGCGAACACGATCAGTTGCAGGTCGGGAAGGCCGGCCGTGGGGCCGACCGCCAGTAACGAGGGAGTGGACATCACTGGGTGCGGGTCGACCGCCAGCTCGTCAACAGTCGAGCCTGGAGGGCGAACATCTCCCGCTCCTCCTCCGGCTCCGCGTGGTCGTAGCCGAGCAGGTGCAGCACACCGTGCACGGTGAGCAGGTGCAGCTCGTCGGCCGGGGCGTGCCCGGCGGTAGCCGCCTGCTTGGCCGCCACCTCGGGGCACAGCACGATGTCACCGAGCAGGGCCGGCTCGCCGCCGGCCGGGGCGGTCTCGCCCGGGCCGTGGTCGACACTTCCCTCGTCCATCGGGAAGGCGAGCACGTCGGTCGGGCCGTCCCCACCCATCCAGCGGTGGTTCAGCTCGGTCATGTAGTCGATGTCGACCAGCAGCACGGACAGCTCGGCGAGGGGGTTGACCCCCATCTCGTCGAGGGCGTGCCGGGCGACGGCGAGCACGGCGTCGGTGTCGACCTCGACACCGGACTCGTTGGCGATCTCGATGGACAACTGCTTTCCTCTGCTTTAGCGGCGACGGCCGGCCCGGCCGCCCTGGGCGGGTCGCCCGGGCACGGCATGGACGCCCTGCGCCTGCTGGTTCTCCCGCTCGGCGTCCCAGCGGGCGTACGCGTCGACGATCTCCCCGACCAGCCGGTGGCGAACCACGTCGGTGCTGGACAACTGGGCGAAGTGCACGTCGTCGACGTTTTCCAGGATCTCCCGGACGACCCGCAGGCCGCTGCTCGTCCCGCCGGGAAGGTCCACCTGGGTGATGTCACCCGTCACGACGATCTTGGAGTTGAAGCCGAGCCGCGTCAGGAACATCTTCATCTGCTCGGGCGTCGTGTTCTGCGCCTCGTCCAGGATGATGAACGCGTCGTTGAGCGTCCTTCCGCGCATGTACGCCAGAGGCGCCACCTCGATCGTGCCGGCGGCCATCAGCTTCGGGATCGACTCCGGGTCGAGCATGTCGTGCAGCGCGTCGTAGAGCGGGCGCAGGTACGGGTCGATCTTCTCGTTGAGCGTGCCGGGCAGGAAGCCCAGCCGCTCACCCGCCTCGACCGCCGGCCGGGTCAGGATGATCCGGTTGACCTGCTTGGCCTGCAACGCCTGGACGGCCTTCGCCATCGCCAGGTAGGTCTTGCCGGTGCCGGCCGGGCCGATGCCGAAGACGATGGTGTTCGAGTCGATCGAGTCGACGTACCGCTTCTGCCCGAGCGTCTTCGGACGGATGGTGCGGCCACGGCGGGAGAGGATGTCGAGCGTCAGGACCTCGGCGGGCCGCTCGGCGCTGCCCTGCTCGAGCATGCCGACGGTACGCCGGACGGCGTCAGTGGTCAGGGTCTCGCCTTTCTCGATGAGTTCGAGCAGCTCACTGAAGACCCGCTCGGCGAGGGCGTTGTCCGCGGGGGCGCCGGTGATCGTGATCTCGTTGCCCCGCACGTGCACGTCGCTGGCGACCGAGCGTTCGACGAGACGCAGGATCTCGTCACCCGCGCCGAGCAGGTTGACCATGATCTTGGGGTCGGGCACGGTGATCCTGGTCTGCACCCGGGGCGGGCCGGGAGGTGGGGTGCCAGTCATGGGTCGGGCCGAGGGGCCCTGCGCACCTGCTCTCGATCTCGGCGCCGGCCCTGCTGGCACGGCGTGCGGACGTTACACCCATCGTATCGGGTCAACGCGGGCCGCATCGCGTCCATTTCCGCTGGCCGCGATCAACCACCGGCCCGAAAGTCGTACCGGTCGAAGGTCTCCTGGTGGCGGGTGAACCGGTAGGTCGCCCAGTGCATCCGTACCACCGTTCCGGCCTCGTCGCGGGTCAGCCGCAACAGCTCGCCGACCTCCCGCCCGGAGACCGTCCGGAACACGTCCGGCCGATCCGGCAGAGGGGCGAAGACCGCCGGCGGGCGCCCCGCGGGGTCGACGGCGCGCTGCGCCCGCAGCGTCCCGTCCCGCCAGGAGAAGGCGTACTCGAAACCCTCGCCCCACCAGCGGCCGAGCAACCCCCGCAGGTGCGTCGGGGCGGGCGCGCCGGGCGTCCACGGGACGATGTCGGCGGGGTCCTGCTCGACCGCCTCGGTGAGCAGTTGGTGCGGCAGGTCGAACAGCTCCGCCGCCGTACCGGACGAACCGAGCACCGCGACGCCCATCGCCCCGGCCGTGCCGTCGCCGCCCCGGCGGCCGTACACACCGGCGAGGAAACCGGGCATCGCCCCGTCGTGCCCCACGTGCACCACCCGCTCGCCCTGCGGGATCAGGATGAGGCCGAGGCCGAAGCCGGTGCCCCAGAGCGTCTCGTCGGTGGTGGTCAACGGCCAGCGCATCTCGTCCAGCGTGGCCGGGGTGAGCACCGCCCCGGCCGGGTCGAGTGCCGCCGGGTCGGCGAGGAACGCCGCCCAGCGGGCCATGTCGGTGGCGGTGCTCCAGAGCTGGGCGGCCGGGCCGACAGCGCCGAAGTCGGTGGGCGGCTCCGGGTGCGCCTCGTCGGAGTACGCGTCGACCAGGTAGCCGGTGGCCGCCGAGGGCCGGGGGCTCACGGTCGTGTCGGTCAGCCCCAGCGGCGTCAGGATCCGCTCGGCGAGCACCTCGGCCCAACGTCCGCCGCGCAGTCGGCCCACCAGCAGGCCGAGCACCGCCATGCCGAGGTTGGAGTAGTGGAAACGCCGGCCGGTGGGCAACACCTGCTCGGCGCGGTCCAGCCCGGCCACCAACTGCTCGGCGTCCGGCGCGTGCAGGGTGTCCCAGACGTCGCCGAACGGCTCGCGTTGCAGGCCGCCGGTGTGCGAGAGCAGCCGGCGTACGGTCAGCTCACCGTGCGTCGGCAGGTCCAGGTGCCGCCCCACCGGGTCGTCCAGATCCAGCAGACCGTCGTCGCGGCACTGCAGGGTGAGCACCGCCGTGAAGGTCTTGGTGACCGAGCCGATCCGGAACTGGGTGCCCGGCCCCAACGGGCTGTCGGTGCCGGTGCCGCCGACGGTGCAGCTCCACAGCGGGCGGTCGGCCCGGTGCAGCGCCGCCGACACCGCCGGGACGCGGGCGTCGGCCTGCACCCGGCGGACCAGCCGGTCCAGACGGGTGTACGGGTGCGGGCCGACCGTCACGTCAGGTCCCGGGCGAGCATCGGGCCCAGGGGCGCGCCACCGAGCAGGTGGGCGTGCGCGTGGAAGACCTCCTGCCCGCCGTACGCCCCGGTGTTGAACATCAGCCGGAACCCGTCGCCGAGCAGCCCCTCGTCCTCGGCCACCGCGGCGGCCGTGGCCAGCACCGCACCGGCCAGCGCCGGGTCACCCTCGGCGAGGGTGGCGACGTCGGCGTAGTGCTCCTTCGGAATGACCAGGACGTGCACGGGGGCCTTCGGGTCGATGTCGCGGAAGGCGAGCGTGGTGTCGGTCTCGCGGACCACGGTGGCCGGGATCTCCCCGGCGACGATGCGGCAGAACAGGCAGTCGGATCCCATCGGGGCAGTGTAGGGACTGACGGGCCGGAGGCGCTCCGGCGCGGCATGCGCCGACGGCCTGTTCGCGGTGGGGTACGGCTGAGGCAGGATGGCCGGCATGACGGATCGGGCGATTCTGGTGACGGGTTCCTCGCGCGGCATCGGACGGGCCGTGGTGGAGGCGTTCGCCGCCAGCGGGGACCGGGTGGCGATCCACCACCGCGACTCCGCCGAGGCCGCCGAGGAACTGCGCGCCCGGCTGCCCGGCTCGGGGCACGTCGTGGTCCGCGCCGACCTCACCGACCCGGACGCCGTACGCACCATGGTCGACCAGGCCGCCGAGCAGCTCGACGGCCTGGACGTGCTGGTCAACAACGCCGGGACGTACGGCGACCGGGACGTCCCGCACCCGATCTTCGGCACCTCGTACGCCGAGTGGCAGGCGCGCTGGCGTCAGGTGCTGGAGACCAACCTGACCGGCGCCGGGAACGTGATCTGGTGCGCCGCCCAGCACCTGCGGGCGCGGGGCGGCCGGATCGTCAACGTGTCGTCCCGGGGCGCGTTCCGCGGTGAACCGGAGCAGCCGGCGTACGGTGCCAGCAAGGCGGGGCTGAACGCGCTGGGCCAGTCCCTCGCGGTGGCGCTCGCGCCGTACGGCATCACGATCGCCACGGTGGCGCCGGGCTTTGTGGCGACCGACATGACGACCGAGCACCTGCGCGGCGAGCGGGGCGCGGCGATCCGGGCGCAGAGCCCGTTCGACCGGGTGGCCCGGCCGGAGGAGATCGCGGCCGCCGTGCACTGGCTGGCCTCACCCGAGGCGGAGTGGGCCTCCGGCACGATCGTCGACCTCAACGGGGCCTCCTACCTGCGCAGCTGACCGCCGCAGACCGGCCGCCGCCAGCCCCGCCGCCGCCAGCCCCGCCGCCGCCAGCCCAGTCGCCGGCAACGCGGTCGTGTCAGGTGCCGACCCGACCGACGACCGGCCAGGTCTCCCCCACCTGCTCATCGCGTCCTTTGCTCTGCTTCAACCACGGCAACACTCAACGGCCGAAAGTGTTGCGTCGGTTGAAGCAGAGCAAAGGACGCGCACAAAGGTTGGCCAGGCCGGACACGAGGACAGGACCCACCGCAACCACAACCGCGGCGGGCACAAAACACCGCAACCGGGCCGGACACGACCCACCGGCAACCGGAGCTGGGTCTACCAGCGGCCGAGGCGGGTGGCGAGCACGCTGAGCGCGGCCACGCCGGCCGTGGAGGTACGCAGCACCTCCGGCCCGAGTCGTACCGGCCGGCCGCCGGCCTCGCGGAAGGCGGTCAGCTCGGCCGGGGCGATGCCACCCTCCGGGCCGATGACCAGGACGATCTCACCGGTGGAGGGCAGCTCGGCGGTGGTGAGCCGCTCGTCGGCCTCCTCGTGCAGGACGAACCCGGCGGCGGCACCGGCGATCCGGCGGGCCACCGTGGCGGTGGACTCGTCCGGCGCGCCGGCCACGACCGGCAACCAGGGCCGGCGGGCCTGCTTCGCGGCCTCGCGGGCGGTCGCGACCCACTTCTGACGGGCACGTACGCCCCGGTCGCCGCGCCACTGCGCCACCGAACGTGACGCCGCCCAGGGCACGATCTCGTCCACCCCGACCTCGGTCATCGCCTGCACGGCCAGCTCGCCCCGGTCACCCTTGGCGATGCCCTGCACGGTGACGATCCGGGGTACGGGCGCGTCCGCGTACCCCCGGGAGGTCACGGCGACCTCCAGGCTGCCCCGACCGACGGCGGTGACCACGGCGGCGGCCGTGCCACCCCGGCCGTCGGCGAGCAGCAGCTCCTCGCCGACCCGCAGCCGCTGCACGGTGGCGGCGTGGTGCCCCTCGGGGCCGTCGAGCGTCAACGCGTCGCCGGTGGGCAGCGCGTCGACCAGGAACAGCGGCGCGGACACCTCAGGCGTGGCCGTTGAACGCGTCGCGCATCCGGGAGAAGAAGCCGCCCTGCTTGGTCAACTCGGCGACCTCCTCGCCCCGGGTCTTGGCGAAGTCGCGCAGCATCTTCTCCTGGTCGGGGTCGAGCTTGGTGGGCGTCCGCACGTCGAGGTGCACGTAGAGGTCGCCCCGGCCGGTGCCGCGCAGGTGCGGTACGCCCCGGGCGCGCAGCCGCAGCGTGCTGGCCGGCTGGGTGCCGGCCTTGACGTCGACGATCTCCTCGCTGTCCAGCGTCTTGATGGTGAGCCGGGTACCCAGCGCGGCGGCCGTCATCGGCACGGTGACACGGCAGTGCAGGTCGTCCCCCTTGCGGGAGTAGACGTCGTGCGGGCGCTCGTGGATCTCCACGTAGAGGTCGCCGGCGGTGCCACCGCCCGGGCCGACCTCACCCTGCTGGGCCAGCCGGATCCGCATGCCGTCCTCGACGCCGGCCGGGATCTTGACGGTCAGCGACCGGCGGGTGCGTACGCGACCGTCGCCGGCGCAGGTGGGGCAGGGGTGCGGGATGGTGGTGCCGTAGCCCTGGCAGACGGTGCACGGCCGGGCCGAGACCACCTGCCCGAGGAAGGTGCGCTGCACGGACTGCACCTCGCCGCGGCCACCGCACGCCTCGCAGGTCGCCAGGTGGGTGCCGGCCGCGGTGCCCGCGCCCGAGCAGGTGGTGCAGAGCACAGCGGTGTCGACGGTGATCGGGGCCTCGACGCCGAACGCCGTCTCGTGCAGGTCGAGTTCGAGGCGCAGGATCGCGTCGGCGCCCGGACGGGTCCGTGGACGCGGCCCACGGCCGGCGCCGCCTGCGGCACCACCGAAGAAGGCGTCCATGATGTCCTGGAAGCCGACGAACGGGCCGGCACCGCCCGGACCACCCGGGCCGCCCGCGCCCCCGCCTCCCGGGGCGAGCGGGTCGCCACCCAGGTCGACGATCTGCCGCTTCCGATCGTCCGAGAGGACCTCGTACGCGGCGTTGATGTCCTTGAACTTCTCCTGGGCCTCCGGGTCCGGATTGACGTCCGGGTGGAACTGGCGCGCCAGCTTGCGGTAGGCGCGCTTGATCTCGTCATCGGAGGCTTCCCGGCTGACACCGAGGATGCCGTAGTAGTCCCTGGCCACTGCGTTCCGTGTCCTCATGTTCGTCTCGCGTTGCGCCGACCGGCGGCCGCAGCCGGCCGTCGGCCCTGACTGGTCAGTTCTGGGCCAGCAGCTCGCCCACGTAGCGTGCCACGGCGCGCACCATGGCGATATTGCCGGGGTAGTCCATCCGGGTGGGCCCCAGCACCCCAAGGCCGCCCACGATGGTGGCCCCCGGGCCGTACCCGGTGCTGACCACCGAGGCGGCGCGCAGGTTGTCGAACTCGTTCTCGTCGCCGATCAGCACACGGGTCGTGCTGGGTTCGGTCTCGCCGATGAGCTTGAGGAGCACGACCTCTTCCTCCAGCGCCTCCAGGATCGGCCGCAGCGAACCCTGGAAGTCGAGCAGACCACCCCGGGTCAGGTTGGCGGTGCCGGCCAGGGCGATGCGTTCCTCGTGCCGCTCGACAAGCGTCTCCAGCAGGACGGTGGAGAGCGTGGTCATGGCGGGGCGCAGCTGCACCGGCGCCTCCTCGACCAGCGCCTGCACCAGGGGAGGCGTGTCCGACAGGCGCTCACCGGTGAGCTTCTCGTTGACCAGGCGACGCAGGTCGGTCACGTCCTCGGCGGGCACCGGCCCCGGCAGCTCCACCAGCCGCTGCTCCACCCGGCCGGTGTCGGCGATCATGACGAGCATCAGCCGGGTGGTGGAGATCGGCACCAGCTCCAGGTGTCGCACCGAGGAGCGGGCGAGGCTCGGGTACTGCACGACAGCCACCTGGCGGGTCAGCTGGGCGAGCAGCCGTACGGTGCGGTGGACCACGTCGTCGAGGTCGACGGCGCCGACGAGGAAGCGCTCGATGGCGCGCCGCTCGGCCGGGCTGAGTGGCTTGACCCGGGACAGCCGGTCGACGAAGAGCCGGTAGCCACGGTCGGTGGGCACCCGGCCGGCGCTGGTGTGCGGCTGCCGGATGTAGCCCTCCTCCTCCAGCACGGCCATGTCGTTGCGGACCGTCGCCGGGGAGACCCCGAGCTGGTGCCGCTCGACAAGCGCCTTGCTGCCGACCGGCTCCTGGGTCGAGACGTAGTCCTCGACGATGGCGCGGAGCACGGCGAGCTTCCGGTCGTCCAGACCCATCCTCCGCACCTCCTGTCGCACGTCGGCCTGCCGGCCCATCCGGGCCGACCGGCCGTCCTGGCACTCGACTGTAACGAGTGCCAGTCTACGTCGGTGCCCCCGCCGACGCGATGATCAAGGTCGTCGCCGTCCGTTCCGTCGGGCCGGCCCGACGGAGTCGCACTGGTGCGACATTGCCATCGGCACCTACCGTGACAACCATGACTGAACCACCTCGCCCTCCCGGCGCGGGAGACCCCGGCGGTTATCCGCCGGAGCCGACCTCCCCCGGCTCGTCCTACTCGGGCGAGCCGCCCACCGCACCACTGTCCGGGGCACCCGGCCCGGGCGGCTATCCCCCGGCCGGTGGCTATCCGCCGCCCACCGGTGACCAACCGCCGTCGGGCGGCTACCCTCCGCCGGGTGGCTACCCCCCACCGGGCGGTTACCCGCCGGGTGGCGCGACTGGCGGCTATCCGACGGGCGGCGCGTACGGCGGCCCCGGCGGCGGCTACGCCAACAACGAGGACAAGACCTGGGCCTTGGTCGCGCACTTCGGTGGCGCGGCCGGCATGATCATCAGCGGCGGCGTGCTCGGCTGGATCGCTCCGCTGGTGGCGTTGCTGGCCCGGGGCAACCAGTCCCCGACCGTCCGGGCGCACGCCGTGTCGGCGCTCAACTTCCAGCTCATCTGGTCGATCGTCGGCCTGGTCGGCTGGGTGCTGTCCTGCATCCTCATCGGCTTCATCGGCGTTGCGGCGGCCGTCGTCCTCGGGGCCGTGTTCGGCATCATCGCCGGCATCAAGGCCAACGAGGGCAGCCAGTACCGCTACCCGCTCTCGGCCAACCTCGTCAAGTGATCCGGGCCGGCCGCTCCCCCGGCCGGTCCCGGCACGTCAGGGCAGCAGGTCGCGCACGACGGCGTCGGCGAGCAGCCGGCCGCGCAGGGTGAGCACCGCGCGGCCGGCGGCGTACCTCCCGGCGTCCAGCAGGCCGTCGGCGAGGGCCCGCTCGGCGCCGGCCCGGCCGGCGGCGTGGAGCACTCCCAACGGCAGGCCGCTGGCGAGCCGCACCCGGAGCATCACGTCCTCCATGTGCGCCTCGTCGGCGGTGAGCACCTCGCGGGCCAGGCCGGGTGACGCGCCGGCCGCCAGCCGCTGGGCGTACGTCGTGGGGTGTTTCACGTTCCACCAGCGCACCCCGCCGACGTGGCTGTGCGCGCCCGGCCCGAGGCCCCACCAGTCGGCGCCGGTCCAGTAGAGCAGGTTGTGCCGGCACCGGGCCGCCTCGGTGCGCGCCCAGTTCGACACCTCGTACCAGGACAGGCCGGCCGCGTCGAGGGCGGCCTCGGCGGCCAGGTAGCGGTCCGCCGCCACGTCGTCACTGGGGTACGGCAGCTCGCCGCGCTTCATCCGGGCGGCGAGCCGGGTGCCGTCCTCCACGATGAGGGCGTACGCGCTGACGTGGTCGACCCCAGCGGCGACGACCTGCTCCAGCGTGGCGGCGAAGTCCTCGGCCCGCTCCCCCGGGGTGCCGTAGATCAGGTCCAGGTTGACGTGCTCGAACCCGGCCTCGCGCGCCTCCCGGGCGGCGGCGGTGGCCCGGCCGGCGCTGTGCTTGCGGTCCAGGATCGCCAGCACCCCGGGCGACGCGGACTGCATGCCCAGCGAGATCCGGGTGTAGCCGGCCGCCCGCAGCCGCCGCAACGATTCCGGGGTGACCGACTCGGGGTTGGCCTCGGTGGTCACCTCGGCGTCGGCGGCGAGCCCCCAGGTGCGGTCGATGCCCTCGAGGATGCGGGCCAGGTCGTCGGCGGGCAGCAGGGTGGGCGTGCCGCCGCCGACGAAGACGGTGTCGACACGCGGCGGCGGGTTGTCGCCGAGCACCCGGGAGGCGAGCGCCAGCTCGGCCAGCACGGAGTCGGCGTACGACTCGCGGCTCACGCCTCCGCCCAGCTCGCTGGCCGTGTACGTGTTGAAGTCGCAGTAGCCGCAGCGGCTGGCGCAGAACGGCACGTGGACGTACACGCCGAAGCCGCGCGCGCCGACCGCCGTGGTGGCGGTGGCGGGCAGCGATCCGTCGACGGGGACGGTCTCACCATCTGGAAGGACGCCGGGCATGGCCACTAGTGTGCCCGGCATGACCTCTCCCGACGTCCTCGTGCGGGTCGCCACGGCCCGTGGGGTGACCACCCTCACCCTGGACAGCCCGCACAACCGCAATGCGCTCTCCACCGCCCTGATGACCCAGTTGCTGGCCGGGCTGGCGGACGCGGTGGCCGACGACGCGGTCCGGGTGATCGTGCTCGACCACACGGGCCCGGTCTTCTGCTCCGGCGCGGACCTGAAGGAGACCGCCGCGGCGTACGCCAGCGGGACGGTGCCCGCCGGCATGCTGGGCGACGTGCTCGCGGCGCTCTGGGAATGCCCGAAGCCGGTGCTCGCGCGGGTCGCCGGGCCGGCGCGGGCGGGCGGGTTGGGCCTGGTCGCCGCCGCCGACCTGGCGGTCTGCGCCGACGAGGCGACGTTCGCGTTCACTGAGGTACGTATCGGGGTGATCCCGGCGGTCATCTCGGCGACCGTGCTGCCCCGGCTGCACCCCCGCGCCGCGGCCGAGCTGTACCTGACCGGGGACACCTTCGACGGGCGTCGTGCCGCTGCGGTCGGCCTGGTCACGGCTTCGGTGCCGGCCGAGGAGCTGGACGACGCGGTGCGCGGCTACTGCGACTCCCTGGTACGCGGCGCGCCCGGCGCGCTGGCCGGCGCGAAGGAGCTGCTGCGCCGGCCGACCACCGCCGAGCTGCGCGGCGACCTGGCCCGCCTCTCCGCCCTCTCGACGGGTTACTTCCTGTCGGAGGAGGGTCGCGAGGGCGTCACCGCGTTCCGCGCGAAGCGGACACCTCGGTGGGTGGCCGCCCTGGACGGTGGTTCCGCCGATCATGCCGGGTAGGACCGGGGGCGTCGGCCGGTTGCGGTGACCGACGGGGTGCCGGTGCCCTCCGCACGTCCTTTGCTCTGCTTCAGCGGGCGCAACACCCGAGGGCGTCGAGTGTTGCGTCCGGTGAAGCAGAGCAAAGGCTCTGCCTGAGGGGGCGGGTCGGGGCCCCGCCCGGAAGCGGCGGCGCCCCGAAATCGGTCACCACGCCGTCGCGCCGCCGTCGACCGGGTAGTTGGCGCCCGTGATGTACGACGCGCGGTCGGAGGCGAGGAAGACCACCAGTTCGGCGACCTCCTCGGGCTGCGCGAACCGCCTGAGCATCGTCTTGCCGATGATCGCGTCCCGGGCCGCCTGGTTGTCGCCGAGGTCGCGCTCGCTGGCCGGGCTGATGATGGGCCCGGGGCTGACCGCGACCGCCCGGATGCCGTGCGGCGCGCCTTCGAGCGCGAGCTGTCGCGTCATGCCGATGACGCCGGCGTTCGCCGCAGTGTGCCCGACCATCGGCGGGACGTGACCGGCGATCATGCCGGCCATCGAGGCGGCGTTGATGATGACGCCACCGCCGCGCCGGACCAGGTGCGGCCAGGCGAACTTCGACACGAGGTACGGAATGTCGAGTTCGCCGGCGATGGTGTACCGCCAGTCCTCGACCGAGAAGTCCGGCAGCGGGCCGAAGCGCAGCGCGGCCGCGTTGTTGTAGACCACGTCGAGCCCCCCGTAGGCGGCCACGGCGTCCTCGACGAGCGTGCGGGCCTGTTCCGGGTCGGTCAGGTCGACGGGCGCGATGCTCGTCATCTCCCCGCCTGCGGCCCGGACGAGGTCGACGGTCTCGTTGTTGCCGTCGACCTGGATGTCGGCCCCGACGACCTTGGCACCCTCGCGGGCGAAGGTCAGCGCCGCGACGCGGCCCAGACCGCCGCCGGTGCCGGTGATCAGTACGACCTTGCCGTCCAGCGTTCCCATCGAACTCCTCCTCAGCTGTCCACGACCCGTCCGATTGACGTGTCAACCGGGAAAGTCCCTGACCAGCGAATCTCTTCCGGTCATTGACGCATGGTGACGCGCCAGACACACTCGATCGGCCCTTCTGCGAAACCCGCAGGTGAGATCGGGCCCGGAGCGGGAAGGTCCCGATCGGTACGCGACGGCCGAGCGAACCCCGAAACGGTCCGGACGACCCGGACGACACCAACGGGGACGTACGCTTGTCGAACTGTCGATGAGGGGGTGTGGGTGCGAACTCGGGCAGCCGTGGCGGGTGGAGTGGTGCTGATCCTCGTCGCCGTGATCGCGATCTGGCTCGTGATCCGGCGGGTCGGGGACGAACTGCGGCTGCCACTGGCCGGACGCACCTGCACGGTCCAGGCCGACGGCCGGGTGGTCCTGGACGTGGAGCAGATGGCGAACGCGGCGACCATCGCGGCGATCGGCGTCCAGCGCGGCATGCCCGAGCGCGCCGTGGTGGTCGCGCTGGCCACCGCGTACCAGGAGTCGGGGCTGCGCAACCTCGATCACGGTGACCGCGACTCGCTCGGGCTGTTCCAGCAGCGCCCGAGCAAGGGATGGGGCACGCCCGAGCAGATTCGCGACCCCCGCTACGCGGCGAACAGGTTCTACAAGGCGCTCAAGAAGGTGCGCGGCTGGGAGAAGATGCGGGTCACGGACGCCGCCCAGCGGGTGCAGCGCTCGGCGTTCCCCGAGGCGTACCAGAAGTGGGCCGACGACTCCGAGGTGCTCACCAAGGCCCTGCTCGGTGACGCCACCGAAGCGGTGGCCTGCACGGTGGGGCGTACCCCGGTGATGCACGGCGCGGCGGCGGCCGCGCAGCTGACCCGCAACCTGGTGCTGGACTGGGGTGTGCCGAGCGCCGACGAGGCCAGCCAGACCGGCCTGGCGGTGACCGCGCACGATCAACGCGACGGCTGGCGGTACGCGCACTGGCTGGTCTCGCACGCCCAGGACCACGGGGTGAAGCGGGTCCGGTTCGGCGACCTGGAGTGGACCGCCCGCAACGGCACCTGGGGCCGGGTGACCGGTGCGCAGGGCCCCGCGGGCCAGGTGGTGGCCGAGGTCTTCGCCGAGGGCTGAGCGACCCGGATCTCTTAACCGGCAGTGACCGCACAATCGGACAAAAACCCGCAAGCCTGACCGGTGATCACTTAAATGTGACTCCGCGCACCGGTACCGCTGCGCGCGGTCCGGCCCGGGGCCGCACCCCCGCCGCTCGCCCTCCCACCGTCCCGGCACTCGCGTTACGATCGGCGGCCTGTGCCAGAAATGGTTTCACCTCATGGGGAGGGGTACGACGCGGTGTTCGATTACGGCGACCGGACCGGCTACGAACCGATCAGCGACACTGACCGCAAGGAGTTCCACGAGCAGGGTTTCCTCCTGCTGCGCAACGTCCTGACGGAGGACCACCGGGCGGCGCTGGAGGCGGCGGTCGACCGCGTCTACGCGGAGGAGCAGGCCAAGGGCGCCACCAAGAAGGACGGCACCCTGCACCTGCTGGGCTTCCTGGAGCGCGACGAGCTCTTCGGTGAGCTGCTCACCCACCCGATCGCCTTCCCGTATATGTGGGGGCTGGCCGGCTGGAACATCTACACCCACCACAACCACCTGGACGTCACTCCGCCGGCCGCCGAGCCGGAGAAGCCGTACTGGGGTTGGCACCAGGACGGGTACCGCCAGAACTCCGACCCGGAGACGATGGACCCGAACCTGCCCCGGCCGATGTTCTCGCTGAAGGTCGGGTACGTGCTCTCCGACCTGTCGGAGACCGGCCGTGGCGCGACCAAGGTCATCCCGGGCAGCCACCTGTGGAACTCGCTGGACCGTCCCAAGGACCTCAGCGTGCACAACCCGGACCCGGAGGGCACGGTGGAGATCACCGCGAACCCGGGCGACGCGTTCATCTTCGACCGCCGGCAGTGGCACTCGCGCTCGACGAACCTGTCGACCATCACCCGCAAGATGCTCTTCGTCGGCTACACCTACCGGTGGATCCGTCCCCTGGACGAGCTGCACCCGGACGTGAACGGCGAGTGGTACCGCAACCGCACGCCCGTGCAGCGCCAGCTGATCGGTGAGGGCACCCACACCGCCAACTACTGGGGCATCAACTGGGACGGGTACGTCGACGACGAGATCCCGTTGCGCAAGGAGCTCAAGGAGCGCGGTCTGCTCGACCGCAACATCCCCTGGCTGCGCTGACCCGCTCTCCGCAAGCCCCTGCCGACACCGCTCGGCGGGGGCTTGCGCGTGTCAGCTACGGCCGGCGAGGCGGCGGCGGACCTTGTCCCGGAGCTTCTCCGGCAGGTCCGGTGCGTCGAGCAGCCGGGGCAGCAGCTCCGGCTCCAGACTCGTCGCCCGGAACACCTCACCGATTGTCACCCCGTGCGCGGGCCGCTCCACCACCTCGACCGGGTCGCCGGCGCCCACCTCGCCCTCGCGCAGCACCCGCAGGTATGCCCCCGGGCTGGCACGGACGGTGAAGCGCCGGATCAGGTCGGGCACACCCCAGAAGCCGGCGAACGTCGTGCAGGGCGTCCGCGGCTTGGTCACCTGGAGAAGGGCGGAACCGACCTGCCACTGCTCGCCGATCACCGCGCCGGTCACGTCGACCGCGTAGGTGGTCAGGTTCTCCCCGAAACCTCCCGGCCCGATGCCTCGGCCCAGTTCGGCGGCCCACCATGCGGCGTCCTCCTCGGCATAGACGTACACCGCCTGGTCGGGGCCACCGTGCACCGGACGCTCGGCGACGAAGTCACCGGCCAGGCCACCGGCGAGCACCGCCACCGATCCCTCGACCGGCCGCTTGTCGATGCCGCTGCGACCACTCGCGTCGCCCGCCCACTCCGCCTCGGTCACGATGCCGAGGTTCACCGCTGCCAGCCTGCCCGTCATGGCGGCCAGCCTAGCGGCGGCGCGGGCCCTGACCGGTCCCCCGCCGCGCGCTCAGCCCTTGACCGCGCCAGCGACCAGACCGGAGACCATCTTCCGCTGTACCAGCAGGAAGAAGATGATGACCGGCAGGGTGAACAGCGTGGAGGCGGCCATGACCGGCCCCCAGTTGGTGTCGTCCCGGCCGAAGAAGAAGGTCATGGCTACCGGCAGGGTGTAGCGCCCCTGGTCGTTGATGAACGTCAACGCGAAGATCAGCTCGTTCCACGCGGTGATGAAGGAGAAGATGCTTGTCGCGACCAGGCCGGGCGCGACGAGCGGGAACAGCACCCGTCGGAACGTCTGGGCGCGGCTCGCGCCGTCGATGGCCGCCGCCTCCTCCAGCTCCTTGGGCACGGCGGCGACGAATCCGCGCAGCATCCACACCGCGAACGGCAGCGAGAAACCGAGGTACGTGAGGATCAGGCTGGGCAGGGTGTTGTAGAGCCCGAGCCGCTGGATCATCAGGAACAGCGGGATGACCAGCGCCTCCAGCGGGATCATCTGCACGATCAGCAGCATGATCAGGAAGCTGGTCCGCAGCTTGAACCGGAACCGGGCCACCGCCGTCGCGGCGAGCAGGGCGACCAGACCGCTGAGCACCACCGTGGACACCGCGACGATCGCGCTGTTGAGGAAGAAGTCGAGGAAGGTCACCCCGGGGATCAGGTTGCCGGTGAGGATCTCCCGGTAGTGCGCCAGCGTCGGATGCGTCGGCACCGGCTGCGGCGTGGACGAGAAGATCTCGCTGCTCGGCTTCAGCGACGTCGCGATCATCCAGTAGACCGGGAACGCCGCGAAGAGCGCGACCAGCAACCCGGCGGCGTTGAGGGCGACCTTCTTCACGACTCGTCCTCCTGCCTGAGCACCATCCGTACGTAGAAGCCGGTGACCACGAGCAGGATCAGCGTGAGGATCACCGCGATGGCCGCGCCGAGTCCGTACTTCGGCGGCGGCGAGAAGGCCTCGGCGTACGAGTAGATGGAGAGCATGAACGTCGGGCGGTCCTGGGTGCCGCCGGCCAGGACGAACTGCTGGGTGAACACCTTGAAGTCCCAGATGGTGGAGAGCACGATCAGGATCCCGAAGACCGGGCGCAGCAGCGGGAAGGTGATCTTCCAGAAGACCCGCCACGGGCTCGCGCCGTCCACCCGGGCCGCCTCGTGCAGCTCACTCGGCACGCTCTTGAGGCCGGCGAGCACGCTCACCGCGATGAACGGGAACGAGTGCCACACGACCACCAGGGTGAGGATGGCGAAGAACAGCAGCGGCGAGTTGAACCAGCCGTAGCCGGTCCAGTCGCTACGGCCGAACAGAGCGTTCGAGAACCCGTCCGGCAACGCGTTGAACAGCCAGGTGACCAGGCCGCTCGTGTCGTCGAAAATCCACTTCCAGACGATCGTGCCGGTCAGCGCCGGGGTCGCCCAGGCGAGCATCACGCAACTGGCCACGAAGGTCGCCATCTTGCGACCGAGCCGGTTGAGCAGCAACCCCACCAGGGTGCCCAGCACCATCGTGAGCAACACGTTCGCCGCGGCGAACAGGACCGTGTTGCGCAGCACCGTCAGGAAGAACGGGTCGGAGAGGATGTCGGTGTAGTTGCCGAGCCCCACCCACGGCCACTCCCGGTCGCCCCGCAACTGCCGGACGCTGTTCAGCCGGTAGAAGGACATCGCCACCACC
Source organism: Micromonospora sp. NPDC005174 (assembly GCF_040608495.1). Classification (NCBI taxonomy): domain Bacteria; kingdom Bacillati; phylum Actinomycetota; class Actinomycetes; order Micromonosporales; family Micromonosporaceae; genus Micromonospora; species Micromonospora sp. NPDC005174. The sequence continues at coordinate 14,053 of NZ_JBEXIJ010000024.1, read as the reverse complement.
TGGCCGAGCGGCCAGAGCAGCAGCACCCCGATGATGACGAGTGCGGGCAGGAGCAGCAGGTAGGGCAGGCGGTCGACCCGGCGACGCCGCCGCGCGGGGTTCTCCCGCGCGGCGGACGTCTCCGGGTTTTTGGTCTGTGAGCTCACTTGCTGTTCAAAATGCCTTCCATCTCACCGGCCGCGTCGGCGGTAGCCTTCTCGACCGTCTTCTGACCCTTCATGACCGAGCTGTTCATCGCCTGGGTCACCGTCTTCGTCCGGCTGACCTCCACCCACTTCGGGGTGAGCGGCGTGAGCTTGGTGTTCTGCATGGTGGTGGCGAAGGCCGCCATCACCTTGTCGTTGGCGTACGTGTCGCTGGCGACCAGGTCCTTGTAGACAGGGAAGAAACCGAGGCTGCTCGCGAAGCTCTGCGCGTTCTTCTTGTTGAGCAGCACGGTCAGGTAGTCCCAGGCCAGGTCCTGACGCTCGCTGTCCTTCCAGATCGCCACGTCCGAACCGCCGGCGAAACCGGGTGCGGCCTTGCCGTCCGGGCCGGGGATCGGGAACGTACCCCAGACCTTCTCGATCTCGGGGTTGTCCTTCTTGATGGCGCCCTGCTGCCAGCTACCGGCGAACGCCATCGCGGCCTTGCCGGTGGCGAACTGCGTCCGCGCGTCGATCTCGTTCCAGCCGGCGGCGGCCGGCGGGGCGACCTTGTGCACGGTTACCAGGTCGGTCCAGTACTTGACGGCCCGCTGCGCCTCCGGCGTCGTGTAGCCGGACTTCCACGTGCCACCCTGGTTGGTGGCGATCTCGGCGCCAGCGCCCCAGAGGAAGGAGTAGAAGGGCAGTTCGGAGTTGCCCGGCAGCGCGATGCCGTAGGTGCCCTTCTTCTTGGCCTGCACGGCCTTGGCGACGGTGACCAGCTCTTCCCACGTCTTCGGCGGCTGCACGCCCGCCTCGGCGAACCAGTCGGTGCGGTAGTAGATGGCCCGCACGCCGGCGTACCAGGGAACGCCGTACTGCTTGCCGCCGAGCTGCGCGTTGCGCACCAGGTCGGGCAGCAGGTCCTTGCCGTCCGCCCAGCCACCCATCCGACCACTCACGTCGGCGAGCGCCTCCTGCGCGGCCCAGCCCTGGGTCTCGGTGTTGCCCAGCTCGGTGATGTCCGGGCCCGCACCGCCGGCGAGCGCGGCCTGGAACTTCTTGGGCGCTTCCAGCCAGGGGATGTACTGCACCACCACATCGGTGTCGGGGTGCTTCTGCCGGAACTCGGTCTCCACGCTGTCGAGGAAGGCGTTCTGGGCGTCGCCACCCTCACCCATCATCCAGACCGTGAGCTTGCTGTCGTCGGTCGATTCCTCGCCGGAGCCCCCACAGCCGCCCATCACCATGGCGACCGAGGCCACCACGGCAGTGACCGGGGCCAGCCGCTTCCACCTGTTCACGCCACTTCTCCCCTCGCGTCGCCTGGAACTAACCTTCTCCGCCGCACCTTAGTACGAAGAAATCCTTTACGACAGTGGGCAGCAGGCCGAAGCGTGGCGACCGTACCGCAGCCCGTGGACGCGGGTGCCCAGGGAACAGGGCCGAACCCGGGCATGACATCACGAAAGAGCGCCCAGCCATTCGGCCGGGCGCTCTTTCGAGTGGTGCGGTGATGCCAGGTTGTTACCGGGTGACGCTGCTCGTCATCGGGTGACGCGGCGGCGGCCACCGACACCGGCCACCAGCGCGACCGCGATCGCGGCCACCACGACCTGCACCAGCAGCTCGGTCCAGTCGATACCAGCGGTCTCGGTCGCGATACCCATCGCCCGCGCCAACACCGTACCCAGCAGAGCCGCGCCGACACCGATCAGCAGGTGCAGCCAGATCGGCATGTTCTGCCGACCCGGAACGACCAGGCGGCCGAGCGCCCCGACGATGAGACCAACAACGATGGCGGTGATGATGCCCCACACGGTGAGCTCCACGGTCGCGCTCCTTCTAAGAATGTCTGACACACAATGTGTGCTTCCTGTCGTGACCACTAAGTTCCCGACCCACCAAAAATCCAAACCGACTTCACGCCCCAGACGATCACGACTTGGCAAACAAGGGCACGGACCCCACGCCCCGACCCCCCGAGCCCCGAGCCCCGAGCCCCGAGCCCCGAGCCCCGAGCCCCGGCGATCTTGCACTCTCGGTTGTCGATAGGAGTGGAATGCCCGGCATGTCGCAGCAGAAAGTGCAAGATCGGCGCGGGTTGGGGCGCCGCGTGTGCTGGTCGGACCGCCTCGCGCGCTCGCGTTCCGCGCCCGTCTCGGATCGCACCCGAAGTCGTGCTCCATCCAGGAAGTAGTGGCATCGGGCATCACGGTGACCACTACAACCAGGATCGAGCACGATGTTGGCGCGGGAACGTGGGGCGCAGGCGCGGGACGCGGGACGGCTGCCGGACACTGGCCGGGGCGGGCATCGCGGTTCGCCGAATGAGGTACCGGTGACCGTCCGGTACGTCGACGACGCCTCCGACGACGGCGCCCTGTCGATCCGGACCACAGCGCCGAGGGGCGCCCAGCCTGATGGCCGGGCGCCCCTCGAAAGCGTTGCGGTACTACGGGTGTGCGGTGTTACCGGGTGACGCGGCGGCGGCCACCGACACCGGCCACCAGCGCGACCGCGATCGCGGCCACCACGACCTGCACCAGCAGCTCGGTCCAGTCGATACCAGCGGTCTCGGTCGCGATACCCATCGCCCGCGCCAACACCGTACCCAGCAGAGCCGCGCCGACACCGATCAGCAGGTGCAGCCAGATCGGCATGTTCTGCCGACCCGGAACGACCAGGCGGCCGAGCGCCCCGACGATGAGACCAACAACGATGGCGGTGATGATGCCCCACACGGTGAGCTCCACGGTCGCGCTCCTTCTAAGAATGTCTGACACACAATGTGTGCTTCCTGTCGTGACCACTAAGTTCCCGACCCACCAAAAATCCAAACCGACTCACCCGCACAAGAAGTCGTCGGCATCGATGTCGAGCGGCTGCGTCGATTGGCGTGGAGACACGTCCGTACAGGTCAGACAACATGTTGCCCAGGGCGACAACCCGAGGAGAGCCAACCAAAATTTTCCCGCCCACCCCCGGTTCCACCGGGCCCACCCCCGGTCCCACCCGGCCCGACCCCGGTGATCAAGAGGTTCGCGTCAGCATCCGGGCTTCGGATGACGCGAAGCTCTTGATCAACACGGGTGGCCGGGCCGGTCCGGAGGAGGGCCGGGGGTTGGGTCGGGGGTTGGGGGTTACTTCTTGGGGGCCTTGGTGTCGCCGGAGTCGGAGGACAGGGCGGCGATGAAGGCCTCCTGGGGCACCTCGACGCGGCCGACCATCTTCATCCGCTTCTTGCCTTCCTTCTGCTTCTCCAGCAGCTTGCGCTTTCGGCTGATGTCACCGCCGTAGCACTTGGCAAGGACGTCCTTACGGATCGCGCGGATGGTCTCCCGGGCGATGACCCGGCTGCCGATGGCCGCCTGGATCGGCACCTCGAACTGCTGGCGCGGGATGAGCGTACGCAGCTTGGCGGCGATGGTGACGCCGTAGTTGTACGCCTTGTCCTTGTGCACGATGGCACTGAACGCGTCCACGGGCTCGCCGTGCAGCAGGATGTCCACCTTCACCAGGTCGGACGCCTGCTCGGTGGTGGGCTCGTAGTCCAGCGAGGCGTAGCCCTTGGTACGGCTCTTCAACTGGTCGAAGAAGTCGTAGATGATCTCCGCGAGCGGCAGCGTGTAGCGCAGTTCCACCCGGTCGGCGGAGAGGTAGTCCATGCCGAGCAGGGTGCCCCGCCGGCCCTGGCAGAGCTCCATGACCGCGCCCACGTAGTCGTTGGGCGTCAGCACGGTGGCTCGGACCACCGGCTCGTACACCTCGGCGATCTTGCCGGTCGGGTACTCGCTCGGGTTGGTCACGACGATCTCCTCGCCGTCGTCCGTGATCGCCCGGTAGACGACGTTCGGCGCGGTGGAGATCAGGTCGAGGTTGTACTCGCGTTCCAGCCGCTCCCGGATGATCTCCAGGTGGAGCAGGCCGAGGAAGCCGCAGCGGAAACCGAAGCCGAGCGCGCCGGAGGTCTCCGGCTCGTAGTCCAGGGCGGCGTCGTTGAGCTTGAGCTTGTCCAGAGCCTCACGCAGGTTCGGGTAGTCGGAGCCGTCGATCGGGTAGAGGCCGGAGTAGACCATCGGCTTCGGGTCCTTGTAGCCACCCAGCGCCTTGGCCGCCGGCCGACTGTTGATGGTGACCGTGTCACCGACCCGGGACTGCCGGACGTCCTTCACACCGGTGATCAGGTAGCCGACCTCGCCGACGCCCAGCGCCTCGGCCTTGACCATCTCGGGTGAGATGACGCCGATCTCCAGCAGCTCGTGCACCGCGCCGGTGGACATCATCTTGATCCGGTCGCGGGCGCTGATCCGGCCGTCGATGACCCGGACGTACGTGACGACGCCGCGGTAGACGTCGTACACCGAGTCGAAGATCATCGCCCGGGCGGGCGCCACGGCGTCACCGACCGGTGGGATGAACTGCCGGACGATCTCGTCGAGCAGGTACGGAACGCCCTCGCCGGTCTTGCCGGAGACCCGGATGCAGTCGGCGGGGTCCCCACCGATGAGGTGGGCCAGTTCCTCGGCGTACTTCTCCGGCTGCGCGGCCGGCAGGTCGATCTTGTTGAGCACCGGGATGATGCGCAGGTCGTTCTCGAGGGCCAGGTAGAGGTTGGCCAGGGTCTGCGCCTCGATACCCTGCGCGGCGTCGACCAGCAGCACGGCACCCTCGCAGGCCGCCAACGACCGGGACACCTCGTAGGTGAAGTCGACGTGCCCCGGAGTGTCGATCATGTTGAGCACCGCGTGCTCACCGGCCCGCTCGCCGTCGCGGATGGTCCACGGCATCCGGACGGCCTGGCTCTTGATGGTGATGCCGCGCTCGCGCTCGATGTCCATCCGGTCCAGGTACTGCGCGCGCATCTGCCGTGGGTCGACCACACCGGTGAGCTGCAACATCCGGTCGGCCAGGGTCGACTTCCCGTGGTCGATGTGGGCGATGATGCCGAAGTTCCGGATGCGACCGGGGTCGGTGGCACCAGGGGCGTTCGCGCCGGGATCGAGCTTCGGTGGCACAGCGGTCCGTTCTGGTCGGCTGACGTGAACAGGCCGGCGCGCCGCCGACCCCCTCCATGTTCCCACGCCGCCGGGGTACGCCCACTGCGTGGGCGACGGATCGGTCCCGAGAACTCCTCACTCCATGGGCGGCTCCACGAAGAGCGCGGCCAGTCGGGGCAGCCGGCGGCGGGCCTCCTCCTCGTCGTCGAAGTCCCAGAAGTCGTTGAGGTCCGGCGTCCGGACCGGCTCCCGGGACTCCGGCAGCTCCGACGCGGTGGCCTTGCGGTAGGCGTCCCACGGCACCGCCAGCATCTGCTCGGCGGAGAACTCCTCCCCGCTGAGCGAGGCCGCCCGCACCTGGGGCAGTTCCGCCAGCGAGTCCGGTTCGGCGACCGCGCGGGCGAAGACGGCACGCCCCTGGGTCATCAGCCAGCCCCGGAAGTGTTCGAAGCCGTCGGCCGAGGCGCCACCGTTGATGAGGTAGGCCGCACCCCACAGGTCGGCCTTGTGCGAGGCCGCCAGCACCCGCGTCTGGTGCTGGGCGTACCCGACGATGTCCGCCGGATCGCGCTCGGCGAGCAGCGCCACGGCCCGCGCGGCGACCGGCCCGGGTTCACCGCCGCCCCCGGCGCGGGCCTGGTCGATCAGATGCCAGAAGTCCTCGGTCCTCATGGCTTGGCAGTCTGGCAGTGTCGCCGCGCGCCGCGCACGTACCCCGGGGCAGCATGGTGGGGTGTCCTCGCCGCCGCTGCCCCCCGTGCCACGCCACTCGGGTGCGCCGCGCCCGTCGTGGCCGGCGCTGCCGGCGGCGCTGCGGGTCGCCATCGCCGACCGGCTCGGCGCGCCGGTGGTCACCGTCCGCGTCGCCACCGCGGGCTTCACCCGGGGCTTCGCCGCCGTGCTGCACACCGCAGACGGTGGTCGGGCCTTCGTCAAGGCGTCACCCACCGTCGCGCACCTCACACCGGGGTACGCCCGGGAGGCCGCGATCCTCGACCGGCTGCCGGCGGACCTGCCGGCGCCCCGCCTGCGGTGGACGCTGGACGAGGCCGGCTGGTTCGCGCTCTGCACCGACGCGGTCGACGGGCACACCCCACGCCTGCCCTGGGCGCGTGCCGAGCTGGACGCCACGCTCGCGGCGTACGCCGAGGTGGCCGCCGCGCTCGCCGACCCGCCGGCCGGGCTGACCGCGCTCGGCCTGCCCCACCTGGCCGAGCTGGCCCGCTCGGACATCCTCTGGTGGGAGGAGGTCGCCGCGGGCCGGGAGCCGCCTCCGGCGCTGCCCGCCGCCGCCCGGGGTCGACTGCCCGAGCTGGTGGCGCTGGAGTCCCGCCTCCCCGGGTACGCGGACGGTGCGACCGGCCTGATCCACGGTGACCTACGGGTGGACAACGTGCTCGTCGGTCCGGGCGGCCGGGCCTGGCTCTGCGACTGGACCTGGGCCTGCACCGGGCCGGCCTGGTTCGACCTGGCGACCCTGCTGCTCACCGCCTACGCCAGCGGCCTGGACACCGACCGGATCTTCGCCGCGCACCCGGTGACCACCGGCGCTGCGCCGGACGCGCTGGACGCCACCCTGGCCGCGTTGGCCGGCTACTACCTCACCGGGGCGGACGCGGCGTCGGCGACGGACTCGCCGCACCGGTCGGCGCACCAGCGGTGGAGCGGCGAGCAGGCACTCGACTGGCTCGCCCGCCGGCAGGGCTGGCGGTGACAGCGGCCCCGCGGGGCCCCGGCGGCCCGCGCGGCCCGGGATCGGCTCGGTTTCCTTGAAGTCGGGCTGTCAGCCATTCTCGGATACTGCGGTTTCCCGGAAGCCGAGTGGATCAAGCCGTCGACCGTTCGGCGGCACCCGCGAGCGGGGACGGACCCTCTTCGGGCGGAGCCGTTTTGGCTCGTCCCGGGCGACCTGGTAACCTGGCTCTTCGCGCAGTGGTGACGCATGTCGTCATCCCGCGCACAAGCTGACCAACCCGAGCTATCAAGACGAGGCTGTCGCGTGGCGAACATCAAGTCCCAGATCAAGCGCAACCGGCAGAACGAGAAGGCCCGGCTGCGTAACAAGTCGGTCAAGTCGTCGCTGAAGACCGCCGTCCGGAAGTTCAACGAGGCTGCCGAGGCCGGTGACGTCGAGAAGGCCACCGCGCTGATGCAGGAGGCCTCGCGCAAGCTGGACAAGGCCGTCAGCAAGGGCGTGATCCACTCCAACCAGGCCGCGAACCGCAAGTCCGCGATCGCGAAGCGCGTGGTGGCGCTCTCCGCCTGACGCTTTGCCGTCAGACTGATTCGGAAAGCCCCGGACCTCGGTCCGGGGCTTCCGTGTGTCCAGGTGCCGCCGTGTGTCCAGGTGCCGCCGGGTGTCCAGGTGCCGCCGTGTGTCCAGGTGCCGCCGACGTGCTCGCCGCCCCGGCGGTCGTCAGTCCCGTACGTCCCTGCGACGGGTGGGACACACCCGGTCGGCGGGGATCGCCACCGCCGTCACCGCGTTGGACATCCACTCGACCCGGGCCCGGCCGACCACCGGCTCCATCTGCCGGCGGAAGCGGTCCCGCTCCTGCTCGGGCACGAGCGCGGCGGATCGGACCACCACCGCGGCCACCATGTCGTTGAGCTTGACCATCGCCGCCACGACGACGGGCAGCACCAGCACCGCCCACCAGGTGACCAACTCCGCCAGGGCGAGCAGCACGGCCAGGGCGATGGCGCCCTCGAAGAACAGGAAGCAGAGCACCCCACCGGGGTTGACGAACCGCAGGCCGAGCAGCCGAGCGTAGAGCGGCCGGTACCGCTCCTCGTCGACGGGCAGGGTGGCCCAACCGGTACGGTTCGGCCCCGTCACCGGCTGCTGCCCTGCCGGGCGGCCACCACCGAGAAGACGGCCCGTTCCAGGGCGTACGCCCGGTCGTCCGAGCCCCCCTTGACGGCCGCGTTGCACTCCGCGGCGACCTGCATGGCCCGGACCAGCCCTTCCGGGCTCCAGCCGCGCCCCTGCCGCTGCGCCCGCTCGATCTTCCACGCCGGCATCCCGAGGCTGCTGGCGAGCTGGTACGGGCTGCCCCGCCCGGCCGACGCCACCCGGGCCACCGTGCGCACCCCGTCGGCCAGGGCGTCGGCGATGGGCACCGGGTCGACTCCGACGTGCAGGGCCCAGCGCAGCGCCTCCAGGGCGGCCGGTACGTCGCCGACCATCGTGGCGTCCGCCACGGTGAAGCCGGTCACCTCGACCCGACCCCGGTAGTAACGGGCCACCGTCTCGGCGTTGATCCGCCCGTCGGTGTCGGCCATGAGCTGCGAGCAGGCGGCGGCCAGCTCGCGCAGGTCGTTGCCGACCGCCGCGATCAGCGCGTCGGCGGCGTCGTCGGCGCACCTGCCGCCGGCCCGGCGGATCTCGTCACGGACGAAGGCGACCCGCTCGCGGTGCCCCTTGAGTTTGGCCGCCGGGACCACCGTGGCGCCCGCCGATCGCAGCCCGTCGGCGAACGCCTTGCCCTTCGCGCCGCCCAGGTGCAGCACCAGGAGCTGGACCTCCGGGTCGGGGTTCTTGGCGTACGCCAGCAGTGCGGCGACCAGGTCCTTGCGGGCGTCCTGGCCCGAGCGCAGGATGAGCAGCCGCCGACCGCCGAACAGCGACGGGCTGAGCATCTCGGCGATTTCGCCGACGGTGAGCGCGCTCGCCTGGTACTCGCGGACGTCCACGTCGGGGTCGGTGCCGCGGGCCCGTTCGACAGCTTCGGAGACGGCGCGCGTGGCGAGCAGCTCCTCGTCGCCGACGACGAGCACAATGGGGGCGAGGTTGGCGGGGGTCACGTCGCCCATATTCGCACGGCCTACGGCAAGTACGGGTCTGCTCATTCGCCGCCCGGTCGGTGCAGCCCGCACTAAGCGCAAATCCAGACATTTACCTCGGTTCACCATCTAATCCGCAAGCCGGTCGGGATTTCGCCTGGGCGCGCGCAATTTCCACCGCGCCGACGCCCCTGACCTGCGGTTCCTCTCACAGTGGTCGTCCCGGCGGCACCCCTCGGCGGGCCACCGCCAAGCCATCGGTGGTCCGGATCGCCGCCACATCGCCGTCGATGTCGGTCCGCAGGACCCGGGCACCATGACTGCTCAGTCGGGCGAGAAGCGCGCGGTTCGGATGCCCGTACGAGTTGCCCGTGCCGACCGGCACCAGCGCGACGGCCGGCCGTACGGCGGCGAGGAAGCCCTCGTCCTGGTATGCCGAGCCGTGGTGCGCGACCTTCAACACGTCCGCCCGCAGCTGTGCCGACGGGCTCCGGACCAGCACCGCGTGCTGCTCCTCGGTCTCGGCGTCGCCGGGCAGCAGGACCGAGACACCGGCGACCGTGGCACGCAGCACCAGCGAGTTGTTGTTCGGGTCCGATCGGGTGCCGGCCAGCGGGTACGGCGGACCGAGCACCAGCAACTCGACATCGCCGACCCGGTGCCGTGTCCCGGCGGTGGTGTCCCGCATCGTGGCCCGGCCGCCGATCGCCGCCGCGCGGACCGCCGCCCGACCGCTCGCCGGTTCCGTCGAGGGTGGGGTCAGCACGGCCACCACTCGCCGGCCCCGGAACACCCCGGCCAACCCGCCCACGTGGTCGAGGTGGAAGTGGCTGATCACCAGCAGCGACACCTCCCGAATGCCGAGCCGCCGCAGGCACCCGTCCACCGCCCCCGGGTCCGGCCCGGCGTCGACCAGCACCGCCCGGCCGGGTGCGACGGGCAGCACCAGGGCGTCGCCCTGCCCCACGGAGCAGGCCACCACCACCCAACCCGGCGGTGGCCAACCCCCGGCGATCAGGCGGACTCCGAGGGCACCGAGCAGGACGGCGACGGCGACGACCGCCACCAGCCGGCGCACCAGCGGTCGACGGGCGGCCACCAGCAGTGCCACCGTCAGCCCGGCCAGCAGCAGGGCACCGGCCGCACCACCCGGCCAGGGCAGGGTGCCGGCCGGGAGGCGGGCGCCGTGGCGGGCGATGACGACCAGCCACCATGCCGGCCAGCTCGCCAGCCACGCGACGAACCCGGCGCCGGCCGGCCAGACCGGCGACAGCACGGCGGCCGTGACGCCCAGCACCGTCGCCGGGGCGATGGCCGGCACCGCCAGCAGGTTGGCCGGTACCGCGACCAGACTGACGGTGCCGGAGATCCCGGCGACGATCGGCCCGCACGCCACCTGGGCCGCCGCCGGCACCGCCAGCGCCTCGGCCAACCCGGCCGGGACGCCCCGGTGGCGCAGCCCGTCCCGCCAGCGCGGAGCGAGCAGCAGCAGGCCCCCGGTGGCCAGTACGGACAGCGCGAACCCGGCGTCGCCGGCCAACTCGGGGTCGACGAGCACCAGCACCGTGACGGCGGCGGCCAGCGCGGGCAGCGCGGCCCGGGGTCGACCGGCGGCCAGCGCGACGAGCCCGATCGCCCCCATCGTGGCGGCCCGTACGACGCTCGGTGACGGGCGAACCAGGATGACGAAGCCCACCAACGCCACCCCGCAGAGCACCCCGGCGACCCAGGGCCCGGCGCGCGCCCAGCGGGCCAGCAGCAGCACGGCGCCCACGACGATCGCGACGTTGCTGCCCGAGACGGCGTTGAGGTGCGTCATGCCGGTCGCCCGAAAGTCCTCCTCGACGGCGGACGGCAGGCGGCTGACGTCCCCCACCACCAGCCCCGGCAGTAGGCCACCAGGGTCGTCGGGCAGCGGCGCGCAGGCCCGTTGCAGACCCGCGCGTAACGTGCCGGCGGCGCGCTGCGCCCACGACGGCGTACCGTGCCGCTCGGGTGGACCGGTGGTGGCGAGCACCGCCGCGGTGAGGTCACCGCCACGCGGAACACCGAGTCGCCCCTCGGTGGTCAGCCGCTGCCCCGGCAGCAGTCCTCGCCAGGCCGGGTCGGTGGCGAGCACCAGTACCCGTACCGACGCCCGGAGCCGCCGGCCGTCCGGACCGGTCAGCCGGATCAGCTCACTCGACACCAGCAGCATGCCGGGACGCCCGGCGGAGCGGATCGGGCGTGGGTCGTCACGGACGACGAGATCGGCGGTGACCGGGGCGCGCTTTTCGGCGAGGGCACGGACCGGCGGCGCGTCCCGGACGACCAGCCGGGCGGCGGTCGTCGCCGCGCCGCAGAGCACGCCGAGGCCGACCGCGACGGCGACCCAGCCGTAACGGTGGGCGAGAGCCCCGGGCCGACCGAGCCGGCCGAGCAGGTGCAGGGTGCTCAGCGCTGTCGACACGGCCGCCCCGCCGGCCACCAGCAGCAGTGGACGGGTGCCGAGGTGCAGGCCGGCGAGCGCGGTGAGCCAGGCGGCCACGGCCAACCCGGCGAGCCGGAGATCCGGTGGCGGCGCGTCGCCGACGACAGGTGGGGCGTTCATACCGTCACCAGGTCCTTGAGCTGTTCGTAGCGCGCGTCGCCGATCCCCTCGACCTGACGCAGGTCGCCCACGGTCCGGAACCCGCCGTGCTGATCCCGGTAGGCGAGGATGCGCTGGGCGAGCACCGGCCCCACCCCCGGCAGCGCGTCGAGCTGGGCCAGCGTCGCGGTGTTGAGGTTCACCACCCCGCCGGGCGCCCCGCCGGCTGCGGGACCGGCCGCGGCGCCCGGTGTCGGCGGTGGCGTCACCCCGACGACGATCAACTCGCCGTCGGTGACCTTCCGGGCGGGGTTGAGCAGTGTCACGTCCACGCCGGGGAGCGGGCCGCCGGCCTCGGACAGGGCGTCGGCCAGCCGGGCCCCCGCCGGTACGCGCACCAGCCCGGGTCGGCGTACCTTGCCCGCGACCGCGACCACCAGCTCGCCGGACGCCGACGCGCTGCCCTGCACCTCGGCGACGGCGGGGGTGGCCTCGCCGACCGGCGGGGTGACCGGTTCCGCGTGCGGCCGGGACCGCCAGGCCCAACCGGCGGCGGCCAGCACCACCACGAGGGCCACGGCAGCCAACGCCCGCACACCGCGCCGTCCCGGATCGAACGCCCCCGGGCCGGGCAGTCGTGGCGCACCACCGCCGGGACCGGTGGGTGCCTCCGCCGTCGACGCACCACTGCCCGACGGAGTCGGCGACCCGCCACCCGTCGCGGCCGTCAGCCGGCGCAGACGCTGACGTACCGCTGTCTCCTCGTCCTCTGCCACGCCGCGACGCTAGGACGTCGGGCGCCACGACGGGGCACCGCGACCCCGTCCTGTGGACAGTCGACGGCACTGTGGACAACGCCCTGATCAAGCTCGTGTCTGCTACGGCGCAGGGGCCGCCGGAAGGTAGCGCGCTTCCATGGATGGCGATTAATGTTAGCGCTATCACGCGTGACATCACCCCCACCACCACCGCCGCACGCAAGGGGAATCCATGGACGTGAAGAGAAGGCTGCACCGCCTGCTGGCCGCAGCGGGGACCCTGCTGGTCCTCGTCGCCGGCGCCGGCGTCTACGTGGTCTCGGAGACACCCGGCGTCGCCCGCGCCGCCGGCACCGGACCGTGCGACATCTACGCCTCCGGCGGCACACCGTGCGTCGCCGCGCACAGCACCACCCGGGCCCTCTACGGCGCGTACAACGGCGCGCTCTACCAGGTCCGCCGATCGTCGGACAACACCACGCGCGACGTCGGCGTGGTCAGCGCCGGCGGCGTCGCCAACGCGGCCACCCAGGACACGTTCTGCGCCAACACGAGCTGCGTCATCACGATCATCTACGACCAGTCCGGTCGCAACAACCGCCTCACCCAGGCACCTCCGGGTGGCTTCAGCGGCCCCGCGGCCGGCGGGTACGACAACCTCGCCGACGCGAAGGCGGCACCGGTCACCATCGGCGGCCAGAAGGCGTACGGCGTCTACATCGCCCCGGGCACCGGCTACCGCAACAACAACACCAACGGCGTCGCGACCGGCGACCAGCCCGAGGGCATCTACGCCGTCGTGGACGGCACGCACTACAACCAGTGGTGCTGCTTCGACTACGGCAACGCGCAGACCAACGTCCTGGCCGACGAACGCGCCATCATGGAGACGGTCTACTTCGGCGCCAACAAGCAGTGGGGTTACGGAGCCGGTGCGGGCCCCTGGATCATGGCGGACCTGGAGTGGGGCCTGTTCTCGGGGGTGAACGCGGGTTACAACAACATCGCGTCCATCAACCACCGCTTCGTGACGGCGATGGTCAAGGGCGAGCCGAACCACTGGGCGATCCGGGGCGGGAACGCGCAGTCGGGTGGCCTGACCACCTACTTCGACGGCCGTCGTCCCAACGGCTACAACCCCATGAAGAAGGAGGGGGCCATCCTCCTCGGCATCGGTGGTGACAACAGCATCACCGGCCGCGGCACCTTCTTCGAGGGCGTGCTGACCTCCGGCTACCCGACTGCGGCCACCGAGGACGCCGTACAGGCCAACATCGCCGCTGCCGCCTACACCCCCGCCAGCGGCGGCAACCCGCAGCAGAACGCCCAGATCGTCGGCGCCCAGTCCGGTCGCTGTGTCGACGTGCCGAACGGCACCAGCACCAACGGCACCCAGGTGCAACTGTGGGACTGCATCAGCAACAGCACCGCGCAACGCTGGACCTACACGGCCGGAAAGCAGATCCAGGTGTACGGCAACAAGTGCCTCGACGCCAACGGTCAGGGCACCGCCAACGGCACTCAGGTGATCATCTGGGACTGCCACGGCGGCACGAACCAGCAGTGGAACGTCAACGCCAACGGCACCATCAGCGGCGTCCAGTCCGGGCTCTGCCTGGACGCCAACGGCGCCGGCACCGCCAACGGCACGAAACTCATCCTCTGGGCCTGCAACGGGCAACAGAACCAGCAGTGGTCGCTGCATAGCTGAGCGAGCAGGCGGGTCGATCTCCAGGTCGCCGATCGTGATGGTGCGCGACGGCGTCGGCGCGCTCGCCCGCCGCAGCACCGAGCGGACCCGGGCCACCAGCTCCG